>NZ_CP095053.1:0-330000 GCF_022921095.1 Hymenobacter aerilatus
CTTTTTATATTGTTCCAGCTTAAGGTAGGCGGCGGCGCGGTTGTTCCATGCAAAAGCATAGTCAGCCTGCAAGGCTACCGCTTTGCTGAAATCCTCGGCGGCGCCCTGGTAGTCACCAGCCTCGTAGCGGGTAGTGCCGCGGTTAGAGTAGGCCACGGCGTTATCCGTCTTTTTGGTCAGATACTCATTGTAATCAACCAATGCACCTTTCAAGTCGCCGGCGCGGCGGCGAGTAGCTGCCCGATTCAGGAGGGCCGGCAGCAAATTGGGCTGAAGTGCTAGCGCTTTGGTATAATCCTGAATGGCTGCCGGATAGTTGCCGAGCTGGCGCTGAGTGCTACCCCGGTCATGGTACGCGTAAGCGTAGGTAGGGTCTGCTTTGATAGCTTGGTCAAAATCGGCGCGGGCAGCTGAGTAATCGGCTTTCTCGAAGCGCAAGGCGCCTCGGTAATACCAGGCCGGCGCATAGCTTGCCTGCAATTCCGTGGCTTTTGTGTAATCCTGTTCGGCCTCGTCGCGCAGCTTTAAGGCTTCGCGAGCCTGCGCCCGCCCAAAGTAGGAGGTGCCCGTCGGCTCCAGCTGAATAGCATGGTCGTAATCTTGTATAGCGGGCTGATATTCCTGCAGCTCGTAGCGTGTGGTGGCGCGGTTGTAATACGCCTTCGCAAACTCGGGCTTAGCGGCCAGCGCCTTATCGAAATCAAGTAGAGCGGCGCGGTAGCTTTTCTGGTTGTACTTGGCTACACCGCTGTTGTAGAGCTTCTCCGCCAACTGGTCGGGTGGGAGGGTAGTGGCTCGTACAGTGTCTACCTGCGCATGTGCAGCACCAGCACACAGCAAGGCAAAGGTAAACGCAACTATCTTTTGCATACTATTCCGCCGGACCGTACCAACGCGGAATAAATATAACTTCTATTGCGTTGCGTTGCGCTAACTGCTTGAAAGTTCGTGTATTAGTATAATTTATTCGAGGCAGAACAAAATTATCAGGCCAGGTTTGGGAGCCAGCGTCAGCTGAGTTATTACGGAAGTTGGGTGCGTACAAGCTCTTCCCACTCAGCCCGCAACGAGCCCGTGTGCATAGGTCGCCCGGCCCGGCGGTACCAATACGCAGCGTTGGCATGGTCGCCTTCCTGGCGATGGAGGCAGGCATGCAGCCAATTATAGGTAGGGTCGTCCTCGTGGTCTTGGGCAATGGCGTGAGCACGGTGCCATTCGTCGCGCCCGGCATACCATAGGGCTTCAAGTAAGGGCGTGAGGCCTGTTGGCGGTTCCGATTGGGTAAGAGTAGATGTGAATTGCGTGCGAGTCATGTGGGAGGAGAGCTATGGTCGGCTCTTGTTTACGCAGAAAAGTAAGGTTTGGTAAACCCCAATGGCTTCTTTGTGGTTGTGACTGCAAATGCCTTTTGCCTAGCGGAGTTTCTGTATTTTTGCAGTGCTCCAGCAAGAGTCAACCGTCGATTTTATTTCATCTAGCCCATTTCACGCAATGGCAACCTATCCCGAATACATGGTAGCTCCCATCCGCCAAGACCTCGTAGAGGCTGGTTTCGAGCAACTCATGACCCCTGAAGAAGTAGACGCCGCCCTCACTCCCGACCAAGGCACCGTACTGGTAGCCGTAAACTCGGTGTGTGGCTGCGCGGCCGGCAAAGCCCGTCCAGCTCTGAAACTAGCTGTAGCCAGCGCCGACAAAAAGCCGAACAAGCTTGTGACGGTATTTGCTGGCATGGAAACGGAAGCCGTGAATAAAGTGCGCGAGCACCTGTTGCCCTACCCTCCCTCTTCGCCCTGCATTGCCTTATTCAAAGACGGTGAGTTGGTGCACATGATTGAGCGCTACCACATCGAAGGCAACGACATGATGCGTATCGCCAACAACCTACAAGGCGCTTTCGAGGAGTACTGCTAATCACGAATTTTTCGGATTAGACGGATTGGTCGGATTTCGTAGACCGATTCCTATAAAAACAGAAGGACTTGCCAACGTGGCAAGTCCTTCTGTTTTTAAGAGAGTTCAGTTGGCAATCAGGAGAATCGTTTACAAAGTCCGATTAATCCGTCTAATCCGAAAAAATCCGTGAGCCTAGTTCGCTACCTCGCTCAGGAACTTGATTCGCATTAGGCGTAGGTCTTCCTCAGTGTAGTCGTCGGTGCCGAGTTCTTTGAGCGCTACGGCAATATTGTCGGTGTTCGACTGCATGAAGTAGTCGTAAATCTCGTCCTGGCGCTCCTCGTCCAACACATTATTAATATAGTAGTCGAGGTTGAGCTTGGTGCCGGCGTAGCAGATGTGCTCAATTTCCTCCATCAGTTCACGCATGTCGAGGCCTTTGGAGGTGGCAATTTCCTCCAGATCCATCTTTTTATCGATTTGCTGGATGATGTAGATCTTGATTTTCGACTTGTTGACGGCCGATTTTACCACCACATCGGCGGCCGTTTCAATATCGTTTTCCTCTACGTACTTTTTGATGAGGGCCAGGAAAGGCGCCCCAAACTTCTGCGCCTTGCCCATGCCTACCCCACCAATGTGGGCCAGGTCATCCATCTTAGTCGGGAAGGTCGTGGCCATTTCCTTCAACGATGGGTCCTGGAACAGCACGTAAGGCGGCAGGTTTTTCTGCTGGGCAGTCTTCTTCCGCAATGCCTTCAGCATGTCGAACAGCGTCTCGTCGTGACCGGCGGCTTGCTGTACTTCCTCTTTTTCCTCTTCCTGCTGCACCTCTTCCTCGTAGTTGTGGTCTTTGGTGAGCTTAATAGCGTAAGGATTTTCGATAAAGTCAAGTCCTTTGGGCGTAATTTTTACAACGCCGAAGCTCTCGATGTCCTTCTGTAAGAAGCCGTTAAGCAACGCTTGCCGTAGCAATGAGTGCCAAAACTGCGCGTCGTGGTCTTGACCTTGACCATAGACCGGCAGCTTGTCGTGGCCGTAGCTGTCTACATGGGCGTTTTTCATGCCCATCAGTACTGTACCAATGTGGTCGAGGCCGAACCGCTCGTCGGTTTGTACCACAGCTTTCAGGGCCATAAGCATTTCCTCCTTGGCCTCAAATCGCTCTTTGGGGTGCTTGCAGTTGTCGCAGAAGCCGCAGTCTTTCTCAAAGGTTTCCCCGAAGTAGTGCAGCAGCTGGCGGCGGCGGCACACGGCCGAGTCGGCATAGTTGGCCATTTCCTGGAGCAGCAGCTTGCCGTTGTCGCGTTCCGTCACAGGCTTATCCTTGTTGAACTTCTCCAGCTTCACGATGTCGTCGTAGCTGTAGAACATCAGGCAGTTGCCCTCCAGGCCGTCGCGGCCGCCGCGGCCGGTTTCCTGATAGTAGCCCTCTATGCTTTTGGGCGTATCGTAGTGAATCACAAAGCGTACGTCGGGCTTATCGATGCCCATGCCGAAAGCAATGGTGGCCACAATCACATCGGCCTCTTCGTTCAGGAACGCGTCCTGATTGGCCATGCGCACGTGGGGGTCGAGGCCGGCGTGGTAGGGTAGGGCCTTCACATCGTTCACCTTCAGCAGCTCGGCAATTTCTTCTACCTTCTTGCGGCTCAGGCAATACACAATGCCGGCTTTGCCCTTGTGCTGCTTCACGTACTGGATCAGCTGCTTCTTAGTATTGTGCTTGGGCCGCACCTCGTAATAGAGATTGGTGCGGTTGAATGAGGTTTTGAACACCGACGCATCGTCCATTTGCAGGTTTTTCTGGATGTCCAGTTGCACTTTGGGCGTGGCCGTGGCTGTGAGAGCGATAATAGGAACGTTGGCACCCAGGTTGTCAATGATACCGCGAATCTTGCGGTACTCGGGCCGGAAGTCGTGGCCCCACTCCGAGATGCAGTGCGCTTCATCGATAGCCACAAAAGAGATGGTGGCCTTATTCAGAAACTCAATGGTTTCGTCTTTGGTCAACGACTCGGGCGCGACATACAGCAAGCGCACATCGCCGGTAATCACATCCTTTTTCACCCGGTTCATTTCCGATTTGGAAAGCGTCGAGTTCAGGAAAGCTGCGTTTACGCCAAACGCGTTCAACTGATCCACCTGATTCTTCATCAGGGCAATAAGCGGCGAAATGACAATGGCTGTACCCGGCAGCACTAACGCAGGCAGCTGATAGCACAGGCTCTTGCCCGCACCAGTAGGCATAATCACGAAGGTATTCTTGCCTTCGATGACGTTCTGAATAACCGCTTCCTGGGTGCCACGGAACTGTCCGTACCCAAAAACTTCCTTTAACTTGCCTTTCAGATCAGCCTCTGGCAGGGGAACTTGTTTAACGGCTGGCATAGACTTCCTCACTTCTCGATTTGGGGATTGGTAGATGAGAGCCTCAACGCACACTAGGTTGAACTCTCAATCTAAGGAATTTTGCAATAGCGGTTGAAGATGCCAGAGTAGGAGAAAGGATGTTTTCCGACTACCGCCCGCGGCTGCTTAACCGTTACGTAATATCAAATTTAGATTGAAAGCGCAGAACGATATCAACTCCGTCGCAAAAAAAGTGCTGTTGGAAGAAGCAGAGGCTATCCGGCAGGTAGCCAATAGCCTAACGGCTACCCAGGATTTTGCACAATGCGTAGCCGCCATGCTCGCGTTGCCGGGTAGGGTAGTCGTGACGGGTATTGGCAAAAGTGCCCACATTGCCAGCAAAATAGTGGCTACCCTGAACTCGACGGGCACTCCCGCACTGTTTATGCACGCTGCTGATGCTATTCATGGCGACTTAGGCATGATTCAGCCCCAGGATTTTGTGGTGGCCATCAGCAAAAGCGGCGATACGCCCGAAATAAAAGTGCTGGTACCCTTGCTCAAGCGCCGTGGGGTACCGTTAGCGGCGCTGGTCAGTAACGCCAGCTCTTACCTGGCCCAACAGGCCGATTATGTATTGCACGCCCCCATTGAGCGTGAAGCCTGCCCGCTGAACCTAGCGCCTACTACCAGCACCACCGTGGCTTTGGCAGTAGGCGATGCACTGGCTATGTGTTTGCTGGAGGGTAGGCAGTTCACCTCCCAGGATTTTGCTACCCTACACCCCGGCGGTACGTTGGGCAAAAAGCTGTATTTGAAGGTAGGTGACATTTCGGTGCAGAACGCCAAGCCACGCGTGAGTACAGAGGCGCCGCTCAAGGAAATTATCCTAGAAATTTCGGGTAAGCGCTTAGGCGCTACTGCCGTGCTACATCCTGCTACCGACGAGCTACAAGGTATTATTACAGACGGTGACCTGCGCCGGATGCTGACCAACTTTGACAACCTAGAGGCTGTCAACGCCCGTGATATAATGACGCCTAACCCGGTAACGGTCGATTTAGAGGATTTTGCCGTGGAAGCGCTCAACCGCATGCAGCAGCGCAACATCACGCAGTTGGTAGTGCTGGATGGTGAGCAGTTCAGCGGCTTTATTCATCTGCACGATTTGCTGCGAGAAGGACTAATATAACTACGCTAAGCTCATCGGAAGTTAAAGTATAATTAATTTGGTATTGTGTAGCACTTGATAAATAAAATTGGATATTTGTACCTCCAAGTTTGAACTTTTTTTATTTAAGACACTCCGCACCAGATTATATGGCACAGAATACCTATCTCGTTGTAATGGCCGGCGGCATTGGCAGCCGGTTTTGGCCGTTTAGCCGCACACATCATCCCAAGCAGTTTCATGATGTGATGGGTATTGGGCGCTCCATGCTGCAACTCACCATCGACCGTTTTGCCGAAATCTGCCCGATTGAAAACGTATTCGTGGTAACCAACCGGGACTATCACGATTTGGTGCAGGAGCATTTGCCCCAGTTGCCCTCCGATCAGATTCTGGGTGAACCCATCGGTCGGAACACGGCCCCCTGCATTGCCTACGCCAGCTACCGCATAGCACAGCGCGATCCTCAAGCTACTATCATTGTATCGCCAGCCGACCATGCTGTAGTAAACGAGGAGGAGTTTCGGCGTGTGATTCGGCAAGCCGTAGATGCGGCCCGCTCCAACGACGTACTGATTACGCTGGGCATCCAGCCTTCGCGCCCTGATACGGGGTATGGCTACATTCAATACATGGATGATGCCGACAATACTCTGCCTGGCGGTCTGTTTAAGGTGAAAACGTTCACGGAGAAGCCGAATCTGGAACTGGCGCAGATGTTTATCAGCAGCGGCGACTTCCTCTGGAATTCGGGCTTGTTTGTATGGCGGGCTGATGTAATTCTGCACGCTTTCCGGCAATACCTAAGCGATATTTCGGAGGTGTTTGAGGAAGGTGCTACCCAGTTGGGCACTACTCAGGAAGAGGGCTTTATTTCAGAAGCCTACTCTCGCTGCCGCAACATCAGCATCGACTATGGTGTGATGGAAAAGGCTGATAACGTGTACGTCCTACCCGCCGATTTCGGCTGGAGCGACCTGGGTACCTGGGATTCGCTGCATCGCATTGGCAAGCGCGATGAGTGCAACAACGTTATCGACGGCGACGTGATTCTCTACGACACCTGCGAGTGTGTTATCAAAACTCCGTCTGAGCGCCTGGTAGTAGTGCAGGGCCTCGATGGCTACATTGTGGCTGAGTATGACAACGTGCTCCTTATCTGCAAGCGCACTGAAGAGCAGCGTGTGAAAGATTTCGTGGCCGACGTGAAGTCAAAGAAAGGGGTAGGGTACAATTAATTGCTCCTATACAAATAAAAAGCGGCCGCCTGTACAATACAGGCGGCCGCTTTTTATTTGATGGTAGTGTTTAGCTCTTAACGGCCAACCGTTGCCGCAGCACTTCAAACAGCATAATACCACTGGCAACGGACACGTTGAGCGAGCTGATTTGCCCAGCCATTGGAATGCGCAGAGTATGGTCGGTGAGGCGTAGATACTCGGGCGAAATTCCATCTTCTTCGCTACCCATCAGGATGGCCACGGGACCAGTGAGGTCTACGGCGCCAGTTTCCAGACTGTCTTCGGCTTTTTCGGTACAGCCTACCACTTGAATGCCTGAGTCGTGGAGGAAGCGAATGGTATCTTTCAGGTTTGGCTCGCGGCACACCGGAATCAGGTTGAGGGCACCGGCCGAGGTTTTCAGTGCATCGCCGTTGATTTGGGCGGCGCCGCGGCTAGGTACCACAATGGCGTGGACGCCCATACACTCGGCGTTGCGGGCAATAGAGCCGAAGTTGCGCACATCGGTAATGCGGTCTAGAATCAGTAGCAACGGCGTTTTGCCTTCCTCAAACAGCCGCGCCACAATGTTATCCAGCGGGGCGTAGTCAATGGGCGATACAAAAGCCACAGCGCCCTGGTGGTTTTTGCGCGTCAGGCCGTCGAGCTTTTCCAATGGGACCATGGCCACCGGAATGTTTGCGGCTTTCGCTAAAGCCGAAATATCCTGCGTAATGCTGTTTTTGGTGGTGCGCAGCAAGAAAATCTTCTCTAGCGTGCGGCCAGCATTCAGCGCTTCCAGAATAGGGCGCAGACCAAACAGCATCTCAATGCTGCGGTCGGCGGCAGGCCGGTGGGGATAGCGCGGCTTGTCACCGTCGGCGCGGGGCTCACGGGGGCGGTCCTCACGGTTGTTACGGCGGGGTACCGGCCGGTTGTTTTCGTCGTAGAAAGTGCGGCGCTCGGTTACCGGGCGGCTTGGGCGGTCAGTCCTTTTCTCCATTGGTCCACGGCGGCATACCAAAGCATTTCATACTCAGGGCGGCGCACCAAATCATAGTTGTCGGGAGCAAAGGTACTGGGTTTGGCGCGGAACACATATGTACCGCTTCCGATTGCCGGTGCGTGGTACATCCAGCGTTCCTCCGTGCCCGTCCGATATACGGCATCCGGAGGGCCCAATACTAGGTAGAGCATGCCACGGTCAGTCATCCAACCGGCTTTGTGGGCCGAAAAAAGGCGGTTTGCTTCCGCTACACGGCCATAATAAGTGCGAATCATTTGCCGGGCCGCATTCTGGTTGTTACCGGCAATAGTCAACCAAAATAAATCGGTAGCTCGCTTCGGATCTGCGGCTGCGTATAGCTGCTTGCGTTCGGTGGAGGTAGTGAGGTAGATGAGTGGCTCAATTAACTCCGGCGCAGTGGTAATTTCAGGGTAGGCATTATTCTCGGCTAGCAGACCCAGTGCTGGTGTCTGTGCGTCGTCCTGAACCGCGTAGATACCCTGACCAGCCAACCGCACCAACTGTCCTGGACGGACATTCACCGTGTCGCGAATAGTGAGCGTACGGGGCTGCGCTGGTTGCGCCGCAGGGTTGGTCATGGGCGGAAGAGCAGCAGCAAAGGCAGCGTCATATTGCTTTATCTTGAAAGGATGTTCTAACCCATAATAGGACACCCTAAATGTCTCGCTTGTACGTACATAACGTCGCAAAAGCGGGTCGCCCAACGAGTCCACTAACACGTACGGGCGCAATAAGCGGTTGGGGGTGAGCAGCAACCATGCCTCGCCGCTGGCGTCGGGGGAGGGGGTAGGGGCAGGCTGCACGCTGACAATTTGGTTGGCCTGCAAGCGTGCTACCGGTAGAGTTACCTCTAGCCACGTGCCTTCGGGGCGTTGGCGTAGCCGCTGGGCCACACGTCTCACCGAGTCCTGCCATAGGGGTTGTTTCGCGTCGTAGCTGGCCCACGCTGCTACATACAGCGGTGTGCCTGCAACCAGTGTTCCTGCCGGAAACCGAACGTACAGCCGCAGGCTGTCTGCTTCCCGTCGGGTATCGGCTTGTGGGCAGTTAGGACGATACTGGCCACTGAAATCGTGGCGCGGCGGAAGAGCGGCCTGCGTATAGACAGGCAGTAAGCTCAGCAGAAAAAGTAGAAAGAGCTTCACACGGAACAGATATAGAATGGGGTAAATTACTGAATACGTAAGAAGTGCTGCTGAAGGCATGTGCTACTGACTCAGCTTTAACTATCGAAAACAGCAACAGCCGGCTTCCACGAAGGAAACCGGCTGTTGCTGTTTGTACTAACTATGTAAAGTGCGTACTACCTTCCGCCTTGCAGATAAGGCCCCAGGGTTTGCATGGCTTTACTGGCGCGTTGCTGGTCGCCTACCTGTTGGGCAGCAAAATAGACGCTCTGCAGCGTAATCAACGCTTGGCTTACTTCCTGATCAAACAGGGCGCTACTGTGCGTAGTGTAATACGCTACGCTGCGCTCCGCCCGACTGGTCATCACATCCATAATCTGATTTGCCTTGGACCGCTCGCCTACCGCCACTAGAGCGGGCACCAGCTGCGGCGTGTAATAATCGTATGGAATAGCTGCATCAGGCATGACGGCCAAACACTTATTTACCACCTTCTTCGCCGTAGCCGTATCGCCATCGGCCAGGTAGGCGTTGGCTAGGCGCACAAACTTGTCGCGGTAATTGGCCGGGAAGCGCAGGTTATTTTCGTCATAGAAGATGCTGGCATTGTCGAGGCCGCGGTACTGAAACTGGTTCATCAGCTTGTCATACATCAGCGACTTCTCTACGTAGCCGTCGTCGTTACTCTTAGGCGTATAGTTGGGGTCTTTGAGGGGTAGGATGCGGTAAGCCATGCCTTCCAGCTGGAAATACGGCTGCAAGCCCAGCATGTCAGATGGTACTACAGTACTGGAGAAATAGATAGGCCGCTTCCAATTATTGGTGGCCAGCATGTCCAGAATCACCAGGCTTTTCTTCTCGATGGCCCGCTTGCCGATGGTAAACTCCATTTTGCCCACTAGCTGATTGCGGCGGTCAGCGGGAATAATGCCGCTTTGCAGGACGGCCGCGGTATCAACGGGCAGGTAGAAGCTGGGCGAGGGGAAGGAGAGCAGGGTAGGGCCGCCTTCGCCGTAGCTCACCTTCAGCAAGTCGCTGTTCTGGCCAACTAGACTGATAAAGTCTTTTAGATTCACCTCACCTACACTGGGGTTTTCCGCATAGGGGAGGTAGTCGTTGGTGCCCTGCGCATAGCGCGAGCTGTCCAGCGAGATGGGCAGCGGCTGACTGAGGTAGCTGCGGCGCTTCATCTGAGCAATGTACCAGTCCGTGTTCAGGTAGCTGAGTACAGCTACACGCACATCGGTACGCACGCCTTCCACTTCCTGGGCGTACCACAGCGGGAAGGTGTCGTTGTCGCCATTGGTGAACAAGATGGCATTCGGGGCGCAGGAGTTGAGCAGGTTCTTAGCCGAGTCCACGGAGTTGTAGCGGTCCGAGCGGTCGTGGTCGTCCCAGCCCTGGGCCAGCAAGATGCCCGGTGCCAGCAGCCCGAGCAGCGTCACGGCGCCAGCGCGGGCTGCGTCGGCTTTGACGAGCTTGCCCAGCAAGTCAGCCAGCGCGAGCACGCCCAGCCCGATCCAGATAGCAAAGGCATAGGTAGCGCCCGTGAAAGTGTAGTCGCGCTCCCGGGGCTCGATGGGGGGCTGGTTCAGGTACACGACGATGGCCAGGCCCGTGAAGACAAAGAGCAGGCCCACGATCAAGGCGTTCTTGCCGTCGCGGCGGGCCTGGTAGAACAAGCCCAGCAAGCCCAGCAGCAGCGGGATGGCGAAGAACTGGTTGCGGGCCTTGCTCTCGGCCACGCGCTCGGGCAGGCCCTGGCTGGTCTCGGTGGGCCACACAGTGCCGGCCTGCTGCACGTCGCTTTCGCGCCCGGCGTAGTTCCACAGGAAGTAGCGCCAGAACATGTGCCCCATCTGATAGCGGAACAGAAACGACAGGTTCTGCCCCATGGTCGGCTTCACCCCCTCCCGAATGTCGACCCATTTCTGATATTCCTGAATATGGCGTGGGTCGTTGCTGTAGAGGCGCGGCAGCAGCATTTTGTCCTCGTCGCGGTAAACCAGCTCCTGGCGGCGCTCGGCCACCACGTACTTATCGCCCTGGCGCACGTAGCGCGGGGCACCATCCTGCTGGCTGACCGCCTGCGCGTTGAACTGCGGACCGTAGAGCAAGGGCCGGTCGCCGTACTGCTCGCGCTTGAGGTAGCTCACGAAGGAGAGTACATCCTCGGGATTGTTCTCGTTGATGGTAGGGTGGTAGGAGCTACGAATCGGCACGATCAGGTAGGACGAGTAGCCGATCAAAATGAACACGAAGCACAGCATGAACGTGTTCAGCAACTGACTGCGGCGCTGAAAACTTTGCCGGAAGCCCACCCAAATCAAGGCCACCAGCAGCAGCATGAACAGCACGATGCCGGAGTTGAAGGGTAGGCCAACCGAATTGACAAAGAACACCTCGAAGTTGCCAGCCAATGTGGGTAGGCCCGGAATGATACCCACCAGAATAGCGCCCACCAGCACAAAGCTGATAACGAGCGTGGCCATGCCGCCGCCCCAGTTGGGGTTGGGCTGGCGACGGAAGTAATAGAGGAAGCCTAGGGCCGGGATGGCCAGCAGGTTCAAGAGGTGCACGCCGATGCTCAGGCCAATGACATAGGCCAGCAGCACCAGCCACTTGTCACTGTCGGCCTCATCGGCTCTGTTCTCCCACTTGAGCATCAGCCACACCACCGCCGCCGTGCCCAGCGCCGACATGGCATACACCTCGGCCTCCTCGGCGTTGAACCAGAACGAGTCGGAGAAAGCAAACGAGAGGGCCCCCACCGCGCCCGCGCCTACAATCAGCAGGCTCTGCCCGAAGGTCGGCGCCAGGCCCCGGTCGTCGTGCAGGCCGGGGCGGCGCAGCACCAGCTTTTTGGCCAGCAGCGTGATGGACCAGAACAGAAACAAGACGGTGAAGGCGCTGCTCACCGCCGACAGCCCGTTGACGAGCACGGCCACCTTCGTTACGTCGCCGAACGAGAGCAGCGACACGAGGCGCCCCAGCAACAGGAAGGTGGGGGCGCCGGGCGGGTGGGGCACGAGCAACTTGTAGGAGCAGGCGATGAACTCGCCGCAGTCCCAGAACGAGGCCGTGGGCTCCAACGTGAGCAGGTACACCAGCAGGCTCAGGGCAAACACGCCCCAGCCCACACCATTATTTAACCGAGAATACGAACGCATACAGAAGTGAAAGTAAGATGGAGGAGCTCTCCATCCGCCGCGGCACTAAAAAGGTTAAGCTAAAAAGACAGTATAGCGAAGCGCCAAAAATAGACAATAAATTGGGCCGCATAGTAGCTAACGCTACGAGTTGAGCCGAGAATGCGCAGAACATAAAAAAAGCAGTCGGGGTACCGACTGCTTTTTGAGAAGAGTAAGAGGAAAGCGGAATACCTAGTTTTGAAGAACTAAACGCTTGGTGCTCACTACTTTTTCGTTCATGAGCAAGCTGTAGAAATACATGCCAGCCGGTAAGTCCGATAGATTTACTGGCATCGAAACCTCGCCGGGCGCAGGCTGCAGCGCCACCGTGCGTACTTCGCGGCCCAGAATGTTGCTCAAGCGCAGCTTATATTCTTGACCAGCTTTTTGCGTGATGGAAACCATCACCATGCCGCGGGCCGGATTTGGGTATAGGCTAAGGGTAGGGGCCAGGGAGCGGGCACTCTCGCTGGCGCTGGTAGTGGCGGTAGGTGGCTTCACGGACGACTGCGCCGTAACGGGCATCGCCAACAGCGAGAGCCGCACGCTCATCAACAGGCCAACTAAAATGATTCGTGTAAAGGTGTACATGGCATCGGGTAGGAACAGACCGACGGGTAGGAATTGTCGGTTGATATGAAAAAGATGGATTTTAATGCAACGCTTGATACAACAAGCAAGCCAGACCAGCGTTACGCCTCCTTCAGCAGGCTTGTTACTGTCTTAGATGCAGTTTGCAGCCGAAAGGTTGCGCATATTGTCAGATAAATTCTAAATTTTAGATGAACTCCTTAAAATAATTGACTATTCAGATATAAATAGGCCAGGAACTACAAGGAATACTCGCTGGTATTTGAAGCAGAGTAAAGTATTTCTTGCCCAACCACGTCTACAGTAACAGTCACCACACTGTACTTACCGATAGATGATTTCCTGCAACCCAAACGCCCGTAGCTCTTGCCCAATGCGAACCAACAGGCGGCCGGTAGCGTCTACTCCTTCTATGCGGCCGGTTACCCTTTGTCCCGCTACCTCATATGGTGCCGGCTGCTGATACCGGTATAGCACGCGGAGGTAATCTTGCTGCTGTTGCCCTACCTGGCCAGCGCGCAACTGCAGGTAACGACCCTCCAGGCTTTCGAGTAGCCGAGCAGCCAGCGCCGGGCGGGCATGAGGTCTACCCGTGAGCAAAGCCAACGAGGTAGCCGTAGGCACTGCAAAGTGCTGTTGATTGATATTTAAGCCAATTCCGACTATGCTATGCTGAATCTTTGCGCCGCTCAGTGTGTTCTCAATCAGTATTCCCCCCAGCTTTTGCGTACCGAAATACAGATCATTCGGCCACTTTAGGCGAAGGGCCGGGTCGGGGCCGAGCAGGGTAGTGGCCCAGTCGTGCACAGCGAGGGCCACGGCTCGGCTCAGCTGAAACTGGTCGGTAGCGGCCAGGAAGGTAGGTCGCCAAACCACCGAAAGCGTCAGGTTTTCGCCGGCCGCCGCCTCCCATTGGTTGCCACGCTGCCCCCGGCCAGCGGTCTGATTGTCGGTAATGACGGTACATCCGTCGGTGGCGCTGTTTTTGACTACAAGATTATGGGCTTCCGTGTTAGTGGAAGCGCATTCGGGCAGCCAAAGCAGCTGTTGGCCCGTGAAAAGCGTTTGGGGGGCAAGTTCCTCCACGTCTTTATTCGTATGTTGTGACGTTCAAACCTAATAATACCTTGATGAAAAGTACCCCGGTTCGGCAGGATTCGGACACATTGGCAGATATTGTAGTGCGCGGCATGCAAGACAAGAAAGGCGTCGACATCGTCGTGCTCAACTTGCAGGAGCTGAAGAATGCCGTAGCTGATTATTTTGTGATATGCTCGGCTTCGTCTGACACGCAGCTGGACGCGTTGGCGCGTTCGGTGGAAGAGGAAGTGGAGAAAGTAACCGGCCAGCAGCCTTGGCAAATGGAAGGTCGCACCAACCGCGAGTGGGTGCTGCTGGACTACGTAGACGTGGTGGTACACATTTTCCTGCGCGACCGGCGCCAGTTCTACGCGCTGGAAGAATTGTGGGGCGACGCCGAGATTACCTACGTAGAGGAAGAAGCCGCCACTCAATAAGTTACGCGCGCCCACCCCGAACATTTAGCGCTGGCGGCGTGTTCCGCCTATGTTTTTCGCTTTAGCATTTCTAGTTCATGCCTGATCCAACGCCCAAAAAGAAAAAACCTACGCTTCCTTCCCCCGCTCCGCGGCCGGGAATGCAGTTGTGGGTGTTGCTGGGGCTGGTAGTGTTCATCCTTGGGGTGGTCTACTTCACCGGCACCAATTCTGCTACTAAAATCAATCAACAACGCTTCGAGCAGCTGTTAGCAGCTGGCGAGGTAAGCAAAATTACCCTGCTCAACGACAAGTTGGTGCAGGTGACTCTCACGCGTGAGGCCGCTCAGAAAAACGTGGCCAACCGCGACTCACGTAGCCGGCCAGCGCTGGGCGCTACCAGCGCCAATGCGCCGCAATACTACTTTCCGGTAGTAGATGGCAAGTCATTTAAAGACGATCTGGACAAGCTCCAGGCGAATCTGCCAGCCGGTCAGAAGAAAATTGGTCTCGATATCGAGACCGACCAGGGTTATGGTCAGTATATCAGCACCTGGGGCGTTCTGATTCTGCTCTTTGTGGGTTTCTGGTTCTTAATGCGTCGCATGAGCGGCGCCGGTGGCCCTGGTGGTCAGATCTTCAACATTGGTAAATCCCGTGCTGCTTTGTTTGAAGGTGGCGACAAGGTGAAGGTCACGTTTAAGGACGTGGCTGGCCTGGAAGAGGCCAAGGAAGAAGTAGAAGAAATAGTAGAGTTTCTGCGCAATCCGTCCAAGTTCACGGTGCTCGGGGGTAAGATTCCGAAAGGTGCTTTGCTGGTTGGCCCTCCCGGTACGGGTAAAACCTTGTTGGCTAAAGCCGTAGCCGGCGAAGCTGATGTGCCGTTCTTCTCTCTGTCGGGTTCCGACTTTGTGGAGATGTTTGTGGGGGTAGGCGCCGCCCGCGTGCGCGACCTGTTCAAACAAGCCAAGGCCAAAGCACCTTGTATTATCTTCATCGACGAGATTGACGCCATTGGTCGTAGCCGTTCGCGCGGCAACGTACCCGGTGGTAACGACGAGCGTGAGAATACGCTTAACTCGCTGCTGGTAGAAATGGACGGCTTCGGTACCGACTCCGGTGTGATTATCCTGGCTGCTACCAACCGCCCCGATACATTGGACTCGGCCCTGCTGCGCCCCGGTCGTTTCGACCGGCAGATCAGTATCGACAAACCCGATATCAACGGCCGCACGCAGATTTTCAACGTGCACCTGAAGCCGCTTACACTGAATGACGATGTGGAGGCGAAGAAACTGGCTGCTCAGACGCCTGGTTTTGCCGGCGCCGAAATTGCTAACGTCTGCAACGAAGCCGCGCTGATTGCCGCCCGCCGCGACAAGAAGAAGGTAGGGATGCAGGACTTCACCGACGCCATCGACCGCGTGATTGGGGGCTTGGAGAAAAAGAACAAGATTATCAGCCCCGATGAGAAGCGCATTGTGGCCTACCATGAGGCTGGCCACGCGGTTGCGGGCTGGTTCCTGGAGCACGCCGACCCGTTGGTAAAGGTCAGCATCGTGCCGCGTGGGGTAGCGGCTCTGGGTTACGCCCAGTACCTGCCCCGCGAACAGTTCCTCTACAACACCGAGCAGCTAACCGACGAAATGTGCATGGCCCTAGGTGGCCGGGCCGCTGAAGAGTTGATTTTCGGTAAGATTTCGACTGGCGCGCTGAGCGACCTGGAGCGCATCACGAAGATGGCTTATTCTATCGTGACGATGTATGGCATGAATCCCAAGCTGGGCAACATCTCCTACTACGACTCGAAAGGTCAGAACGAGTATGGCTTTTCGAAACCCTATTCGGAGGCTACTTCGCAGATGATTGATGAGGAGGTACGCAGCATTATTGAAGCCGCTTACGCCCGTACCAAAAACCTGCTGACTGAGCGCGGCAAGGAGTTGGAAACCATTGCGCAGGAGCTGCTGGCTAAGGAAGTATTGTTGCAGGACGACCTAGAGCGCCTTGTGGGTCCGCGCCCTTATGGTGCCCAGACCAGCTATCAGGCGCACATGGCCGGCACTGACCGCAGCGAAACGCTGAGCGAGCTGAAAGATGAGCACCCCGTAGCCCTCGGCGACGACCTGCCCGACATGAACCTACCCGGCATCGACGACAGGCCCGAAGGACCACGCTCCACCGATGTTCCCAGCGGCGGGGCTGTAACGCCCGTGTAGCATAGTCGATTTCTAAGGCAGAAAGCCAGTGTTTCGAAAGAGACACTGGCTTTTCTATGTCGGAATGTATACTAAAGCTAGAACGGATTCCCCTCTTTTTTAAGGAAGGGAATCCGTTCTAGCTTTAGTTTTAATATAAAAAAGCAATAGCCTACTTCCTCTTACCTTTGCTGTATGGCTGAGTCGTCTCGTGATATTCTCTTGCGCCGCATTCGGGAGGCAGTGCAAACACCGGCGCCACAGCCGCCCGCACCCGATTTTGGGATGCCGCTGCACCCACGGGTACCCGAGGGGGAGTTGGATATTGCGTTTGTAGAGAGCTTCCGACGCATAGGAGGCGAGTTCTATTACTGCGAGTCGGAGGAGCACTTTTTTGATCAGCTGTTCATTTACAAGAAAGAGAAGGAGCTGAACAACCTGTACGTGTGGGAGCCAGAGTTGAAAAAGCTACTCCACCAAGGCAGCATTGTCTTCAACGGCGACGAAACCGACTTTATCAGCAACGCCGATGCGGGCCTGACCACCTGTGAAGCGCTGATAGCCCGCACGGGCAGCATCTTAGTGAGTGCCGCCACGGCCAGCGGCCGCCGTCTCAGTATCTACCCCGATCAGCACCTGGTGCTGGCCCGCACTTCGCAGGTGGTAGCCGATATTGGCGACGGGCTGGCGCGGGTGCGCGAGCAGCACGGCGACAAGCTGCCTTCTATGATTTCCTTAACTACCGGCCCTAGCCGCACGGCCGATATTGAAAAAACGCTGGTGCTCGGTGCCCACGGCCCGCGCAGCCTCGTGCTGTTCTTACTGGATGACGCCACCTCGCCTGCCTGATCTGGCCCTACCCCCCGGTCGCCGGGTGTACTTCGCCTCCGATTTCCACTTGGGCACGCCCACAGCCGCCAGCTCCCTGGCGCGGGAGCGTAAAATCGTGCGCTGGCTGGACGAAGTAGCCCCCGATGCTGCCGCTATCTATTTGCTGGGCGACATCTTCGATTTCTGGTTTGAATACCGGCACGCCATTCCGCGCGGGTTTATCCGGTTGCAGGGCAAACTAGCCGAGTTGACCGATGCGGGCATCCCCATCATTTTCTTCACCGGAAACCACGATATGTGGATGTTTGACTACTTCACCCAGGAGTTGGACATTCCCATTCACCGCCACCCGGTAAGCCAGCGCATTGGTGGGCACGAGTTTCATATGGGCCACGGCGACGGGCTAGGCCCGAAAGATCATGTGTACAAAGTGCTGAAGCGCGTATTCGCCTCGCCCGTGTCGCAGTGGCTGTTTGCGCGCATTCACCCCAACCTGGGCATTGGCATTGCTAATGGTTGGAGCCGGCGGAGCCGCATTCAGAATACCAAGGTAGAAGAAGTGTACCAAGGTGACGCGGAGTGGCTGCTGCAATACTGCCGCGAACTGGAGCAGCAGCAGCACCACGATTACTATATTTTTGGGCACCGCCACTTGCCGCTCGACGTAGAAGTAGCCCCCGGCAGCCGCTACCTCAACCTCGGCGAATGGGTCAATTTTTGTTCCTACGCGGTGTATGATGGTGAAACCCTGGCTCTCCAGTATTTCGAACAAGCTGACTAGTTGCCTCTTGCTAGGTAGCAGCCTGCTGCTACCCCTGGCGGGGGTAGGGCAAACTACTGTGCCCGCAGCTGGCTCGGTGGCGCCGCCCAGCCGGCCGGTGCTAGTGCCTACCACTGCAGCCGCGGCTCCGGCCGCCGAGGGCTGGACGTTGGTGCGCACCATTAAGCTGGCCACCACCGGCGTGGCCTCCCTCGACCGTCGCGGCACGCTCTATGTGGTAGACCGGCAAAATAACATTGTGCAATTCGGAGTTGAGGGGCAGGTTTTGAACACCTACTCACCGGCCTTGCCAGGGCACATTGCTCAGCTGGAAGCCTGGAACACCACCAAAATCCTGGCTTTCTACGACGACCGGCAGCAACTACTACTGCTCGACCGGTTCCTGTCCCCGCTCACGCAGGTGCGCACCGCCGATTTTCTGGATGGCACCATTCGCACGGCGACTATCGCGCCCGATGAACGACTGTGGTTGTTTGATGAGAGCAACATTGCATTGGTCCAGTTCGACCTAGCGCAGCAGCGCCCTACCATCACCACGCCCATGGACCTGCTGGTGGGTAGGAGCAAACCCGATTTTCGTTTCCTTCGGCAGTACCAGAACAACGTATACCTAGTGGATAGGGTAGGCGGCATTCTGGTGTTTGATAACCTGGGTAACTACCGCAAAAAACTGCCTTTTACAGGTTTGAGCTACGTGGGTTTTCTGGGGGATGAGCTGTATTACGTGGCTGAGAATGCGCTGCATTTCTTCCACCTCTACAACTTCACCGACCGCTCCCTACCCCTGCCAGCGGCCGACGTGCAGCAGGTCTTGGTGAGCGAACAATACGCTTATGTGCTGCAGCCAAAAGAAATTCAGGTGTATACGCTGGCGGGCACTCCGAAGTAAGTGGAATAGCAATTAAACGGTACAGGATTTGAGTTGTCTAAGAAATAAGAGCTTACTAGGGTAGGAGACGGGACGTACGGCCTGTACCCCCGGCCAAGCTGCTCTCACGCTTTAACTTCTTATTTCCATGATAACCTTTCTAAAGAGAAGCGGTCTGGTTTGGGCACTGGGGTTGGTGCTGAGTGCGCTGACTCCCCGGCTGGCAGCGGCGCAGCCTAGCGTCAGCGTTAGCTACCAGACCTTCTACGACGAGTTGAGCCCCTACGGCCGCTGGGTGCAAGACCCCGACTATGGCTACGTGTGGCTACCCAACGTGGGTCCCGATTTTCAGCCCTATAGCACCAACGGCTACTGGGCCATGACGGAGTACGGCAACACTTGGGTATCCAACTACGACTGGGGCTGGGCGCCGTTTCACTACGGCCGTTGGCGCTACTCCGACTACTACGGCTGGAGCTGGCTACCCGGCACCGACTGGGGACCGGCCTGGGTGAGCTGGCGCAGCGGCGGTGGCTACTACGGCTGGGCACCCCTAGGGCCCAGCGTGAACATCAACGTATCTTTCGGGCCGCGCTATGTGGTGCCCAATACAGCCTGGGTATTTGTGCCCCAGCAATACCTAGTGAGCCCACGCTGGCATGATTACTACGTGCGACCTGCCCGCAACGTCACTATTATCAATAATACCACTATCATCAACAATACCTACGTGCAGAACAACCGCACGTACGTAACCGGCCCACGTCGTAGTGAGCTGGAAGCTGTGACCCGCAGTCGTGTGAACGTTTACAACGTGAGCAACGTGAACCGGCCGGGCCGGGTGGCGATGCAACAAAACTCCCTGGGCTTCTACCGGCCCGATGTACGTGCCGGTCGTGCCGATGCGCCCCGCACCGTGGAGCGCCGCTACGACAATAGCGCTGATTACCGCAGCCGGGGTAGGGTAGTAAGTGCCGGCGCCGACAATCGCCCCGCGTATGGTGATACGCGTGAGTTGCGGAATAGAGCCAGCTATGACCAACCACGCAATCTGGCTGATGCCGGCCGTACCTACCCTGCCCAGCGCCCCGAGCATACGCAGCCGTTTGGCGAAACGTCTCCTGCTAGTAATCCCGAGCGTGCCGGATGGGGCGGCTATGGTGGCCGCGGCCGGGTAGGGCAAAGCACCGACATGCAGCCAGAGCGCCAAGTAGGCCGCCCGCGAGAAAGCCAGGGTCAATGGCAACGCGTGGAGCAAGTGCCGCAACGCCAGCAAGCCGCGCCGCAACTCCAGCCAGCAGCTCCCCAGCACCAGCAGACGCAGCAGCTACCAACCGGCCGTAGCGAGCAAAGCGAGGGCGGACGCTCGTTTGGGCAAGGTGGCGGCAGTCGTGGTCGGGTCCGGTAGGTTACCACAAAGTTTACTTTTTCAGAAGCCTTCTGCACACGTTGCAGAGGGCTTTTTTGTGTCCGTTGGCAAACTGAAGAGGGTAGGGGAGCTGAACCGTGGTAACTCGTCTGTATACCCCGCGTACCTTCTGAAGTCGCTGGCCCTGTCGGCGTCAAACGCTCTTCTCTTTTCCAAAACCAAAACCCAACTTTCATGAAAGCACTCGTGATTCACGGGGCGAACGATGTTCGCGTCGATACCGTCGATGATCCAAAGATTCAGGATGGCCGCGACGCCATCATCCGCGTGACCAGTACGGCCATCTGCGGTTCCGATCTGCACATCTACGACGGTGCCATTCCGCAGCCCCGGCCCATGATACTGGGCCACGAGTTTATGGGTATTGTGGAGGAGGTAGGCCGTGGCGTGGGCAATCTGAAGGTAGGGGACCGGGTAGTGGTGCCTTTTCCAATTGCCTGTGGTACCTGCTTCTTTTGCAACCATGCCTTGCCAGGCCACTGCGAAAACTCTAACCCCGACCACTACGGCCCCGAAGGCGGCCTGCTCACGGAGAAAGGCGGCGCCCTCTTTGGTTACACCGACCTCTACGGCGGCTACGACGGCGGCCAGGCTGAGTACGTGCGCGTGCCCTACGCCGACTTTGGCCCGCGCAAAGTGCCCGATTCGCTCAGCGACGACCAGGTGCTATTCCTCACCGATATCTTCCCGACCGGCTACTCAGCCATTGACTGGGGCGAGGTGAAAGGCGGCGAAACTGTGCTGATTTTTGGGGCCGGACCAGTAGGCATCATGGCCGCCAAATCGGCGTGGCTGCGTGGGGCTGCGCGGGTGTTTATTGTCGATGTAGAGCAGTATCGCCTCGACAAAGCCAAGCAAACGGCCAACGTAGAAACCATCTTGTGGGAAAGCTACGATGGCGTAATTGAGCAAATCCGCAGCGTGACCAACAACCGCGGCGCCGATGTGTGCGTGGATGCCGTGGGCTTCGAGGCTAACCGGAGCGTGCTGGACAAAGCCAAAGCGGTACTCAACCTCGAAAAAGGTACCGATAAGGTGCTGCTGGCCTGTATGAGCGCTGTGCGTCGGGGTGGTATTGTGTCGGTGGTAGGCGTGTACAGCTCGCCCTACGACAACTTTCCTATTCACCAATTCTTTGACAAAGGCATCACCATTCGCGGTGGTCAGGCGCCCGCCCAGGCCCACATCGACAAGCTGCTGCAATACGTGATAGAAGGCAAGGTAAAGCTCGACGACATCATCACCCACCGTTTACCCCTGTCGGAAGCGCCCCATGGCTACGACATCTTCAAGAAGAAGAAAGACAACTGCGTGAAAGTGGTGCTGACGCCTTAACGCCTCCACTCGGTTCAACCATGTTTGTGGCATACTTAAAGGCCTCTATTCCTATTCGGAGTAGGGGCTTTTGAGTATGCCGCATTCACAAACGCTGACAAAGAAGAAGAATAGCTAAAACAATATAGGTATATTAAATGTATGTACATTGATTGTTGACTCACGCAATTTATCAGGTAGATGAGTTGGCGTAGTTGTTTTGTAAGTATCAAGTTTGCTGACCGTTGCGTCGATTTTTATTTCGTTTCCCATGAACATTCTCAACATTGTTTCCAGCCCGCGCGGGGACCAATCATTCAGCATTAAACTAGCTGATGCCATCATAGGCAAGTTGCTGGAAGATACTCCTGGTAGCACTGTGACTACCCGCGACCTGGCTACCAACCCCTTTCCGCATCTGGAAGCCGCCAAGCTCCAGTCGCTCTTCACGCCGGCCCCCGACCGCACCCCAGAGCAGCAACTAGCCGCTAAGCATTCCGACGACGCCATAGCCGAGGTGCAAGCCGCCGACATTATTGTGATTGGCGCCCCGCTTTACAACTTTGGGATTCCCTCGGTGCTCAAGGCCTGGATTGACCACATCTGCCGGGCCGGTATCACGTTCAAATACGTGAATGGGCAGCCACAAGGCCTCGTGACGGGCAAGAAGGTATACATAGCCATGGCAAGCGGCGGCATCTACTCCGAAGGGCCGGCAGCAAGTAATGATTTTGTGGCGCCCTACCTACAAGCCGTGCTCAGCTTTATTGGCCTGACCGACGTGACGGTAGTACGCGTAGAAGGTGTGTCCATCCCCGGATTGCAAGATACGGCACTGGCAAAAGCCCTGGCTACCCTGCAACCCGAGCTTGCCGACGAAGCTATTTAAGCCCAAGACGCGGCGCTCTACTACCCCTACACGCCAACGAGCCAGACAGCACATCGCCTGTCCGGCTCGTTGGCGTGTAGGGGTAGCTGCACCCGCTGCCCGGCAACTTGCGTATGAAGGGGCACCCCGGTAGTTGCGCAGGCAGTAGTTTGCCAGCTTCGTCATGCTGCCGGGCTTTCTCCCGTTGTTACTTTTTCCTATGACCAAAACCGTCTTCATTGCCACGGCCGAGCCGTACAGCGGCAAATCCCTGATAGCCTTGGGCCTAGTGAATATGCTGCTCAGCAAAGCGCAGAAAGTGGGCTATTTCAAGCCCATTATTGACGCAAGCCCGCGGGAAAAGAAGGACGTGCGCCTCCAAACGGTGCTCCAGCATTTCAAGCTGCCCATTGCCTACGAAGACACTTACGCCTACACTCGCCCGGAAGTGCTTCGGCTGATTGAAAACAACGGGCAGGGTGAAATCATCGACACGATCATTCACAAGTTCAAGCAGATAGAGGAAAATTACGACTTCACGGTGGTGGAGGGTAGCGACTTTGTGGGGCCCGGTACGGCCTTTGAGTTTGGCTACAACGCACGCATTGCCAAGAACCTGGGCGCACCGGTTATTCTGGTGCTTTCGGGTGATGACAAGCCGACTGCTCAGATTATCAACAACGTGCTCACTACCCTGCGCAGCTTCGAGACCAATGAGGTGCAGGTGCTGATGGTGGTGGTGAATAAAGTAGCACCCGCTCAACTCGACGACGTACGTGAGTTACTGCAAGCCCAGTTGCCCGCCGAGTTGATTCTGGCCGTGATTCCGGCCGAAAAAGAACTGTCGCAGCCGACCATGCGCGAGATATATGAGGGACTAGACGCTAAGCTGCTGTTTGGGGAAGAGTCGCTCACCAATCAGGTCGACAACTTCGTGACGGGGGCTATGCAGGTGCCCAACTTCCTGAACTTCCTCAAGCCCAACGTGCTGATTGTGACGCCCGGCGACCGAGGCGACATCATTATCTGCGCGTTGCAGGCCAATCTGTCGGCCAGTTACCCGCGGGTGGCGGGCATTGTGCTCACGGCCGGCACGGAGCCCGAGGCACCGGTGCTGCGACTGATTGAGGGCCTGCAAACGGTGGTGCCGATTATAGCCGTGCCTACCGGCACTTTCGAAACCAGCACCCGCGTGGCGGCTATCAAGTCGCGCATCACGCCGGATAATACGCGTAAGATTCGGCTGGCTATCAATACTTTCGAGCGCTACGTGGATAGGGCAGCGTTGGAAGAAAAGATGGTGAGTTTCCGCTCCGAGGGCATTACGCCGCACATGTTTCAGTACCGCTTGTTGCAGTGGGCCAAGCGCCAGCGCAAGCACATTGTGCTACCCGAAGGCAACGACGACCGTATCCTGCGGGCCGCTGCACACCTGCTGCGCCAGGAGGTGGTAGACCTCACCATCCTGGGCAACCCCGATGAGGTAGCGGCCTCCGTGAAGCGCCTGGGTCTGAACCTGCCGCTGGGCCATTTGCAGGTGGTAGACCCGGTGCAGTCGCCGCATTACCCCGAGTACGTGGAGACGTTCTACGAGCTGCGCAAGGCCAAGGGCGTGAACCAGGATATGGCCCGCGACCTGCTCCGCGACGTGTCCTATTTCGGCTCGATGATGGTGTACAAAGGCCACGCCGACGGCATGGTGTCGGGGGCAGTGCACACCACGCAGCACACCATTCGGCCGGCGTTGCAGTTCATCAAAACCAAGCCGGGCATGTCGGTGGTATCGTCGGTGTTCTTTATGTGCCTACCCGACCGTGTGGCCGTGTTCGGCGACTGCGCCGTGAATCCCAACCCCACCGCCGAGCAACTAGCCGAAATTGCCATGGCCTCCGCCGACAGCAGCAAGGCATTCGGCATCGAGCCGCGCGTGGCCATGCTGTCCTACTCCTCGGGTACCTCCGGCGAGGGCGCCGACGTGGACAAAGTACGTCAGGCCACCCAACTGGTCCGCGAAAAGCGTCCCGACCTAAAAGTAGAAGGCCCTATCCAATACGATGCCGCCGTAGACCCCCTGGTAGGCCGCCAGAAGCTACCCGGCTCCGAGGTAGCCGGCCAAGCCAGCGTGCTCATCTTCCCCGACCTCAACACCGGCAACAACACCTACAAAGCCGTGCAGCGCGAAACCGGCGCCCTGGCCATTGGTCCTGTGTTGCAGGGTCTCAACAAGCCTGTAAACGACCTTAGCCGCGGCTGCACCGTGGATGATATTCTGAACACCGTAATCATCACGGCCATCCAGGCGCAGCAGGGGTAGGAAGGTAGAAGTGCTAACTTATTGCAACTTGCGCCCACATAAAAATAAAAAAGAACGTCATGCTGAGCTTGCCGAAGCATGACGTTCTTGCTGTCTTCTAAAAACATACCTACACCCCTCCATCAACACTGTATGCCCTCCGGACTTTTTGCCTTACTAGATGATATATCGGCCTTGGTGAAGGCCAGTGCGGCCAGTTTAGATGATATACCTACCCAAATAGCCAAGACCACTGGCAAAGTATCCGGCATCGTGATTGACGATACGGCCGTGACACCCAAGTATGTGGTAGGGCTCGACCCGTCCCGCGAGCTGTCTATTATCTTTCAGATTGCCAAAAAGTCGCTGCTCAACAAGCTGCTGATTTTGAGCCCGGCAGCTTTGCTACTCGGCTATTTTGCGCCGTGGGCCATTACGCCCATTCTGATGGTAGGCGGCGCGTATCTGTGCTTCGAGGGCTACGAAAAGGTGCATTCCATGTTCAGCAAAAGCCACGAGGTAGACCCCGAAAGCGAAGACGTAAAAGTTATTACGCCCGAGGAACTGGAAAAGCAGCGGGTAGCCAGTGCTGTGCGCACGGATATTATTTTATCTGCCGAAATTATGGCTATTGCCTATAGCCAGGTAGCCGGCGCGCCCATCACAAACCAGATTCTGGTAATGCTGGCCGTCGCCATATTTATTACGGTAGGTGTGTATGGCTTCGTAGGCCTCATCGTGAAGATGGATGATATCGGCGTGCACTTTGCCAAAGGCGACTACAGCCCTACCGTTCAAAGCATCGGGCGCGGCATGGTGAAGTTTATGCCGAAGTTTCTACTCATCCTGGGGTATGTGGGCACAGCCGCCATGCTCTGGGTAGGTGCCGAAATCATTGCCCACGGTATTCCCTTCACCGCCCATTTGCTGCACGAACTGGAACACGCGCTGGCCAATGTGCCAGCCGTAGCTTGGCTGGCAAAGGTGTTGGCTTGCGGTATTTTCGGATTAGTTGTCGGGTTTATTATTGAGAAGATAGTGGGGGTGGTGAAGAAGGTAATTCCTAATAAAGGGTAGGGTGTTTATAGCCTATATGACATATATAAACGACAGTCAATTCCAGCGGCCATAGGCCGACGTTTATACCTTGCTAGGCAAAGCCTTATTTGCTAGGGCCTACATATTTGCCTGTTTTATTTGGGTCAAATTTGGTTGTCATATACTCTTCATTAGGTAACATTAAGTGAGTCGCGATAAGGTTTTTTTTGAATACTTCAGATTCAAGAAAGTCCTTATCAATCTTTTGGGTAACCTTACTCAGATCGAGCAGGTGTATCCGCAGGTCGGTTATTAAAGTATCAGGAGGAACTTCATTGCTCACAAGCTCATTCCAAATCCAATTGCATGAGCTTAATTTCGGATTCCAATCTTTTCCTGATACTAGCACATCATATCTTTCTGGTGTTACCCTTACTCTTCCTAAATCAGCAAATGAGCAAGGGCAATCCACTTTAAATGGTGGGCCATCTTCGGCTTCAGTTACGTTCGTAGAAGTTGCCAAACTGGAGTTTTGCTCCACATCTCCTTCTAGTGCCGTTCCTCGATTCTTATCAGCGCAAGCAGTACTAAATAATGCCAAATACAAGAACAAATAATATCTCATCATTGGATCTTCTATTTATGAATTTTGAATAGTATCTATCATTGCCGCTACTTATAATTTGCGCATAATAGCGACAATGTAGCAACCAACAGAGAGATTGTCACTACTCCACAGAAGCATTGAAGGGTTCGTACTTTGCCGCCGCAACTTCCGTACAGTCTCCATAAACGGCTGACTACCTATGAACATCTTCGTTATCAACTGCGGCAGCAGCTCCATTAAGTACCAACTGTTTCGCTGGCCTACTGAGCAGCCGGTGTGCAGCGGGCTGGTAGAGCGCATCGGGGCCGACAATGCCACCATCACCCACAAGGTATTCAGCGAAGCCAACGACCCCACTACCCAGCAGCTCGCGCTGGCCCTACCCGACCACGAGGCCGGCCTGCGCGAGGTAGTGAAGCTACTCACCGACCCCACCGCCGGCGTGCTCCACGACCCGGCCGAAATAACTGTAGTGGGTCACCGCGTGGTGCACGGCGGGGAAATCTTCGCCGCCACCACGTTTATTGATGCGGAGGTGAAGACCGAAATCCGTCGTTTGTTTGCGCTGGCGCCCCTGCACAACCCCGCCAATTTGCTGGGCATTGAGGTGGCCGAGCGCATCTTCCCGCAGGCCCAGCAAGTGGCAGTGTTCGATACCGCTTTCCACCAAACCCTACCCGAATACGCTTTCCGCTACGCCCTACCCGAGGAGTTGTACACCGAGCAGCGCATCCGGGTGTACGGCTTTCATGGCACCAGCCACAAGTATGTGGCCGAGCAAGCCACCGCCTACCTTGGCAAGCCCGATGCCCGCCTCATCACCATTCACCTAGGCAATGGGTGCAGCATGGCTGCCGTGCGGGGTAATAAGTCCTTAGATACCAGCATGGGCTTTGGGCCACTTGCGGGCCTGGTGATGGGCACCCGCTCCGGCGACATCGACCCCTCGGTGGTGCTGCACTTGCTACAAGAGCTGCACTACTCACCCGCACAAGTCAGCAACCTGCTGAACAAGGAAAGTGGCATGCTGGGCCTCACCGGCTTCAGCGACATGCGCGACATCACGGCTGCCCTTAACCAGGGCGACGCCCGCGCCCAGCTGGCCTACGACCTCTACGCCTACCGCATTCGCAAGTACATTGGAGCCTACGCCGCCGTGCTCAACGGCCTCGATGCGCTGGTGTTCACGGCCGGGGTAGGCGAAAACGACGCGCTGGTGCGCCAGCTGTCTTGCCAGAACCTGGAGTTCCTAGGCGTGCAGCTCGACGAAGCCAAAAACCAAACCCGCGCCCCCGGCCTACGCGAAATTAATAGGCCCGAGTCGCGGGTGAAGGTACTGGTAGTGCCCACCAACGAGGAGCTGGAAATAGCGCAGCAATGCGCGGCGTTGGTGGAAGGGTAATCATTGTTTTTCGTGTCATCCTGAGCGCAGCGAAGGACCTTATCACGCTAGAACGACCGACGTAACAACGACTCGTTCTGCCGTGATAAGGTCCTTCGTTCCGCTCAGGATGACACGAAAAACAATGGCTACATGAAGTGGTACAGAAATGTAATCACGCCGTTGTACGCGGGTTTCTTTTGATCTTTGATTTCCATCTTTACCTCAATGCGGGTTTTGGCAACGCCGCGCAAGTCCTTTACGGATAGAAGCTTGGCGTGCAGGCGCACTTGGCTGTCCACCAGTACGGGCTGGTTGAAGCGCAGCTGCTCTATTTCGTAGTTCACCTGGAGCTTCAGGTTTTCAATGGCTATAATCTGATTCCAGAAGTAGGGGAGGAGCGAGACGGTCAGGTAGCCGTGCGCGATGGGCGCTCCAAACGGTGATTCTGTTTTGGCCCGCTCCGTATCCACGTGAATCCACTGGTGGTCGAGGGTAGCGGCAGCAAACTGGTTGATTTGCTCCTGGGTGATGGTGAAGTAGTCCGAAATGCCCAGTTCCTGCCCTTCATGTTGCAGAAGTTCGGCGAGGCTGCGGATGGTGAGTTGGCTCATGGTGCGAGAAAGAGTAGTGTAGGTTGGTGCTGCAAGTATAGGCAGTTGTGCACAGTTGCCCTTGGTACGGTACAATGCCCGTTAGCGGTTGCGGCTCTGTTTTAGGCGAACGAAATACCTGTTATAGGCACGTCGAACCTGTACCCTGCGAATTATGTATCTTTGTTGAAACCCGATTTCGTGCGGCTTTATGCCGCCTCATCATAGATAGATTACTAGCCGTGGCTTGCACTTCCTGTTCCTCCGGGGGCGGCTGCTCTACTACGTCCGTTGGGGGCTGTGGCTCCAAAGGGGGCTGTAGTTCCGGCGGCTGCAACCGACTAAATGTATTCGACTGGCTTCAGGACGTAGACCTGCCCAGTGATTTTAAAGGGTTCGACATTGTCGAAATCCGCTTCAAAGGTGGTCGTAAAGACTTCTACCGCAACGCTTCCTACCTTCCGCTTACCACCGGCGATGCCGTGGTGATAGAAGCCGCCGGCAATGGCTGGCACCTGGGCCACGTGTCGCTCAAGGGCGAGTTGGTGCGCCTGCAAATGAAGAAGAAAAAGGTGCCCACCGACAGCAAGGAAATCCGCAACATTCTGCGCATTGCCTCGCCCGAAGACGTGGAGCGCTGGGAAGCCGTGCGCGACCTGGAAACTGGTACCATGTTCCGGGCCCGCTCGGTAGTAGAAGAGCTGCGCCTGAAAATGAAGCTCTCCGATGTGGAGTACCAAGCCGACCGTACTCGCGCCACGTTCTTCTACTCGGCCGACGACCGGGTGGATTTCCGTGACCTGATCAAGCGCCTAGCCGACGAGTTTCGGGTGCGGGTGGAGATGCGCCAGATTTCCTTGCGCCACGAGGCCGGCCGCCTGGGTGGTATCGGCTCGTGCGGGCGGGAGCTGTGCTGCTCCACCTGGCTCACCGATTTTAAGAGCGTGAGCACCACCGCGGCCCGCTACCAGAACCTCAGCCTGAACCCCGCCAAGCTCTCGGGCCAGTGTGGCCGCCTGAAGTGCTGTCTGAACTACGAGCTAGACACCTACCTCGATGCGCTGAAGGATATTCCGCAGGTGCAGCGCCCCCTGCAAACCGAGCGAGGCGACGCCTTCCTGCAGAAAACCGATATCTTCAAGAAGCGCATGTGGTTTGCCTTCCGCGGCGACAACAACTGGGTGATGTTGCCCATCGAGCGCGTGCGCGAGGTGCAGGAGATGAACAAGCGCGGCGAAAAGCCCGAAAACCTGCTGCCACCCGTGCGCGAGGAGGACAAAGCGCCTGACCTCTCGGCCATTGTAGAAGGCAGCCTCGACCGCCTCGACGATAAAATCAGTGCCTCCAAGCGCGGCAAACGCAAGCGCAAAGGCGGCATCGGCGAAGTCGAAAATACGGCCCGCGCTGCACGCACGCCCCGGCCTGAGCGGCCCGAACGTCCTGAGCGTACTCGTGGCGACCGGCCGCCTCGGCTGGTTGCGCCCGTTGAGGAGACGCCTACCCCCGCAGGCAGCGAGGCCGCCGGTGCACCGGAAGAAGGCCGTCGGCCCCGTGGCGCAGCCGCCAAGCCGCTAAACCGCCGCAACAACCGCAGCCGCGGAGAAAAAGGTGACAAAGCAGAACGGTCCCAGAACGCCGAAGGACGGCCTACCCCAGAAGGTGGTGCCCCTCGCGAGGAGCGTCCGCCCCGTTCCAACAACGACCGGCGCCCACCTCGCGCAGCCTCACCCGACGGCGGCGATGCCTCTGCTCGCTCCAACGGCAACCCCCGCAACCGCGACGACCGTAACCGTCGGCGCGGCGACCGGCCCGGCCGCACCGGTGGCGATGCGGCTACTCCTCCTACCCCTCCTGCGGCTTCCTGATTCTTGTATGCATCGTCTTTTTCGTTTTTCAGTAGTGTGGGGGGTAGGGCTGTTAGCGTTGCTGGCGGCGTGTAACCCCAATCAGGTGTTTGAGAAAAACCTCGATTTTGATGACCGCACGTGGGCGGTGCAGGAAAAGCCCACCTTCGAGTTTCAGATTGAGGATACAACGCAACGCTATGATGTGTACTTCAACGTGCGCAATACGTCGTCGTATGGCTACTACAACTTGTACGTGCGGCATACGTTGGTAGGCCCTGATGGCAAGCAGATGTCCCGGCTGCTGCACCAGATGATTCTGATGGACCCACAATCCGGCGAGCCACTAGGCAGCGGTGCCGGCGACATTTTCGACCACCAGTTTCTGGCCCTACCCCGCCAGCAGTTTCACCAGCCGGGCACCTACAAAGTGATGCTGGAGCAGTACATGCGGCAGGATCAGTTGCCCGACATCATGGCCGTAGGCGTGCGGGTAGTGAAAACCGACCCCACTCAGTAGTACGCTCCTAATTACCCTAGCCTACAAAAAAGCGCCCCGGCTCACATGAGCCAGGGCGCTTTTTTGTAGGCACTCAGCCAGAACGTGAGACGCTTAAATGCGCTCTACCTTCACAGCATTCAGTCCTTTTTTGCCGTCGATAACATCAAACGAAACCCGGTCTTTCTCCTGAATTTCGTGAATTAGTCCGGTTTGGTGTACAAAAATTTCCTGGTTGGTATCATCCTGCACGATGAAGCCGTAGCCCTTGGCCTCGTTGAAGAATTTTACAGTACCCGTTTTCATGGGATGCAATGGTAATGGTTAAGTTAGCGAATTGGGGGTAAAGCTACGGGTATTTCTGTATTCGTTGCTGCGCAAAAAGCAGCGGAAAAGTGAGGAGAAAAGAGGCTTAGTGAAACGTCTGATGGCGACCTAGTAGTGCCGGAATTTGCTGTTCGTGAAGGGAATAAGCCAAGATTTTTTCTGGTGTTGATCTTAACTCATCAGGAAAGCAGCGCGTATAAAATTGAAATCCCACCCACTCATTTTCTCACTAAAACCACCCCCACACCATGGAATCAAAAGAGAAAAACCAGGATAATCAGAATACTAATTCGTCGGCTGATACTTCGCTTACCAACAAAACCGGCCAAGATGCCAAGATGGGTGCCGACGCCAGCCAGACGCTGGCCAACAATCCCAATCAACCAGAAACACCCGGTATGAAATCGGGAGAAAACCAAGACAAAGACGCTGTGTCGAGTCAGTCGTTGGCTAACTCCGAGATGAGTGTAGGCAAAGGTGCTGTAACGGGCGAAAAAGGCAACCAGAAGAACAAGGAAGCCAACCCCGCCGACATGAAAGCATCGTCGGCTAAGACCAGTGCCAGTACTAAGTCTTCGTCTTCAGCGGACAAAAAACAACCTGCTATGGCCCAGGGTAGCAGCAAAGACAAGAACAAAAAATCGGACGCTAGTAAGCAGGCGACTAGTAATGTGGCGGGTAGCAGCAACGTGGACGACGCTAGCAACAGCACCACCGATATGTACCGCGACCAGGAGCGCCGCGAGAACCAAGATAGCAGCGCCAGCCGCGGCGAGTTTGGTAGCCAAGGCTACGGCGGTACGCACGGTGGCTACGGCAACCAGTACCGAGAGCCTGAAACCCGCGGCAACTACTACAACGACGAACAGGACCGGCGCTATGGTGGCAACTACGGCGCCGGCGGCTACCACCCCCAAGACGACCACAACCACGACCGGCGCAACGCCCCTCACTACGGTAGCGACTACGACCGTAGCTACCAGGGGTCGTACAACCGGCCATATGCTTCCACCCAAAATTCTACTACTATGAACTACGAAAATCAGCGTCGCGATTCGTACGAGAATCAGAACCGTGGCAATCAGAACCGCAACAACGACGACAACTACCGCGGCAACCAGCGTAGCAACGATGACTACCGTGGTAACTCGCAGAATTGGATGAATAATTCCTATAATCAGCGGGACGACTACCGCAACGATAATAACTACCAGGGCGGCTACCAAAACGACAATGGTTCGCGCCAGGGCCGCGGTGGCTACAGCAACGATTACGGTAACTCATCGATGGGCAGTAACTACGGCGAAAACCGCGGATATGACTCCAGCCGCAGCAGCTACGGCAACGAGTACCGCAATCAGAACGAAGACTACCGCTCATCGCGCGGAGGTTACGATAACCAGGGCTCGCAGCAAGGATCTGACCGCAACTACGGTAATAGCTACGACCGCTCGAACAACTATGGTAATCAGCAGCGCGGTGGCCGCCACAACGATGAGCAGTACGGCAGCAACTCGCGCCGCGACAGCTACCGGAATGACGACAACCGTTCGGATGAGCGGGGCCGGGGTGGCTACGGCAATGGCCGCAACAGCTACGGTGGCAGCAGCAACAGCGGCTATGGTTCGCAAGGTGGTTCATACAACGACGAATACGGCTCCTCGAACCGTAACCAGAATGGCAGCTGGCAAGGCTCGCCCGACCGCGGCGACTACCGCTCCGAGGACCGCAATCAACAAAACTACGGCGAGCAGCGCCGCGACCAGTACCGCAACCAACGCGACGATTCAGACTACGGCTCGGCTCCCCGTCGCAACCGTGGCCGCGACAACGATAACGACAACCGCTACTAAGCGCTAAATAAAAAGAGACAAAAAAGGCCTCCCTGTACGGGGAGGCCTTTTTTGTGTAAAGCTACCTAGAAGGTTAAGTGGCTAGCAATGAGTCCGCTAAGCATGACGGATGGTGCGAATACTCCACTAGGTGACCAAGCTACCCTACCTGCTGCCCTTGCAAGTAGATGCGAAAGGTAGTGCCTTCGCCTACTTCGCTTTCTACCTCGATGTGGCCTCCATGCGACTGTACCAAGCGGTTGACCAAGAATAATCCTAGACCCGTACCCTCGCCCGCATGAGGGTGAAAGCGACGAAACAGCTGGAAGAGCTCGGCGCCGTGACGTTGCAAGTCTATGCCCAGGCCGTTGTCCTGCACTTCAAGTACCGGAACGCCGTGGAGCAACTGGGTGCGCAGATGGATGGTAGGGCGTCGGTTGGGGTGGCGGTACTTGAGCGCATTGGCCAGCAGGTTGAGCAGAATCGTGCGCAGGTTGCTGCGTACGTACTGCAGCGAGGGTAGGGCATCAAAATCGGTGGAGACGGTGGCCTGCTCGGTCAGCAGCTGTGGCCGCAGGGCCTGCAATACATCCGTCGTCAAAGAAGCCAGGTCAAGCTGTTCTTGCACCTGCGTGCCAGGCAGCCGCTCCACTTGCACAGCCGCCGCCAGATCGGTGATGGTGGAGGTAAGGCTTTGCAACGACTCGTCAATCAAGCGGAGCAACAAGCCTTCCTCGGGGTCGTGAAAGGTAGCGGCGCGGCGCAGCTCCTCAAACAAGCCCCGCAGGTTGTTGACGGGCTGCCGCAAATCGTGCGAGGCCGCGTACACAAAGTTATCCAGGTCGGCATTGGTGCGGGCCAGCTGCTGGTTGGTGGCGGCCAGCTCTTGGTTGCGCAGGCGTACTTCTTCGTTGGCAGCCAGCAGCTGGGCGTTGGTATCATCTACTTGCTGGCGGGTAGCCGTTAGTTCAGCCAACGACTCTCGTAAATCCTGGTTCATGGCCTGCAGCTGGCCGTGGTATCGTGCTTCGTACTGGCGCCACTCGTTTTTCTCGATGGCATGAATAACTGTTTTATATAATAACTCCGGGTCGAATTGCTGCTTCACTAAGTAGTCGAGGGCACCGCTGCTAAGAGCCCGCACCGCCAGGGCCTCGCTGCCGCCACCCGTAATCATGACCACGCACAGCGTATTGGGTGGAGTGCGCTGCCGAAGCTGGGCCAGCACTTCGAGTCCATCGGTATCCAATAAGTTATAGTCGAGCAGAACGCAGTCGGGGCGGTGGCTTTCGAACAGCGCCACGCCTTCTTCCCCCGAGGAAGCCTCATAGATGGTCATGCGCGTCGGGCCAGCTTGCCTGTCGAGGTAGCGCCGGTAGAGCATCCGGTCCTGCTCATTGTCATCAATAAGTAAAATCTTTTTCAAGGGTAGGAGCTTAAATAGAAAGCGGCAATTGCGATGCTTGTAGCCAATATTGAATAATTAACTCAACTTTTTCCTCAAGCACTGTATACTCAATGGGCTTGGTGAGGTAGCTGTTGGCACCCAGGCGGTAGCACTCTTCCACATCGCGGTGGTTCGCCGAGGTGGTGAACACGATAACCGGGATAGAAAGCAGGCGCGGATCGTGCTTGAGCACATCCAGCACCGTGCGGCCGTCGGTGCCGGGCATGTTCAGATCGAGCAGAATGAAGGCGGGCAGATGGGAAGGCCAGTCGGGGTGCTGTCCATAGCCCTGCAGATATTCCAGGGCCTGGTCACCATCTTCGCAGCGCAACAGTTGGTTGGGTAGCGCATGTTTCCGAAAAGCCCGCCCCAGCGCCGTAAAATCTTCCAGACTATCTTCCACCACAAGGATGGGATTTACGAAGGACGTTTTCATAGAGCTTTGGGAAGGGAAAAATAAAACGTAGCGCCTTTTCCAAGTACGGATTCCACCCACAGTTTGCCGCCGTGTTTCTCAATCATTTTTTTGGCAATGGCCAAACCGGCCCCCGTGCCGCCGCCATACTTATCCTGCGCGTGCAGGCGCTTGAAGATCTTAAAGATGTTTTCGTGGTGTTTAGGGTCGATGCCGATACCCTGGTCGCGCACGAAGAACACATCAAACTGCTCCGGTGCCGGGAAGTTTGGAAGGGTGTCAGACGCCATACCGATGGTTATGTACTTTTCCGAGTCGTTGCTATAGCGCATGGCGTTGGTAATCAGATTGTTGAAAACCTCGCCAAGGCGTATAGGGTCGGCTAGTACGGTGGGCAACGCATCCGCCACCACCACGGTAGTATGGGTTTGCTCCAGGCGGGGGGCCAGCAGCTCCAATACGCCCGTCACCAGCTCATTCATATTGGTGGGAACCAAGGTAAGGTCTAGGCGTCCTACCCGCGAGATTTGCAACAGCGACTCAATCAGGGCCTCCATGCGCTGGCTGAGCCGCACGAGCGTCTGCAGCTTGCTGACGCCCTCGGCGTCGAGGCGGTCGGCGTAGTCTTCAAGCAGGAAGATGGAATAGTTGTGAATACCCCGCAGCGGCTCCTTCAGATCGTGCGAGGCCACGTAGGCAAAGGAGTCCAGCTCGTCGTTGCTGCGTTCCAGCTCGGCATTGAGGCGGCTGAGACTAGTGGCACGGGCTTGCAGCTCGTTGAAAATCTTGAGGCGGATATCGGCAATATGCAGGCGAATTTCCTGAGCAGCTTCTATTTCCAGCGGCTGCCAGGCGGCGGCCGTGTTTTCTACCGTCTGCTTCCAGGCCTCAAATGACTGCCGAGGCGACAGAAAAATCTGGCCGTCTGCTTTGGTCTCCACCTTCTGCGTACGCCCGGCCCACGTAACGGTCTGGAGCTGCTCGGGCCGAAACCACAGGATGTAGTCGTTGGTTTCCTGGGCCAGCGTAATGGCCAGAATGCCGCTGGCGGTGGCCCTGATGGCTACCCCAGCCGGGTTGAGTCGGGCGTAGGAATCGGTATAGAAGACATCCTCGGTCGCATGCTGGTGCAGCCACGCTACCACATCCTGTATCTGATCGGGGGTAGGCGTAGTGCCCAGCGTAAGTAGCTCGCCTTCGAAACAGATGGCCGCGCCACTGCACGCAAACACATCCAGCAGCGTGGTAGGATGCTGATACAGGCCAGCTACAAAATTGGCCGAGCTGTTCATCTGATCAAACAGCCGCGTCTGGGTTTTCTGAATGTGCAGCTGGTAAACGTGCAGGTCTTGCTGCTCCTTGGTTGGCAGCAGGGCCGAGAAGGTTTTGCCGATAAACAGGCACAGCTCCCGCAGCTCGTAGCTCACTAGCAGGGGCGTGAGATGATGGCAGGTAATCATGCCCCAGAGCTTGCCTTCCCGAATGACGGAAATGGTCATGGTAGCGGCCGAGCCCATATTGTGCAGGTACTCCAGGTGGATGGGCGATACGCTGCGCAGCACGGCATACGTCATGTCGGGGGGGCGACCCGTGGTAGGGTTGCGCACCGGTACCAGCGCGGCTGGCCGATAGGAGGCATCCGGAATAAAGCGCAGCCAGTTTTTGAGGTACATGGCCCGCGCCTGCTGCGGAATATCGGTGGCGGGGTAGTGCAGGCCCAACCACGGGTCTAGGTCGGGGCGCTTGGCTTCGGCCACTACCTCGCCGCTTTCATCGGCCGCAAAGCGGTACATGGCCACCCGGTCGAACCCCGTGATGCTGCGCACCTGCTCCACGGCGTGCTGGCAAAAGTCGAGCACGGTAGTAGCGCTCAGCATTTGGCTGAGGACAGTGTTCAACGTGCCCAGGTCTACCACGCTGGGGTCGTTGGAGGCTACCGGCTCAAACTCCGCCCACAGCAGCCCATCGTAGCGGTGCACAATGAGCTTGTAGAAGGGCTGATTGGGGGTGTGGTGCAACTGCACGCCCAATAGTCGGGGCGCTTCCGTGAGGGTAGGCCAAAGGGCATGCAGCTCTGCCAGGTGCGTGGGAGGTAGCAACTGCTCCAGCCCTGCGCCTACCAGCTCGTTGGCCGGAATGCCCAGCAGGGCCTGCGTGTTTTCGCTGGCCTGCACCACGCGTTGGGTGCGCTCATCGAGACACAGCAGAAACCCATACGGCTGCACCGCGCCCGGAATATGAATCGGCTCCCGGTCGCAGTTGGTGAGGGTCGTCGGCATGTCCGACAGTAGCTCGCTGGTGTGGCTTACGGTTGGTTGATCCACGCGTGTAGGGTTTGAAAAGTAAGCACGGCCGACTGCACCACTTCGGTCTGTTCCTCGGGTGGGGCTGCTGCCGTCAGCAACTGACAAAAACTTTTCCACATTGGCCCTGTGCGCTCCGCGTAGCCAGTGAAGTAGGCTTGCAGCGGAATATCGGCCTTGGCCAGCTGCCGCCGAATCACTTGGCCGCCCAGGGTAGAGCCTTCCAGCACATACATAGCGCCCAGGAGCTGGGCGCGCGTGTGCAGCGGCGGCAGGGTAGGGCAAAGCGGCGGCACCGATGCATCATTGGTATGCGACAGATCCTCCAGAATCAGGTGGGCGCGGTAGCGCTGGTCGAGCTGCCACTCCGGCCCAAACGCGGCGGCGTGCGTCCGCAAATGGGTTTCGTAGGGCTGCAAAAAACCATACAGCCGGCGCAGAAAATGCGCAGTAGCCGCCTGCGAAACCGTTCCTGCCATCAACTCCTGATTGAACGTGTTCTGCTCCAGCGCATCGTGGTAGGGCCGGGTTTCGGTACGCAATCGGGACAAAATAACAGGCGGCTCGGCAGTAGCGGACATAAGTGGACAGTGGAAAAAGAACAGTAAAAGTAACCTCTCTGGTGCGAAGTTGCGCGTGGGGGCGCTGCAAGTTGTCAGGAAGGCTACGTGGTCCTTGGCGTAGCCTTCCTGCTACCTCCCCTATGCTTCCGGCTGAAACTGGGCCTGGTAGTCGTCGGCAAACTGCTGGATGGTGTGGGGCGCGCGGCCAAGGAGAGCTGCTCCCTCATGGCTGATAGCGGCGGCGTGCCCGGCGCGGTAGTCGGCATACAGGGCCAATAGCTCCTCTACCCGCTCGGCGGGTAGCTCCTGCATGGCCGCACGGGCAGCTTCCTCCGCAACCGGTACATACGTCACCTCCCGGCCCGTAGCCTGGCTAAGCGCTTCGGCTACCTGCTGGCCGCTGAGAGCCGCCGGGCCCGTGAGGTGGTAGGCCTGGCCGGCGTGGGCAGCAGGGTCGGCGGTGAGCAGGGTAGCCGCGGCGGCAGCAATATCGCGCACGTCAATATAGGCCACCTGGGCATCGGAAAGAGGTAGGTAGAACTTACCTTCGTCGCGGATGGTGGCGCAGTGTTGGTGCACAAAGTTTTGCATAAAGCCCTCGGGGCGCAGCGTGGCATATGTGAGGCCACTATCGGCTACCAACTGCTCTATTTCGCGGTGGCGCTGGTCGATTGTGATGTGTGCGTCGCGGCCAGCCCCAGCGGCCGAGAGCTGCACCAACTGCCGTACACCGACCTGCTTAGCCACCTCTACTAAGGAGCGAGAAAGTTCTATTTGGTCGGGGGTAGGAGGCGGCAGCAGAAACACGCGCTCGACTCCGGTAAGGGCCACAGCCAGTGTTTCGGGCTTGCGGTAATCTATTTCCACCAGCTGCACATCGGGGTTGAGGTGTTTCAGCCGGTCGCCTTTAATGATAGAGTGTACGCCCGCCCGAACCGTAACGCCGCGGTTGGCCAGCGCTTTCACCAGCTCTGCGCCCACGGTGCCCGTAGCGCCAGTTACCAGAATGGTAGATGCCATAATATAGAAGTTGTGAGTTGCGAGTTTGTGGGGTTGTGAATGAAAACGGTTGTTATCTGAGTGGGCAGCGAAATCCCTTCTCCCATCAGCATGATGCGCGTACCAACGACTTTTCTACTGAGGTAAGATCCTTCGCAGATTCAGGACGACAAACGTCTTCTGTCTTGCCAACGCATGCCTATTTCTTACGGCAACCGGCCCAAAACAGCCATATCGGCGCAGGACCACCTACCGCTGCGTGACCTGGTAGAGTCGGCCTTTCTCGCTGCTAATGATGAAATCATGTGGGTTGATAAACGAAAGACCTTCTACCTGACTGTCGGTGGGTAGGCGCAGCATGTGCTTGGCCCCGTCGAAGAGGCGCTTGCCAGGCTCGCGCCGGAACAGGTACACGCGTCCGCGGCCTAGCAGAGCCACCGTGCGGCCATCGGGGCTGAGGTCGGCGGCCGTAATCCAGGTGTCGAGCAGCAGGCTGTCAGCCAGGCGAGCTACGTATGTGCCCGGCCGGGCCGGCAATACGTACTGCTTCACCCACAAGTCTTCGGGGCTGCGGTTTTTGGTGAATAGATACAGACTATCCTGCGAGTAGAAAAAGGCCTCACAGTCAAAATTGCGCCGGCTTTTTTTGGGCGGAAAGGCCCGCTGATCGGGGTAGGCAAACCGGATGGTATCGATGCGCTGGAAGGCCGGGCCGCTGAGACGGTAGATGGCCAGGTTGCGGCGCTTGTTCTGGTTGTTGCCAAAGTCGCCCAGGTAAAGGCGGTGCTCGTCGTCGTGGGTCAAGTCTTCCCAGTCGATGTTGGTAAGAGGGGCCAGGTCAATGGTTTTCAGCAGGTCACCCTGGCGGGTAATCTGGTAGAGGCGGGAGCTGTTGCCGCCGTCGCTGTGCGTCCACAGGTCGCCTACCTTGTTGGCTGGCGCCAGGCCCGAGTTTTCCGTCACTTTGCTTTTCGGCAGCCGCCCTACCTGCTTGATATCATACTGCCGGCTCACATCTACAAAGTCGCCGCGGGTCGACTTATCGGCGCAGCCACCTAGTAGCAGCGCGCACCCCACCAGCAAGGCACAAATAGTACGAAGCAAAAAGTTGGAAGCTGAAGGCATAGGCTAGTTGCCGGGCATACGTAGCCGCTGCCGCTGCCGTTGCGGAGGCTTGCAGAGCTGAAACCGTGTCGTCTTCATGAAAAACACAGCTTCTCGAGAAATATCTTACCTAAAATCCCGCCTATGTTTCCTTGCCTATCTGCTATGCGTTTTCTTTTGCTATTGTTATTCAGCTTAACGGCTCTGCCAGGTGCATACGCGCAAACCGCCTACTCCCCGGCCGATAGCAGCACCGCGTGGCGGCCGGCTCGTGCGTTGCGCGTAGCTGTGCCCCTCACGCTGCTGGCCGTGGCCTACGCGGGCAAAAACGAAAACGTGGTAGACGAGTGGAAGGAGCACGTACGCGATGAAACCCGTGAAGCGTTTCCGCGCTTCCACACCAAAATAGACGACTACACGCGCCGCGCGTCGCTGTGGGGCGCCTACGGGCTAATGGTGGTGGGCGTGCATGGCGAGCGGGGCGCGGTGGCTTTCACCCTCAACTATGCCCTGGCCCACGCAGTCAGCTCCACAGTAGTGTCCAAGCTCAAGCACTACACCCACGAGCAGCGCCCCGACGTAGCTGGCGACTTCAGCTCCTTTCCCTCCGCCCATACCGCCGACGCCTTCCTGACGGCTACGCTGCTGCACGAGCAGTTTGGCAAAGAGCATCCCTGGGTTAGTGTGGCGGGGTATACCGTGGCCACGGCCACCGGCGCCATGCGCGTACTCAACGACCGGCACTGGGCATCCGATGTACTTGCCGGGGCCAGCATCGGGTTTTTGTCGGCTGAAATGGTATGGCGGCTCTACCCGCACCTGGCGCGGCTGGTACCAGGCAAGGTAGGCGGCTGGCTGACCGTGGTACCCGCCTACGCCCCCGGCCAAACATTGGGCCTGGTGGCAGTGCTGCGTCCCGGCAGCGCTACCTCTCAGAGCCGCAGATAGGGTAGGAGCTTTTCGTACGTGGCCTCATCCAGAATACGAATCTGGCGCAGGTCGGTGGCTTGGCGGAAGGGGCCGTGCTGCTGGCGGTAGGCCACCACTACCCGCGCCAGCCGCTTGCCTACGTAGGGGTGCGCCTGCAACAGCTCGAAGGGGGCATTGTTGACATCTATGGGGGTAGGGGCGAAGCTGCCCGTCACGAAGGTGTACTTGCGCAGGCTGTCCACCAGGTCGGGCGCGTCGCGCAGGCTGTAGATTTCAGCCAATTGCCCGGCCCGCACAAAACCGCCCAGCCGCGCCCGGTACTCCACCACCCGCGCCGATAGTCCCCGCCCGATGCCCCGAATCTGCATCAGCTGTGTAGTGTCGGCCGCGTTCAGGTCGAAGGCTGCCAAGTGGGTAGGCTTGCGCGGAAACTTGCTGGCGGGGTAGGGCGCCCTGTCTGTGAACTTCTGGTTAAATGGTCGTTCCTGTCGAGCATAAGCCGTGCGGGCGGGCATCGTTTCGGGTAGCTGCATATAGGGCGCTAGCCGCTGATACACCGAGTCGGGTAGGCCGTAGGTGCGCCGAATCTGCTCTTTGGCCTTAAAGCCGCCTATCACGTCGCGGAAGTGTACCAGGCGCTCGGCCAGAAAGTGGCGCAGGCCGCGGGCTTCCCAGTCGCGGGCCGTTAGGGCATTAGGGTCGAAAGGCGTCAGTGCTACCTGGGGCACCGCGGGGTAGCGACTGGGGTAGGCGCGCCGAGCGTAGCGTGCGGCATCGGGTTGGCGCCGGGCGGCCAGCTCGGTAGCCAGTTGGTTGAGCTGGCGCTGGTCGGCGGCTGGATTGTAGCGGGGTAGGGCCGGGCGCAATAGCGCAGGCACAAACAGCCACGCCAGCAGTAAAAGCAGAAGCACCAAAAAGCCGGAGGTTTCGCGGCGCGAAAAACCAAAGTAGCGCCGCATGAGGGTAGGCAGTCCGGCAGCGCGGTTGCGCGGGGTAGGGGCGGGGGTGCGGGTAGGCATAAATACGATGACGAAACGATAGCGCGTAGCAGAAATAACCTGGGCAAACAATACAGGAAACGTGCCACAGCCAAGCAGATACGCCGCCGAAACTAGGCTCTGGGGTTGCCTCTACGCCCCCGCTGCCGTATCATTACTGCTTCTACCGATATTCCTATGCCGGAGCCACCCTCCGGCCATTGTCTGCTATGAGCCAGCCCGCTACCCGCACTACCGATTTCCTCGACCAGCTCACGGCCGATCTGCGCGCTTTGCAGGCCACCGTGGCGCAGGACTTTCGTCCCCTCACCGACGACCAGCTGAACCGTCGGCCGGGACCGGGCAAGTGGAGTGTGGGGCAGTGCCTGGAGCACCTCAACATCATTGGCGGCCTCTACCTACCCCTGATAGCGCGCAAACTGCAACAGGCCCAGACTCGCAGCTCCCGCCCCGCCGATACTGTGAAGCGCGGCCTGCTTGGGCGCCGCCTGACCGACGCCATGCGCGTGCCGGCCAGCGAAAAAGCCACCAAATCGCCCCAGCAATACGCCCCCAGTGGCTCGCGCCTGCCGCGCACAGTGGTGGAGGTGTTCAACCGGCAAGCCGACGAGCTGATAGGACTGCTACAACAGGCGCGCAGTGTCAACATCAACACCATCCGCATTCCCAACGTGGTGGTGCCGCTGCTGCGCATGCGCCTCACCGACCAGCTGGAGCTGCTGGTGGTGCACGCCCAGCGCCATATTGCCCAGGCCGAGCGGGTGTTGGAAGGCGGGAAATAGGGACACCTGCAAAGCTCCCTTCGTTGCCGAAAATGAGCGTAAGGAAAGTTTGATGCGTGGCCGATGGCGAGGGGCTGTGCCCCGTGCCGACTAGTAGCAGGCCTCTGGCCTGCATTCGTCCGCGCCATTTGAACAGGCAAACTGTTCTGTCGGGAAAGCCAGAGGCCTGCTACTAGTCGGCACGGGGCACAGCCCCGCGCCATTGGCCCTCCCCAAAAGAAAAATGGTAGCGCCGTATGGAATCTGAACAGGTTCTGCATCTGAAATGCATAAACTTGTTCCGCTTTCCGTTGTCTTCCCATGCGCTACTTTCTGCTGCTCACGCTTGGCCTGTTGCTGATGTTTACTGCCGGCTCCTCCACCCTCACGTCGCTCCCCGATGGTCCTAACCCGAAAAGATGGAAGCAGATTGATGCTCTCCTGAAGAAAGACCAAACCGCCTCGGCCGGCAAGCTCGTCGAGGAAATCTATCAGCAGGCCCGCCGCCAGCAAGACACACCCGAGTACCTGCGCGCCCTGCTCTACAAGCTGCGCCTTCTGGAAGAAAAAGAGGAAGACGCTGATGAAAAGGCTATTGCCTTAATCGAAAAAGACCTGCGAACGGCTACGTTTCCGGGGCGGCCGATTCTACATAGTCTGCTGGCTCAGCTCTACACCCGTTACTACCAGCAGCACCGCTACCAGCTCTACGACCGCACGCCCGGCGCGGCCCAAGCCAACGACAGCCTCGCCACCTGGGACGCCGCTCACCTCGGCGCTGCCATCGTCAAGCACTACCAAGCCTCTATTGCAGACGAATCCCAGCGCCAGCAGCAGTTGCAGCTCGCCAGGCTCGGCTACGCCATCCGTGGCGGCGATGCCGAAGGCCGCGCCCTGCGCCCTACCCTCTACGACCTGTTAGCCCACCGCGCCCTCGCTGGTCTCGGCAACGACGAGTTCTACGTGACGCGCCCCGCTGAGCAGTTCGAGCTAAAGAACTCTGCGTTGTTTGGCCCCGCCGCCGACTTTGCCCGCTTACCCCTGCAAGCCCCTCCTGCCGACTCGCTCAACGGGCAATTTCATGCGCTACGGGTGTGGCAGCAGCTTACCCAATTCCGCCTTACGGATACGAAGAACCCGGCCGCCCTGGCTGATGTGGATTTGCAACGCCTGCGCTTTGTGTGGCAGCACGCCACGTTTGCTGACAAGGGCTCGCTCTACCGCACCGCCCTACTGCGCGGCGCCGAAACCTACCGCGCCCTACCCATCAGCACGGAGTTTCTGGTAGCAGCAGCCGACAACCTGGAGGAAAGCCAACCGACCCAAGCCCGCAAACTAGCGTTGCAGGCCGAAAAGCAGTTTCCGAAGTCGCGCGGGGGGCAGCTGGCGCGGGCGTTGCGGCAGCGTATCGAGCAAGTGACGGTCGGCTTCACAACGGAAGAAGTGGTGTTGCCCAACCAACCCTGGCTGCTGAAGCTGGACGTGCGCAACACCCAGCGCCTCTACGCCACCGCTTACCGGGTGAGTAGTGCCTACAACCTGCGCCTGACGGAGCCGAACGATTCAGACGAAGGGTTCAACTTCCAGAAAACTTTTGCTCGCGCCCTGGCCAGCAAGCCCGCCGCTACCTGGACGCTCGACCTGCCTACCCCCGCCGACTACCGCGCCCATACTGTGCAGCACGCCGGCCCTGCCTTGCCGCTGGGGCACTATATCATCCTGCTCAGTACCGCCCCCGAGAACCCGGCCCAGAAACGGTCGGGCGTGGTAACGACCCATGCTTACTTGAGTGTGAGTGAACTGAGCCAGGTGCACCGCAACACGGCGTCGGGAATGGAGGTGTTGGTACTGCATCGCCAGATCGGCGAGGCACTGCCTGGCGTGCGGGTGCTACCCCTGTTTCAGTATTATAGTCAAAAGGAAGAAGCATACAAGCAGCGGCGTGGCGCGCCTTTACTCACCGGCACAGAAGGAGCAGCTCAGATTTCAATGGGCATGAAAACCGGCGACAACAGCCAAATACATGGTGTTTTTCTCACGCGTGGCACCGATTCATTGCTGGTAGAAAATCTGAACGGCTATTTCCAGCCGCGCCGCGCCAATACACGCGAAGCAGAGAAACCGCAACGCCGCACCTTCCTTTACACCGACCGCGCCATTTATCGGCCGGGCCAAACGCTCTACTTTAAAGGCATCCTGACGGAAAGCCGCGCCGGTATAAACCACTTGCTAACGGGCCAGCCCGTAACTGTGCGCCTGCGCGACGTGAACGGCCAGACCGTACAAACGCTCAACTTTACCACCTCCGATTTTGGCTCCTTCCACGGCTCGGTGGTGTTACCTACCGGCCTACTCAACGGCGAAATGGCCTTGGAAACCGACCACGGCAGCGTGGGCTTTGCGGTGGAAGATTACAAGCGCCCTACCTTCCAGGTGACGTTTGCGCCGGTGCAGGGCACGCCTGTTCTGGGGCAACAAGTAGCCGTGCGTGGCACGGCCACCGCCTACGCCGGCCAGGCCATTGATGGAGCTACGGTGCAGTACCGCGTGGTGCGGCGCACGGTGTGGCCACTGTTTGGCCGCGGTTACGGCCGACCCATCTACCCCGGTGGTGGCGAGGACGTAGAAATTAGCAACGGCACCGCTCAAACCGATTCTGCAGGTGGTTTTGTGGTGACCTTCACGGCGAAAGGCGAGGCACCGGGCAGCAACCACCGCGGCCCCTGGCAGCCTGGCTACGTGTTCACCATTACGGCCGACGTGACCGACGCGGCTGGTGAAACCCGCACCGGCGAGCAAACCCTGAGCTTGGGCACCAACGCCCTCACGCTACGCCTGGAAGTGCCCGAGCTGCTGAACCGCGAAGATCTGCCTACGATTCAACTGCTCAGCACCAATGCTACCGGCGAGGCGCTGGCAGCTCGCGGCACGCTGCGCCTCTACCGCCTCACGTCGCCTACCCGTGCCCTGCGCCCTCGCGCCTGGGAGCGGCCCGAGCGTGAAGCCCTGAGCCGCGAGGAGTTCAAACAGAAATTCCCGCTCGACGCCTACGCCCAGGAAGACAACGACAGCACCTGGGCCCGCACGCTGGTGGCTACCCAAGAGTTTACCACCGAGCAAAGCCCGCTTCTGCCTGCACTGGCCGCCGAGCTGGCCCGGCAGCAACCTGGCCGCTACCTGCTGCAAGCCACTGCTACCCCCACTACCGAAGCCAAGGCCGCGGCCGCTACCACCGAGCAGTTCTTTACGCTATTTTCGGCCCAGAGCGCGGCCCTACCCGTGCCTACCCTAGACTGGTTTGTGCCGCTGCAAGACAGCGTGGCACCCGGCCAGCCAGTCCGGTTCCTGGTAGGCAGCTCTGAGGCCGGGGCGCGCATTCTGCTCGAAGCCGAAGCCAAGGGCGAAACCCTGCGCCACGAGTGGCTGGCGCTGCCCGCCGGCGGGCAGCGGGTAGTGGAAGTACCAACCACTGCCGCGCTGGAAGGCGCGCCGCTCTATTTGCACCTCACGCAGGTGCGCGACAATCGCCTCTACCAGCACAACGCCACCGTGCAGGTTGTCACGCCGCCTGCGCCGCTGCGCATCAGCCTCGCCACGTTCCGCGACAAGCTCCAACCCGGCCAGAAGGAAACTTGGCGCGTCACGATTCACAACGCCGACGGCAAACCGGCGAAGGCAGAATTGCTTGCCTCGCTCTACGACAAGTCGTTGGATGTGTTCCGGATGCACTCGTTTATGGAGCTGGATTTCCCAAAACCTTACTATCAGGCTGTGTTGGCTTGGAATGGTCGGTTTGGGACGACGAATGGAAGTGAACTGTTTGAAGATCGTGAGGAGGTAAGCGACGCTCCTGCTTTATTCTATCCGCATTTAACTTGGTGGGGCTACTCGCTTGGCGATGAGGAAAGTGCCAATGACTACTTGTTAGCGCCGCGGAATGGGAAAGTGAAGTTTACGCCTCCTGTTGTGAAGCGTGATAAGGAAGTGATGAGAATAGCAAGCGGAGCACAGACGATGAGTCTTGGTGTAGCTCGAGGCACTGCTGCGGAATCCTCTATACCGCCTCCACCTGTGGTTTCTGCGCCTAGGGTCATGGCTGATTCTCAAGAACTCAATAGGATGGTCACCGTTGGCTACGGAACACCGAAACAACCAGCCCCCGACCTATCCACCGTCCCTACCCGCTCTGACTTCCGCGAAACCGCCTTCTGGCTGCCCGACCTGCGCACCAACGACAAAGGCAAAACCGTACTGGAGTTTCAGATGCCAGAAGCCGTGACGCGCTGGCAGCTCCTGACCCTGGCCCACGACCAGCAGCTGCACACCAGCATGCTGACTCGCACCCTCGTCACGCAGAAACAACTCCAAGTAACCACCAACGCCCCGCGCTTCTTCCGCCAGGGCGACCAGCTCACGCTATCGGCCAAAATCAGCAACCTGAACGCGCAGGCGACAAGCGGCAACGCCCAGCTGTTTCTACTGGATGCCCGCACCCAGCAGCCACTGAAGGAACTGATTGTAAGCCAGGCGCAGCAGCCGTTCAGCCTGAACGGCAACGCCAGCACGGCCCTCAACTGGAACATCATCATTCCCGAAACCGCTGAAGGCCAAGTACCGCTAGAGGCCATTACCTACCGGGTGGTAGCGCAGGGAGAAGTAAAAATTGAGCGCAAGGCTCGCAAAAGAGCCAAAAGCCAGCAAATCGTATCCGACGGCGAGGAAAACACGCTGCCGGTGCTGCCCAACCGCTTGCTCATCACCGAGAGCCTGTCGCTGCCGATAGCGGGCGCGGGCACCAAAACGTTTGACTTGCAAAAGCTGACGAGCACCACGTCGCCTACCCGGCGCAATTACTCGCTGACGCTGGAAATGACGCAAAACCCGGCCTGGTACGCCGTACAGGCGCTGCCCTACCTCATGGAGTACCCCTACGAGTGCTCGGAACAGGTATTCAGTCGCCTCTACGCCAACTTGCTGGCGGCTAGTATTCTGAAGCAGAATCCGCGCATCAAGCCGGTGCTGGCCGAGTGGCAGCGCGCTGCCCAGAGCGGCGACAAACAGGCCCTCACCAGCAAGCTCGAACAAAATCAGGAGTTGAAAGCTCTGCTACTGCAAGAAACGCCCTGGGTGCGTGACGCCCAGACCGACACCGAGCGCATGCGCCGCCTCGCCGAGCTGTTCGATGAGCCCCGCCTGCAAGCCGAAACCACCCGCGCCCTAGCCAAATTGGCCCAGATGCAGCTACCAGATGGCGCCTTCCCGTGGTTCGAGCAGATGCCCGCCGACCGCTACATCACCCAGCTCGTAGTGGCCGGTTTTGGCAAACTGCGCAAGTTGAACGCTTTCGACGCTACGCAGAATCCGCAGGCGCAGCAGGTGCTGAGCCAGGCGCTGGCCTACCTCGATGGGCAGTTGCAGAGGGATTACACCGACCTGCATAAGCAGAAAAACGTCAACCTAAAAGAAAACCACCTGAGCCCTACCCAGGTGCAGGCGCTATACGCCCGCAGCTTCTGGTCGAAACCAGTTGTGGCCAATGCCGTCCAACCGGCTGCTACCTATTACCAAAGTCAGCTAGCTACCTATTGGCCCCAGCAAAACCGCTACCTGCAAGGCTTGGCGGCCCTCACGCTGCACCGCACTGGCAATCTGAAAACGGCCCAGCAGGTGATGACGGCCTTGACCGAAAACGCCCTGCACTCGCCCGAGCTGGGCATGTACTGGAAAGACGTGCGCGCTGGCTACTACTGGCAACAAGCCCCCACAGAAACGCAAGCCGCTCTCATTGAAGCCTACGACGAGGTGGCCCAGAATCAGCAAGCCGTAGATGAGATGAAGCTCTGGCTGCTCAAGCAAAAGCAAACCCGCAACTGGGAAAGCACCCGCGCCACCGCCGATGCCTGCTACGCCCTGCTGCTGCGCGGCTCCGACTGGCTCACACCTACCCAACCCATTCAGGTGACGGTAGGCGGCGAGCCGGTGACGCCCAACAAGCTGGAAGCCGGCACCGGCTACTTCAAAAACACGTGGCTGGGCACAGAGGTGAAGCCCGCGCAGGGCCGCGTCAGTGTAACCAAGCTCGATGCCGGGGTGGCTTGGGGGGCGCTCTATTGGCAATATTTTGAGCAGGTGGATAAGATTACGTCCGCTGCCACCGGCCTGCAGCTCACGCGCCAGCTGTTCCGGGAGCAGCGCACGGCCGGTGGGCCAGTGCTAGAGCCCCTCACCGCCGCTACGCCCCTGCGGGTAGGCGACGTGCTGGTGGTGCGCCTGGTGCTACGCTCCGACCGCGACCTGGAATACGTGCACCTGAAAGACCAGCGCGCCGCTGGTCTGGAGCTAATCAACCAGATTTCGGGCTACCAGTATCAGTCGGGGTTGGGCTACTATGAGAATCCGCGCGATGCGGCTACCAACTTTTTTATCAGCTATTTCCCCAAGGGTACGCACACCTTCGAATACCGTTTGCGGGCCGCGCAAGCCGGTAATTTCTCGGGCGGTTTATCGCAGTTGCAGTGCCTGTATGCTCCGGAATTTTCGGCCCACTCGGCAGGGCAACGGGTACAGATTACCGCACAACGGTAGGCTGCTAAATAGGTAGAATAGGGGGTAATAAGTTGAGGATGAAAGCTGTGCTTAGGGTAGGGAGAAGGTGCCTGGCAGGGTTTTGGGTTGTGCGGGGAGCCATTCCGTTTTAATTTTGTAGCTTCTTAGGATTTCAAAAGTGATGTTGATGAATAAAATCCTGATGCTTGCCGGATTGCTGCTGTGCAGCGCACCGGTATTAGCACAAAGCCCCACGAAAACAACGCCGGCCCCTGCGCCGGAAGGAAAAGTTGCCGTTCCCGTGTCGCCGGTGCTACCGGGCGAAGAAAGTCTGACAGCCCGCGAGCGGGTGGAGCGCGATATGCTGATGCCTACCCGCCGGAGCCGCGCTGCTGCTTTGCAGACCGCCGAGGAAGTCGAGGAAACCACCACTACGACGCCCGAGGTTCACGGCCCGGCTGTACCAGAAGCGGTTCCCACTGCGCCCGCGCCAGAAGCTAAGCCTGCCGCCCCCGTGCGCCGCACCACCTACCACCGGCGCCGCAGCAGTTCGGCGCACCGCAGCACTGCCCGCAAAAAAACTACAGCCCGCAAACCGGTGACCCGTCATACCACCACGCGCAGGCGGCGATAATACTGTCGCACCAAATAGGATAGAAACAAATAAGGACGAGCCACAATGGCTCGTCCTTATTTGTTTTATGGAGGTAGAATACCTACGCGTCCTGGGGCATGAGACGCACCACGAGGCCATCGAGGCGGGGCGTGATGCGGATTTGGCACGACAGGCGGCTGGCATCCGTCAGCACGGGTAGGGATTCCAGCATGTACATTTCGTCGTCGCTGGGCTCTTGGAGGGAAGGGCCGGCCAGAACCTCCACGTGGCAGGTGCCGCATAGGGCCATGCCCCCGCACGTGGCCTGAATGTCGTAGCCCGAGGCCTTCATTACCTCCATCAGGCTCAGGCCCATGTCAGTAGGGGCAACAATCTCGGTGCGCTGGCCGGGGGCATCTTCCACATATACCCGGACTTCGGTGGCGTCTAAACTCATAGGTAGGGCGTCGGTTGTAAAACAGAGGGTAGGGAGCGGCTACGAAACGGCTGCCGCTCTGCAAAGGTAACAGCGGGCGGCAGGTAGTGCCTACGTTGCCGTGTGCCCTATCCGCCGCCCGCCGCGAGTTTAACAGTTTAGCCGAAATTATTCGTTGGTGGCTAGCGGCCTAGAGGGTAGGCACGCCATTCACGGTGGTGTACTTCAGCACATATTTTTTGTCGGGGTAGATGTGCTTGTAGGCGCCCTGGGCCATCAGGGCTGCTTCGTGGAAGCCGCACAAAATCAGCTTCAGTTTGCCAGGGTAGGTGTTGATGTCGCCGATGGCGAAGATGCCGGGCACGTTGGTGGAGTAGTCCAGCGTGTCCACTTTCACGGCGTTGTCCTCAATCTCCAAGCCCCACTCGCCAATAGGACCGAGCTTGGGCGTGAGACCGAACAGGGGCACAAAGGCATCTACTGATACTTGCTCTGGTTCGCCGTTGTTGCCGGTGATGGTCACGTGGGAGAGTGTGCCATTGCCGTGCACGTGGGTCACGTTGCTGCTTAGCACCAGTCGTACTTTGCCAGCTTCGTGCAGGTTCTTCACTTTTTCAGCCGAGTCGGCGGCGCCGCGGAAGGTCGTGCCGCGGTGCACGAGCGTTACTTCCTTGGCCACATCGGCCAGGAAGATGGTCCAGTCGAGGGCGGAGTCGCCACCGCCGGCAATCACCAGGCGCTTGTCGCGGAAGTGTTCGGGGTCGCGCACCATATAGTACACACCTTTGCCACCCTCAAAGCTTTCCAGCGACTCTACGGCCGGTTTGCGCGGCTCAAATGAGCCCAGGCCGCCAGCAATGGCAATGGCCTTGCAGTGAATCTCGGTGCCATCGGTGGTAGTGAGCTGGAAGGAGCCGTCGTCGAGCTTCTCAAATTTCTCTACCCGCTCGCCCAGCGTAAAAGTGGGGTGGAAGGGCGCAATTTGCTCCATCAGATTCTGCACCAAATCACCAGCCAGCACTGAGGGAAAACCGGGAATATCGTAGATCGGCTTTTTAGGATAAATCTCGGAGAGCTGCCCGCCCACCTGGGGTAGGGCGTCTACTACGTGACAGCGCAACTTCAGCAAGCCCGCTTCAAATACAGCAAATAGCCCCACCGGGCCAGCGCCGATAATGCAGATATCGGTGGAAATAGAACTCATCGGGAACAGCGAAAATGAGAAAACAAACAGCGCCCACTCAGGACGTTATCTAAACAAACAGAAAGCGCAAATCGTTGACGGAAAACAGCGAAATGCCCAGGAAAAAACATGGGTACTACCGCGTTGCTACCCCCACTACGGCGTTGCGCCCACAAAGATAGCACCGCCCGCCTTACGCTTCAGCCGAAGCGGGCACCTTGGATGAAGTGGCATAGGCAGGGCGCACAGGACGCGCCACGCGGCGGCGCTCCACTAGCGTGCCCACAGTAGCGGGGCGGTGTTTGGTAGGCTGCTTACGACGCTTGCCCCACCAGATATAGAAACCCGTAACGGGTAGGGTAGCAATCAGCAGGCTGGCCAAGAAGGCGATGATCTTACCGGGCATTCCCAGTGCCGAGCCCACGTGAATATCGTAGTTCATCATCACTAGCAACTCGCCTTTGGGCTTATCACGGTAGGTTTCTACCTTCTCAAACTGCCCCGCCGCCGTGTAGGTGAGCTGGCCGGATTGGAAGCGCTTGTTGCCTAGCGCAGAGCGTAGCGTGATAGGTTGGTCCGGAGTGGGCTTGCCCGTCGAAATGGCTTTGGCCTGGGGTAGGCGCTGCCAGGCGTCGCGCAGAGCCGCGTCTACGGCTGTGAGGGGAGGTGCCAATTGGGCTGCGAGCGGGAGGTCAGGCTTAGCACCCTCTTTACCGCCTTTGCTACCCTTGCCGCCCCGGCCGCCGGGGAGTTCCGTCTGACCAGTGGCGAGGTAGGTGATGCCCTGCTTCACCCAGTTGAACGACCACGTGAGGCCCGTGAGGGCAATGATGAGGGCTACCAGCGCAAGATAGAAGCCCACCGTGTTGTGCAAATCGTAGTTGAGGCGTTTGCGGGTGGCATTCCACTTCACTGTGAAGCGCTGCTTGCGAGCGGCTTTGTTTTTGGGCCACCACAGCACCAACCCCGAGAGCAGCAGAAACACGAAGATGAGCGTGCTCCAGCCCACAATGTATTCGCCAGCCGTGCCCAGCCATAGGCCCCAGTGCAGCCACTTCACCACCTGGAAAAACTCATACTTATTGTCAAGTACGCCGTTTACCTGGCCGGTGTAGGGGTTCACGTACACCGTGCGGTGATACTCAATCATGTTCCCGAAGTACGGCTGCCCAGCATTGCCCTTGTAGGTCATAAACGTCCAGGCGCGGGTAGGGTCGGCGTAGGTGGTGCCGTTTTGCAAGGGCTTATCAGGCCCCAGCGCCTCCTGTGCTTTCGACCACACCACGCTCAGCGGCAGCGGCTGGGCCTGCGCCGGTGCTTCTACACGCACCAAATCTTGGTGCAGAACATCAAAAAGCTCTTTCTGAAATACGTAGATACAGCCGGTGAGAGCCACAATAAGCACGACTAGCCCAGACGAGAGTCCGAGCCAGAAGTGCAGCTTGCCGACGAGTTTTTTGAACGTCATGCGCTAAGGGGTTAGCGGTTAGAAATTATAACCAATGTTCAGGCGGAAATTGGTGGGTGCATCGGCCTGCCAGGAGTAGAAGGCGCCCGTGGTGGCCGTGCCCGCGTAGTAGCTGGCGCCGCTGTAGTTGTAGCGGTTGGTGAGGTTGTTCACGAGCAGATTCACGTTCATGCGCTCGTTCTGCCACGAGATGCCACCATCCAGCCGGAAGTAATTATCGGGCAGTAGCAGACCCACGCCACCCAGGCCGGCGTACCGGTCGAGCTGCCACTGGTAGCCTCCCGAAAGACCGAAACCGCGCAGGGCACCCTGCTGAAAGCGGTAGGTGAGCCAGCCGTTGTTGGTGTGCTTGGCTGCGCCACCCAGCTTGCGGCCTTGGTTGCTGGGCGCCACAATGTCGCCGGCGGTGTTGCGGCGCGGATTGTCCTTGGTCACTTCGGGGTCTAGGTAGGCGTAGTTCAACACCGCATTAAGGCCGGGCAGCAGCTCGCCGGTCAGGTCAACCTCAACGCCCCGCGAGCGAACTTCTCCCACCTGAATCTGCGAGTTGGGGTTGCGTTCCAGGTTTGCCCGGTTGTTGTCGGGTGCCAGCACATTGGTTTTGGTGATGTTGAAGGCCGTCACGGTCGACGAGAAACGACCACCCATCCAGTCGCGCTTCACGCCTACCTCGGCGTTGCGGCCGCGCTGCGGATCGAAGGGCACGTTGTTGATATCAACCCCCGCTACCGGGATAAACGACTGGTCATACAGAGCGTATACGGAAGTGCTGGGGGCCACCGTGGCGCTCAGGCCCACGCGGGGCGTTACCACATCATCCTGGGCGCGGGAGCGCACATTGTAGTTGTTGGAGTAGCGGGCGGCCAGCGTAAGGCGCAAGCGGTTGTCAAAGAAGCCCAGCTCATCTTGCACATAGGCGCCAGCATAGCGGATATATCCTTTGTTGGTGCCCCGGCGGCCCAGGCTCTGCGCCCGGTTGGGAGTGCCCAGGGTAGCAGGTGCCGAAGCGGGATATTGCGTGTAGGTAGGATCATCCAGGCGGCCGAGGTCAAGGGCCATCGTGCCGTAGCCAAGAAATTCGGCATCATACGATTTGTTCGATGCATCGAAGCCCACAATGATACGGTGCTGGACCGGGCCAGTCGTTACGTTGCCATTCACAAACACCTGGCCCAGCGTGCTGGTGTTGTCTACGTCGTAAGAGCTCACAGAGCGTTGCAGCACGTTCGGGCCAATCAGGCGCTTGGAGCGGGTAGGGGTAGCTACAAAGGAGCTATCAGCCACCCACGTTGACAGACCGCGCATTTTGTAGGAGAGGTAGGACACTTGGCCCGTTACCTTCCAATTATCATTGAATCGGTGCTCCACAGTGAGGAAGGAGCTATGGTCACTCACGTTCGATTTGCCCATCAGCGGGTCGTATATAGACACGTTGCGCGACACGGACTTGAAGCCGTCGGGCGAGAACAGGTAGTTGCCGGCTTGCGAAAACTGCGAGCGTTGGTAAGTATACTGCGCCGTGATAGTCGTGCGCTCGTCGAGCAAATAGCGCAAGGAGGGCGCCAGGGCCAGGCGGTTGTTGAACTCGTAGCCAGCGTAGGAGTCGCTGGTTTGGCCCATCAGGTTGAGACGGTACTGCAGCTTGCCGTCGTTGCTCAGCTTGCCGTCGATATCGGTGGTAGCACGGTAGGTACCAAAGCTGCCCAGTGTCAAACCCACCGACTTACGCCCCGTGCCGGTAGGCGTTTTGGTGACCACATTGTAGAAGCCGCCGGGCTCGGTATTGGCCATTAGGAATCCACCAGGACCCTTCACGAACTCAATCCTGTCCACAAACGACATATCCTCCATCAGCGGCCCGAAATAGTTGCCTACGTTCATGCCATTGCGCAGAGAGCCAAAGCCCGAGTTGAATCCACGAATCGTGATGCGGGCATACACGTTGTTCCAGTGGCCGGGGGCCACCACGCCACTCACGTTGCGCGTCACGCCTTCCGTGGGGTTGAAAATCTGCTGATCGGCCAGCAGCTTGCTGGTTACTACCTGAATGTTCTGCGGAGCCTCCAGCAATGGCTCGCCCAGCCGCAATGATTCTGAGGGTTTGTTGCGGTTGTAGCGGTCGTGCTCACCGGTTACTACCACCTCCTGTAAGCGTTGGTTTGATGGGTTCAGCACAAAGTTGGCTGTCACTGTCTGGTCAGCCGATACGGTTACCACGCGCTCCTGCGTCACGAAGCCTACCATGCGCACGCCTAGCGTATAGGTGCCGGGTACTACGTTCGCGAGCTGAAAATCGCCGTTGCCATCGGTGGCCATGCCCAGCGAAGTGCCTTTCAGACCAACCGAAACACCAGCCATGGGCTGTCCATTGCCATCTGTAATATGGCCCTGCACCATACCGGTCTGGGCGCTAGCGGCAAAACTGCAGCTAAGAAGAAAAAGGAAAACGCAGAAAGCGCGGTACAAGGAGGGAAGCGGTAAGCCCATAGATGAAACAGCAAGCAAATAATGCTGCAAAGCTACAAGCACATTTTATTTATTTATACTTAATCTAATTAAAATTAAGAAGTAATTCCGCAGTATGGTTCTATAGGGTTGATAAATAAGCCCCTACCATAAAGACTACTTTTCGTGAGATACAAGTAACGGCTAGTACCACGTATGGCCGTCGCGAAAGAAAAAGAATAGGCCACTGAGTTTATGAAGGACTGCTTCACGGGTTGGCGCCTCGTACGCAGAGCGGCAGCCTCGTCGCAGGACACCCCGTCCAGGAGGGACTTACTCGACTGCTTATCCACTGGATACAAGGCTACCCTCGCAGACAGTTTTATACGCGCCAGCTACTGCCAGAAGTAGCAGATATTGTGTGGCCAATTCGAGGGGATTTGCCTGAAACTATCTTATAATCATTTAATTATACTGTTGCGTTTCCTCGCGATTTCGCCTTATCTTGTACTGCCCTACTATATTATTTTCCCTATTATATTACTACCTCATGGAGCATGTGCCCCTCACTTCTGCGCCCCAGAGCGAGCAAGCCCGCTTGCAGGCGCTGCAACCCTACCAGCAGTTGAAAGCAACGCCGGACGCGGTTTTTGATGAGGTGGCGCATCTGATGGCTATACAGTTTGAGGTGCCTATCGTGTTTATTGCTCTTGTTGATGCGGAGGAGATATGGATTAAAGCAAACTCCGGTATGCCCCGGCCTAAGCGGGTGGCCCGGCAGGAAAGCGTTTGTGCCCGTGCTATCCTACGCGACGACATGATTATCTACAACGATCTGACGCGCGAAGAGCCCGAATTGGCACAATTGAAGCTGGTACGGGAGTACCAGATGCGTTTCTATGTTGCTCAGCCACTGCAAACGGAAGACGGACACAACATTGGTAGCCTATGCCTGATTGGGCGATACGAACGGGATTTCAGCATGCAGGAGCAACGCTGCTTACGGCTGCTGGCGCAGGTAGTAATGCAACCGCTACGCCTGCGGCTGTTGCTACCAGATGCACCGGGTAGTCCTTCAGCAAAATGGGCCGACCTGCGCGAACAACTAACTCAAGTGGCCATGCAGCTGGAGCAGGTAGTGCAGCCGATAGGAACAGAAGGCCAACGGATTTATGTGCCCTGGGAGAGAGGCCTGGTAGGCCTGCAGTACGATACGCTGCTCGAGAGTCTGCAGCGGCACGTGCAGCGCCTCACGGTGAGCAACGGGTGATGCTTGTTTCTAGAGTCAAAACAGAAATCATTACCTACATAACCGAAGGTGTGAGGCGGATGCTGTTTGTCGATACCTATACACGCGCAGAGTTAGGTGCCTCGTCCGCAACACAAGGTAGGTGGTGGAACGCCTCATAAAACACTTCTCTCTTTCTGTCGACTTTCTCTCAATAAAATAAGCCTTGCCCTGCGCAAGCCGGATAAACACGTTTTTGGAAAGGGCAGTGGGTAGGATCTGCGCACCAACTCTTTGTTGGCATCGACAGAATCTTGACAGAATTGCTCAGGTGATTTGCCTCCATCCTGCACTGCTGCGGAGAAACGAGCCATTGGGCGAACGTTTCGTCTGTTGCACCAAGCAGGTGGCAATTCATCCGATCATGATGCTACCTACCGTTTTTCCGTCTGTCTTGTGGACCGCAGCCTGGGCTGCGGTCCTCGCCGGCGGCCTGTCGAGCTGCCAATCGTCCGCCGCTGAAGTGAATGCCGTATCGGCACTGCCACCACCTGCCGTGCCCATAGCGCAACTCGATACCACTACTGCCCTCACATACCGGGAATATCCTACCGCCCTGCAAGGGCGCGTAAACGTAGACATCCGTCCCCAGGTAGAGGGCGTACTGGACCGGGTATTCGTAGACGAAGGCGCGGCCGTGCAGGCCGGCCAGTCCCTGTTCAAAATCAACGACCGTCTCTACCGTGAGCAATTGAATACGGCCCAGGCTGGCCTACACGCCGCCGAAGCCACGTTGACCAACGCGAAGCTAGAGGTCGACAAGTACGCCCCATTGGTGCAGAACAAGGTGGTGGCTCCCATTCAGCTGCAGACCGCGCAGGGCGCGTACCAGGCGGCACGGGCGGCGGTGGATCAGGCCCGTGCCAGCGTGGCAGCGGCCCGCCTTAACCTGGGCTATACCCTGATCAAAGCACCAGTAAGCGGCTTTGTAGGGCTGTTGCCGAAACGGGTAGGCAGCCTAGTCGGCCCCTCCGATGCCGAGCGCCTGACGCTGCTCTCCGACGTGCGCGAGGTTTACGCCTATTTCACGCTTAGTGAGCAGGACTTCTTAGCGTTCAAAACCGCGTACCCCGGTGCCACGCTGGCCGAGAAACTGCGCCGGCTGCCGCCCGTCACGCTGCTGCTGCCCGACGGCAGCACCTACCCGCAGCCGGGCCATGTAAACATAGTGGCCGGCCAAGTCGAGGCTGGTACCGGCGCCATCAGCTTGCGGGCTACCTTCCCGAACACCGGCGGGCTACTGCGTTCTGGCAACACGGGCCGCATTCGCCTTACCCGCCGCCACGCCGGCGCGCTACTTGTGCCTCAGGCAGCCACTTTAGAGGTGCAAGATAAAACCTTCGTGTACGTGCTCAGCGACAGCAACAAGGTCAGCCTGACTCCGGTGTCCATCTTGGACCGGAGCGAAACCAATTTCCTAGTGCAGGGCGTCGAGCGCGGCCAGCGCATTGTCACCAACGGCCTCGACCAGTTGCAGGACGGCGTCGTCGTCGCGCCAACGAAGTAACCCCGCACAGCTTCTTTGTTATGATCAAGAAATTCATTGACCGGCCCGTATTGGCCACAGTCATTTCCATTCTACTTGTGTTGCTGGGCGGCATTTCACTCACGCGGCTGCCGCTGACGCAGTTCCCTGAAATTGCCCCACCCAGTGTAATGGTAACGGCCGTGTACCCCGGTGCCAATGCCCAGACGGTGGCCCGCACCGTAGCCTCGGCCCTGGAGGAAGCCATCAACGGGGTCGAAAACATGACCTACCAGACCTCTGCGTCTGGCAACGACGGCTCGGCCGCGGTGACGGTGTACTTCAAGCTCGGCACGGACCCTGACCAGGCCACCGTGAACGTGCAGAACCGCGTGGCCCAGGTGACCAGCAAGCTCCCGGCGGAGGTAGTGCAAATTGGTGTGACCACGACCAAGCAGCAGAACAGTACCATCATGTACGTGGACCTCTACAGCGAGAACCCGGCCTACGATGAGACCTTTCTGCAGAACTACGCCAAAATCAACCTACTACCCGACCTAAAGCGGGTAACGGGCGTGGGCAACGTGCAACTGTTCGGTGACAAAGACTACTCGATGCGCGTGTGGCTGAACCCGCGCCAACTGGCCGCCTACCAACTCACGCCCGCAGAGGCGATGACGGCCATTCAGGACCAGAGCCTCGACGCAGCCCCCGGCAAGTTTGGGGAAGGCAGCCAGGAAGCCATGGAGTTTGTAGTGAACTACAGAGGCAAATTCAATCGTCCCGAGCAATACGACGACATCATCATCCGGGCCAGCGCCGACGGCTCGGTGCTGCGCCTCAAGGACGTGGCGCGGGTAGAGCTAGGCTCCTACACCTACGCCGGCGACTCGCGCCGAAATGGGAAGCCAAACGTGTCGTTTGGCATCATCCAGACGGCAGGCTCCAATGCCAACGACATTCAGACGGAAGTCAATAAGCTGCTGGAAGTCAAAGCCAAAACATTCCCCAAGGGCGTCAAATACGGTGTGCCCTTCAGTACCAAGCGCCAGCTCGACGAGTCGATCAACCAGGTGAAAACCACGCTACTTGAAGCTTTCGTGCTGGTATTCGTAGTGGTGCTGCTATTTCTACAAGACTGGCGCTCCACGCTGGTGCCGGCCATTGCCGTACCGGTGGCTCTGACCGGTACGTTCCTGTTCATGCAGCTGTTCGGCTTCTCGATCAACCTACTCACGCTCTTTGCGCTGGTGCTGGCTATCGGCATTGTGGTTGACGACGCCATTGTAGTCGTGGAAGCGGTGCACGCCAAGATGAGCGAGTCGCATTTGCCCCCGCGCGAAGCCACCACTTCGGTGATGGGCGAGATTACGGGGGCCATTCTTAGTATCACGCTCGTGATGGCAGCCGTGTTTGTGCCGGTAGGCTTTATTGAAGGCCCCACGGGCGTATTCTACCAGCAGTTTGCCTTTACCTTGGCCATTGCCATTGTGCTGTCGGCCGTGAATGCGCTGACGTTGAGCCCGGCCTTGTGCGCGCTACTGCTCAAAGACACCCACGGTGCTACGGCCGACGGTCGGCCGCTGAACTGGCGTGAACGGTTTGCCGCCGCCTTCAACGCCGGGTTCGACTCACTAACCGCTCGCTACGTGCGCAGTTTGCGAGTACTGGTGCGCCACAAATGGCTGAGCGTATCGGGCCTGGCCGTTGTCACGGCGGTGACGGTGTGGCTGGTGCAGGTGACTCCACGCGGCTTTATTCCTGACGAGGACAACAGCTTCGCCATGTTCGCCCTGAACATGCCCGCCGGGGCCTCGTTGCCCCGCACTAACGCCGCCCTGGTGAAAGCCAACCGGATTCTAGAGAAGGACCCGGCCATAGCTAGCGTCAGCTCCATGTCGGGGTTCGACATCCTGAGCTCGTCGGCCTCGTCCAGCGCGGCGCTGGGCCTGCTGCAGCTCAAGCCCACGGCCGAGCGCGGACCTGTGCAAGCTGTAGACGAGGTACTGGCCAACCTCAACGCCCAACTCAGTACCGTGACCGACGGTACGTTCTTCGTCTTCGCCAACCCCACGGTACCGGGTTTTGGTACGGTAGGTGGGTTGGAACTGGTGCTGCAAGACCGCTCGAACGGCTCGCTGCAGCGCTTCAGTGAAGTAGCCAACGCTTTCTCGGCGACGCTGATGCAACGGCCCGAAATTGGGTACGCCTCCGTGAGCTTTCGCGCCGACTACCCGCAGCTAGAACTCTTGGTCGATGCCGTGAAAGCCAAGCAGCTAGGCGTGAGTGTGCGTGAGTTGCTGGGCACCATGCAGACCTACTACGGCAGCGCCCAGGCCTCGGACTTCAACCGCTTTGGCAAGTACTACCGCGTCATTGTGCAGGCTGACGTGCCCGACCGGGCCAATGTGGCGTCGCTCGACGGGGTATATGTGAAAAACGAAGCGGGCCGTATAGTGCCCGTGACCTCGCTGCTCCAACTCAAGCGCGTGTACGGCCCACAAACGGTGGCTCACTTCAACCTCTTCAATGCCATCACGGTCAATATTCAGCCCAAGCCTGGCATCAGCTCCGGCGATGCCATCCGGGCAGTAGAGGAAGTCACCGCGCAGCAGCTGCCCACCGGGTTCACCTATGAATGGACGGGCATGACGCGCGAGCAAATTGCCTCGGGCAACCAAGCCGTCGTCATCTTCGGCATGTGTCTGGTGTTTGTGTACCTGCTGCTGGCGGCTCAGTACGAGAGCTACATCCTGCCGCTGGCCGTACTGCTCTCCATTCCCACTGGTATTCTAGGCGTGTTCGTGGCCGTGCTCCTGGCCGGGCTGGAAAATAACATCTACGTGCAGGTGGGTATGATTATGCTGATCGGGCTGCTCGCCAAGAATGCCATCCTCATCGTAGAATTTGCCCTGCAGCGGCGGCGGGCGGGTATGCCGTTGCTTGCGGCTGCGCTGGAAGCTGCTCAGTTGCGCCTACGGCCTATCCTGATGACATCGCTGGCCTTCGTGGCGGGCCTAGTTCCGCTGATGCGGGCCACGGGGCCGTCAGCTATTGGCAACCGCTCCATCAGCGTGGGTGCGGCTGGTGGCATGGTGACCGGGGTTGTGCTGGGCGTATTCATCATCCCAGTGTTGTTCGTGCTATTCCAGGCCTTGCAGGAGAAACTCAGCGGCAAGATCAGGCCGGCTGCGCCCCGTGCAGACGAAACCTTGATGGAAGTTCCCGCGCCAGTTCTAGCCCAGTAATTTTTTGCTTTTACGCAGTGCCTGGGCTCCGGCGCGGGTGCTGCTTGTCCTTCTTGTATGACTTCCTACCGTCTTTTGATTGGGGTGCTTTTGCTGCTAGCCAGCGCTTGCCGCGTGGGGCAGAACTACACCCGGCCGGCCCTGCCTCTCTCGGCGCAGTACCGCACCGCTTCCGCCCCCGTTACCACCACTGATAGTACTACCTTAGGCGACGCGACGTGGCGTAATGTATTCCGCGACCCAGCGCTGCAACAGCTTATCGACAGTGCTCTCGTGCACAACCTTGACCTGCAAGTGGCCTTGCGCAACCTGGAAAGCGCCGACCAGCAATTGCGCCAAGCCCGCCACGCATACGTGCCCACGGTGGCGCTACAGGCAGGTGCCACATCCAACACGGCCTCGCGCAATAGCCTGAACGGCATCAGTTCCGAGCAGTTTGTGGGCACGCGCACCGTGAAAGACTTCACCGCCGGCCTTTCGGCCAGTTGGGAGCTGGATGTATGGGGACGCCTGCGTCGGCTGCAGGAAGCCGCCCGCGCCAACTACCTGCAAACCGACGAAGCCCGCAAAGCGGTGCAGACGCAGTTGGTGTCGCAAGTGGCGCAAGGCTACTACGAATTGTTGCGGCTGGATGCCCAGCTAACTATTGCCCACCGCAACGAAGCGCTGAACGACAGCACCCTGCGCCTGATTCGTCTGCAGTGGAACGCCGGCCTGGTGACCACGCTAGCCGTGCAGCAGGCCGAAGTGCAGCGCCAGACCGCTGCGCTACTGGTGCCGCAACTGGAGCAGGGCATCATGGAGCAGGAGAATGCCCTGCGCGTGCTCACGGGGCAAGAGCCGGCGGTTGTCGCCCGGGCCACCACCGATGCTCCGCTGCAACCAGACGGACCGCTGGCCGTCGGGGTTCCGGTTAACTTGCTGAGCCGCCGCCCCGATGTGCGCAGCCGAGAGCTGGCCTTGGTAGCCGCCAACGCCCGCACCGGCGCGGCCCGGGCTAACCTGTACCCGGCCTTGACCCTGACGGCCGGCACAGGACTCAACGCATTTCAGTTATCCAACTGGCTAACCCTACCCGGTGGCGTGTTCACCAACATCGGAGCCGGCGCGGTACAGCCCTTGCTGCAACAACGGCAACTGCGTACTCAACTGGAGCTAACCCGCTTGGACCAGGAGCGCGCCGCCCTAGAGTTTCGGCAAGCCGTTCTGTCGGCGGCCGGGGAGGTATCCACGGCGCTGGTACGCGTCGAGAAAACCCAGCAACAGGTCGTCATTGCGACGGCCCGCGTGGATACCCTCAATCAAGCCATCCGTGACGCCAACTTGCTATATCGCAGCAACCTGGCCAACTACCTGGAAGTCCTCACGGCGCAGAGCAATGCGCTGCAAAGCCAGTTGGCGCTGGTAGACATCCGGCGGCAACAGTCGGGGGCACTTGTGGAGCTCTACCGGTCGCTGGGCGGCGGCTGGCGCTAATGTAATTTCCGTTACTTGCTGTTTATGAAAAATTGGGTAATTCTATTGGTGGCTATCCTAGCCGAAACCGTTGCCACGTCGGCCCTCAAAGCATCCGAAGGCTTCACGCGGCTCGGACCTAGTGCGTTGACCGTTGTGGGCTACGCACTGGCTTTTTATTGCCTTAGCCTAACCTTGCGGAGCATTCCTATAGGGGTGGCCTACGCAGTTTGGTCGGCCGTCGGTATCATTCTCATCACCCTAGTGGGGGTAGTAGTCTATAAGCAGGTGCCGGATGCCATGACGCTGCTAGGCTTGGCACTCATCATTGCCGGCGTACTCGTGCTGAACCTGCTGGGTAAGACGTCTGTCCATTAAACCGCCTAGCGCCATGAAAATCCTGTTAGTGGAAGATGAACACCTGTTGTCGACCAGTATGCGGACCGCACTGGAAGACGAGGGGTTCGGCTGCGAAACGGCGTTAACGTTCCGAGAGGCCGAAAACAAACTCGTCACCAAGCTCTTCGACCTGGTTGTCTTGGATTTGAATCTGCCCGGCGGGCTAGGCTTCGATTTGTTTGAATACATCAAGGCGATGGAAACCCGGCCGGGCGTGCTCATCATTTCCGTGCGCGACAGCCTCACCGACAAGCTACGTGGCCTCAACCTGGGCGCCGATGACTACCTAGTGAAGCCCTTTCACCTTGATGAGCTGCTGGCGCGGGTACGCAGCATTTTGCGCCGACGCCACCCCGAGGAGCCCAGCGAACTGATCCTAGGTAACCTTAGCTACCAGCTGGACGCGCAGCAGGCATCCGTGGACGGGGAGCCGCTCAAACTCACCCCCAGCCAATTGCGTCTGCTCTACTACCTACTGCTCAACCGCAAGCGGGTCGTGTCGAAGGAGTCGTTGTCGGACTACGTGCTACAGGAGAACGTGGACATGGTAGACTCGCTGGACTATCTCTACACGCACATCAAAAACGTGCGACATAAGCTCAAGCAAGCCGGCTGCCAGGTAGGCATCGAAACGGTCTATGGCCTTGGCTACACCTTGCAATAGTTCTGATGGCGACCAAACACTACAGCAAGCGGTTTCTGGCGGGAATACAGCGGGTATACCTACTGGTAGTGCCACTGATGCTGCTGTGTATCATGTTTGCGAATAACTACCTCTACGACAGCTATTATGAAATCGTCATTGCCCGGCCATTTCGGCAGCGGGTGGCCCAACTGCAATACCAATGGCGCCAGCAGGGACGCGTGCCCCAAGTTCCCGACGTGCGCTACCGTGCCCTACCCCCGGGCACGGCACCCTACGCTTACTTCACCGATTGGTATGCTGATCCTGACGTGGAGCAGCGCACCACGGTGGGCATCATCAGCTATACGGCCACGATGGCCCGGGGGGCTGAACGCATCGAAGTAACGGTTAGCCGCTCGGAAGAGAATGGTGGTGCACCGGGGGCTGGAATGGTGCTGTTTTCCGTAGGTGCTTCGCTGGTCCTCTTTCTGCTACTAAGCTGGCTGCTATTTCAGTTCAGTATCAAGCGGCTGTCTTATAACCTATGGCTGCCGTTCTACCAGAATCTGCGTCGTATCAATGGCTTTAGTCTGCGCGATCGGCAGCGCCTGGCACTGATGCCCAGTGAAATTCGCGAGTTCGGGTTTTTCAACGCCGCCATCACCCACTTCACCGACAAGATTCAGCAGTCGTATAACGAGCTGCGCGAATTCACGGAGAACACAGCCCACGAGCTGCAAACGCCCCTGGCCGTGCTGCTGGCCAAGACAGAGCTGGTGCTCAAACGCAATCAATTAGCCGAAGCCGACCGGCAGGAACTGGTGGAAATCAAGAAAACCGTCCAACGCCTGTCCTCGCTGCAGAAAGCCTTGAACCTGCTTTCCCGGGTACGGACGCTGCAGTACGGCGGCCGGCTGGCCGTGGAGACCATAGACGTACTAGAGCATCTGCGGGAGCGGTTAGTAAGCTACGCCGAACTGCTGGACTACAAAGATGTGCGGGTTGACTGGCATGTGTCCCAGCCCTGGTACTTGCACACCAACCGGGAGTTGCTGGGCATCTTGCTCGACAATCTGGTCCGCAACGCCATTCAACACAACGTGCCTGGCGGCTTCATCCGAATCGAGTGTGCGGCGACCGGCGTGGTCATATGCAATGCGGGGCTGTCGCCCGCATCAGCAGAAACGGACCTGTTCCAGCGCTATCATACCCGTTCCACCGACGACGGACGGTTGGGGCTGGGCTTGGCGTTGGTCGAAGCGACTTGCGACGTGTTGCAGTTGCAATGCACCTACTACTACCAGGAGGGCACGCACGCTTTCACGCTAGGCAACAACAAACCAGCAACTTCGACCCGAGCGTAAGCCGAACCTTATCCGAACGGAGAGTCGACTCAGCCGCATCTCGTTGAAGGCAGAGGGCAAAATGGAGACGTTGAACTACTTGCAGAAGCCTCGGCCTCAGGCGTGCAGTTCAAGAGCTTCATGGAGCCAGTGATGGATGTATTTGGGCTAATGTGAGAGTTGAAAAAAGGATGATGGCCTCGACTACCAACTGTTACCCGCAATTCTGAACAAGCAGCAAAACAAAAAAGGCCCTCAGAGCTATCTGAGGGCCTTTTGAGTGGTCGCGTAGGGAGTCGAACCCCAAACCTCCTGATTCGTAGTCAGGTGCTCTATCCAGTTGAGCTACGCGACCGTTTTTCCGTTACGGTGTGCAAAGATAACGGCAGAATTTCCCGGAAAACAAGCTTCTGCGCATTTTAACGATAAAAAAAGACAAGAAAATCTGCAAGCAACTGATTTTCAGATTTAATAATTTTCTTGCTTTTCTATCTGCTTGTTGAGGGCGCGCTGCACGGCCCGGTTGAAAACGTAGTAGAGCCCCAGCGCAGCCACGGCCAGCAGTACCAGTACCAGAACTTTACCAGTGGTGCCCGTGTCGGGGCTATGCAGCAGCGACAGCGCATCCTGGGCCTGCGTGCCTATCCAGTAAAAGAACAGACTCCGCGGCAGCATCCCCAGCACGCTGGCGCCCAGGAAACGGGTGCGGTCTACGCCTAGAATAGCCAGTACAAAGGTCATAAGGGCGAAGGGTAGGATAGGAGCTAGGCGCACCAGCAAAATCAACTGCCAGCTCTGGTGGCGCAGCTCCTGCATAATGGCTTCGGCTTTTGGGAAAGAGTGCACGAAGCGGAGCAGCTTGCCTTGGTCGAGGCGGGTGGCCAGCTCGTATCCTAGCAGGGCCGCCAGCGCATAGGCGATAATGGTGCCCGGCAACCCCGCCCAGCCCAGGAAAAAACCCGTGAGCAACACCGCCACCGTGGAGTGCACCAGCGAGAAGGCCAGCACCAACACCATTATTCCAAAATACAGCAGCATTTGGGGTAGGGTAAGGTCGCGCAGCAGATTCTGGTGCTCGTACAGTAGGTAGGTAACAGTAGAGCTGCCCACAAGGGGTAGCACTACCAGCAGAAACATAGACAGGAGCGAGGACGCGTTGGTGCGAAATAAGGCTTTAAGGGTAGCAAGCATAGGCAAAGAAAAACAGGCTGGCAAAACTACCAGCCTGTTTGCTCTTACGGATTTGCGGTGCGAGCCGCTACGCTTCTGGTTCCGAAGGCGGCGTTTCGTCTGTCTCAAGGGCCAGTTGCTCGTCGTTGTTTTTGGCGCCGAAAAAGCGGCGGATAGCCGTCCAGGCGCCGGCCAGCAAGCCCAGCGCTATCTTCCAAAACTTGAGCAGGGTGATAAGGATGACCTTGCCAAACTTCAGAATCACGGCAAAGAAGCCTACCTTGGCCAGCACCTTGCCCGCCACCAGGCCGCCAATAGTGTAGGCCGCTACCTCGTCGATGCCGGGGTTGAAATCGGCGTAGCGCAGGCCTTTGGCAAAGGCTACCCCATCAATAACCGTAGGAATGGTACCCCGGATTTCGGCTAGCTGCGCAGGCGTGCCCACGGCGTTGAGCACCAGCACGCCCTTGCGGCCCAGCAGGCGTAGATTGTAGTTAAGCGTATGCTCTGGCTCGTCGCCAAACTGCAGCTCTTTGGCCCAGTGCAGGGCATTTTTGTTTTTGTCGTAAAAGGGTGTGGCGGCCCAGCCCAGCAGTTGCACGGTTTCGTAGCCGGCCTCGGTGCGCTCCTCGTTTTCTTCGGCTACGTCGTCCTGCATTTCTTCCAGCAGGTCCTTGTAATTGATTTTGTCGGCATCATCGTCCTTCACGTAGCCCATGGGCTCGTAGCGGATGATAAAGGCCCAGCTTTTCTCGTCCAGCGGGCCGTAGGCAGCGGGCACCAGCATGCCCAGCGACTCCTGCTTGGGGTTGCCCCACCAGTCGGTGAGCACGTGGCGGCTCTGGGCCGAGTCGAGGTAGCGAAAACCCTGCGGCACCGTCAGCTTGCCTACCCCACCGGGCAGCGTGATACGGCCTTGCTGGTAGTGCAGCGTGGCCTGTAGTGAGTCGATAACGAATTTGCGGCGGGCAGCCTCGGCCTCGGGCGGCGCGTCGGCCGCGGCGGCCGCGGCGGCCGTCCAGCCGGTGCATAGGGTAAGCAATACCAGTAAAAGTTTTTTCATAAATGATAAAAATGAGGGAAGAATGAAATTGAATTTTGCCAACAAGATAACTGTTTGCTAGTTCTCTACTAACGAAAAAGATGGACGTTGCCGGAAGGCCCTGGCAAGTGCCTGCGTCCTTTTACCTTTGAGCGCCCCCTTGCGGGGCATTTGCTTTTATTACTCCACCCACGCACTATGAAATTCGGAACCAAAGCCATTCATGCCGGCGTGCACCCCGACCCGGCCACTGGCGCCATCATGACGCCTATCTATCAGACTTCCACCTACGTGCAGACCTCGCCCGGCCAAAACCAGGGCTACGAGTACTCGCGCACGCACAACCCTACCCGCTCGCAACTGCAGGATGCAGTGGCAGCATTGGAAGGCGGCAAGCATGGCCTAGCCTTCGCTTCGGGTATGGCCGTGGTCGACTGCATCATCAAGCTGCTGCAGCCCGGCGACGAGGTGATTTCCACGAACGACCTCTATGGGGGCAGCTACCGCATCTTCACCAAAGTGTTTGCGCCGCTGGGCATCAAATTTCACTTTGTGCCGATGCACGACATGACGGCCGTGCGCGAAAAGGTGACGGACAAAACCAAGCTGATCTGGGTGGAAACGCCTACCAACCCGCTGCTCAACATCATCGATATTGAAGCCGCTGCGGAGGTTGCTCGCGAGGCTGGTGCTCTGCTGGTGGTGGATAACACTTTCTCGACGCCCTACCTGCAAACCCCGCTGGCCCTGGGCGCCGACATTGTGATGCACTCCCTCACCAAGTACATGGGCGGCCACTCCGACGTGGTAATGGGCGCTCTGGTGGTGAACGACGACGCGCTGCTGCAACGCTTGGCCTTTCTGCAAAACTCCTGCGGCGGCACGCCCGGCCCCCAGGACTGCTTCCTGGTGCTGCGCGGCCTCAAAACTTTACACCTGCGCATGCAGCGCCACTGCGAAAACGGCCGCGCCGTGGCCGAGTACCTGCAAGCGCACCCCAAGGTAGAGAAGGTGTTTTGGCCGGGCTTCCCCGAGCATCCCAACCACGCCGTGGCCGCCAAGCAAATGCGCGACTTCGGGGGCATGATTTCCTTTGTGCTGAAGGGCGACAAGCAGGAAGACGCCATTGCGGTGCTGGAAAAGCTGAAGCTCTTCACGCTAGCCGAAAGCTTGGGTGGTGTAGAAAGCCTCTCAGGTCATCCCGCCACCATGACGCACGCCAGCATTCCGGCCGAGGAGCGCCGCAAAGCTGGCCTTTCTGACTCGCTCATTCGCCTGAGCGTGGGCGTGGAGGATATTGAGGACCTGCTCGAAGACCTGGGACAGGCAATAGGGTAGGAGGCAGGGCGAACAGCTGCCGTTAAAGTATAACGGGTAGCAAAACGTCTGCTTAACTACTTGTGAAAACAGAACGTCATGTCGATTAGCGGGAGCAACCGCACGTGCTAACGGAAGATACGATCCTTCGTCAGCACGTGCGGTTGCTCCCGCTAATCGACATGACGTTCTGCCTTTTTCGTCTGTTTTCAACGGTCGTTTTGCAAAGCGTATGACTACGAGAATTTCTTCCCGCTTCGATGGTAAGCGCTATCACAATGCCCTACCCACATCCATGTCGACGGCTAGCAGCTACTGGCAAATGGCCCGGCGTTGGCTGCTAGGCAAAGAGGAGCGCGTACCCCGGTCGGCTCTGGCTGGTTTCTCTACCGATGTGGCTGCGCTGGCTCAGCCCGTGCCACCCAACGCATTACGGGCTACCTGGCTGGGACACTCGACGGTGTTGCTGGAAATTGACGGTCGCCGTTTTCTGACCGACCCCGTATGGCGCATGCGCAGTTCGCCGGTGCGCTTTATGGGACCGAAACGGTTCTTCCCCAACCCGCTACCCCTGGCGCAGGTGCCGCCGCTGGATGGCGTACTCATCTCCCACGACCACTACGACCACCTCGACCCGCTAGCGGTGCGGGCACTGGCACGCACGGGGGTGCGGTTCTTCTGTCCGCTAGGGGTAAGCCGGCACCTGCACCGTTGGGGGGTAGCGTCCGACAAGATTACCGAAGTGGATTGGTGGCAGGAAATAATGTTAGCGCCCGATTTTACGCTGGTGGCCACACCCGCCCGGCACTTTTCCGGCCGCCGCCTCGGCCTCGATCAGGATGCTACCCTGTGGGCCTCTTGGGTGCTGCTGGGTCCTACCCACCGCGCCTTCTTCGGCGGCGACTCTGGTCCGTTTGCGGCTGCGTTTCAGCAAATAGGCGACACCTACGGCCCCTTCGACCTGACCATGCTGGAAATAGGCGCCGCCGACCCCAACTGGGCCGATGTGCACATGGGACCCACGGTAGCCGTGGCGGCACACCAGGCCCTGCGCGGCCGGGCGCTGCTGCCCATTCACTGGGGCACCTTCAACCTGGCTTACCACGCCTGGACCGATCCAGCCGAGGAGGTGCAGCAAGCCGCTGCGGCAGCCGGGGTGGAGCTGTTACTACCCCAGCCCGGCGAACGGGTAGAGGCCACGCAGGCCCCCTATGCGTCTGGCTGGTGGCGGGGGTAGGAGAGGGGGGCGTTTGCGTGTAGCTTTGTTGCTGGATTAACAGCTAGGCGTTATATGAAAACTATATGCAAGCGGAAAGGCCGGTAAAGTATATAGCCAGTGATTGGCAGTGGAAGCGGACAGATATTGCTTTTTATGGCCTTTTGCTGGTGTTGCTATGGAGGATAGGGGGTGATGCCCGCTTACCGGAAGATGGGTATAGTTGGTGGCTGTGGTCGTCGTATGCGGCGGAGCATGGATTGGCGAACGTATATAAGGTATGGCGTAATGATTATCCGCCTCTGTATCAGTATGTATTGTATGGGTTTGGGAAGTTGTTGGGTAGCGCAGATGCAATTCTTCGCAACCTGCATTACCTCAAGCTGATAACGCTTCTTTTTGATTTTGGCGGCGCACTGCTGGTCGCTTCGCTGGCAGCTACTCGTCAGCAGGGGATAGGGGTATCGTTGTTGCTGCTGCTTAACGTAGCTTACTTGTACAATACCTTGGCTTGGCAGCAGGTAGACGCTATTTATACCTGTTTGTGCCTAGGGGCAGTGTTAGCCGCTTTACAAGGCCGTTCTGTGGTAGTAGGAGTGCTATTCGTGCTGGCACTCAACATGAAGCTGCAATCTGTCATCTTTATTCCACCCTTGGTGCTGGTGCTATTGCCGCACTGGCAGCGGACGCCGAAGGTGCTGTTACATACAATAGCAGTAAGCGCTCTACTGCAGTTAGCCATCTTAGTCCCCTTTATCTGGGGTGGCGACCGTAACTACTTGCCTCATATTTGGCTACTCACGCGCAGCGCCGGCGACCGGTACCCTTATATCTCGCTCAATGCTTTTAATCTTTGGTATCTGCTGACGTGGGCGTCTTCTTTGATGGATGTGTCTGATACGCTGCGTTTCGCAGGCCATTCCTATAAGCATTGGGGGCTGTTGCTGTTTACCGTGGCTTCGGCTATAACCCTGTGGCCAATGTGTTGGCAAACCGTGCGGCTGCTTCTACGCCGCCGCGTGATGGGCGCGGAGCACTACGCGCTGGTGTTGCTAAGCTGTGGTTTGTTGCCTATCGTATTCAGCTACTTCAACACGCAGATGCACGAGCGGTACTGGCACGCGGCACTGCTTTTTCTGGCTGGATACGGCTACCTGGCGAAAAATTACTGGCTATACGGGCTCACATCCGTTGCCTACTTTCTGAATCTGGAAGCTGTACTGGAGTTGCTGCACCACGCGCCTTTCTGGTTGTATAATCCGCAGCTAGTGGCCGTAATATTCACAATAGTACTTATAGTTGGCATCGTGCAAGCCTACAAACTGGCGTACCAGAACGCGCATTCCACTTCGGTGCCAGAGCCAGTCGCTAGTCTGCGCGGCGCTTAGTGGCAATAGATGGTAATCTACAAGCAGGAGCGAGTACGTATGTCTGGCGCCATCGGGTGAACCATCCACCCGAAGCCTTCTCATGCAGAGTATTCTTGCCTTTTTACTGTCACTGTCTTTCCTAGCCTGTACACAAGCCGACGTTGCGCCGACTCCTACGCCACCGGCGCCAGTCGCTGCCATCAGCTTTTTATCCCTCGGCGACTCTTATACCATTGGCGAAGGCGTAACAGAGCAGGCACGTTGGAGCGTGCAGCTGGCGCAGTTGCTGCGCCAGCATGGTAGTGAGGTAGCGTCGCCGGACATTATCGCCCGCACCGGCTGGACCACTCAGGACTTACAACGGGCCATTGCGGCCTCCGATAATCGGCGTACCTATGGGCTGGTATCGTTGCTGATTGGCGTCAACGACCAGTACCAGGGCAAAAGCACCGCCGAGTATCGTTTGCATCTGCGCGAGTTACTACAAACGGCCACGCAGTTTGCCAGCGGCCGCTCTACCCGGGTAGTAGTATTATCTATCCCAGACTGGGGGCAGACGCCCTACGCACAAGGGCGTAACCGGACGCAGATTGGGCAAGAAATCGACCAGTTTAACGCAGTGGCCCAACAAGAGTGTGAGCAGGCAGGCATTGCCTTCGTAGACATCACTGGCCTCACGCGCACCGCCGCTAGCGATGCCGCGCAGTTTGCGCCAGATGGTCTGCATTACTCTGGATTACAGATGGCGAAATGGGCAGAAGCAGCACTACCCGTTGTGCAGAAGCTGGTGGCTACCAGCTCAAAATAACCGCATAAGTGGGCCACGGCAGGGAGGGTAAGCGCAACCGTAATGTGTTGACAATCTACTACGTATAGGCGTGCAGTACAACTATCGTATTAGGCAAGCAGTATACTTATTTCATCGAAATCAATACATCCTGCGAAGTATTCTGTTATAGCAGAAGATTGTGGTCAGGTGCCTTGTAGGCCTTTGTTTGCATTGTGCTGAGTGGTCACTAACAAAGTTGCATTTATTCTTTTCCCCTCCCCGAACGCATATGCGCCAAACCTTACTCTATTCCATTGTGTGTGCCAGCCTGTTGCCCGCCGCCGCGTGGGCCCAGACGCAGACCGTAACCGGCCGCGTGACTGGCCCCACCGGTACCGCCCTACCCGGTGTGACGGTGCTGGAAAAAGGTACCAGCAACGGCACCTCTACCGACGCAGACGGCCGCTACCGCCTTGCCGTACCCACCTCGGCTACCCTCATCTTCTCGGCCATTGGGCAGACCTCACAGGAAATTCCCCTGAACGGCCGTTCCGTGCTGAACGCCAGTTTGCAAGATGCCAGCACCGACCTCAACGAAGTAGTCGTGACAGGCTCGCGGGCCACCGAAGGTCGCTCTAATATTCTTACCACGGCTCCTGTCGATGTGATTTCGGCCCGCGAGATTAAGGCGTATGGCCAAACGGAGGTAACGCAGATTCTGAGCTTCATTGCCCCCTCCTTCCAGAGTACCCGCCAAACCGTAACCGATGGTACGGATTTCGTAGACCCGGCCACGCTACGTGGCCTGGGGCCCGACCAAGTACTGGTGCTGGTGAATGGCAAACGACGCCATACCTCGGCCCTCGTCAACATCAACGGGACACCAGGTAGGGGCTCGGTAGGGATTGATATGAACGTGCTGCCGCCCGCCGCCATCAAGCGCATTGAGGTGCTGCGCGAAGGGGCCGCCGCTCAGTATGGCTCCGATGCTATTGCCGGCGTTATCAACATTCAGCTGAAAGATGACACTACCGGCGTGAACGTGAGTGGCACGGCGGGCCAGACCACCAAAGGCGACGGCGACGTATGGCAGGCCGATGCCAACGTTGGTATTGGCTTGAAGGGTAGGGGATACATAGATATCAGCGGCCAGGTATTACAGCGCGGGTTTCTGGACCGCTCGGGCTACGATACGGCCCCCCTTATTTACAATGGCAGCGGCGGTAATTACGCCAGCAACTTAACGGAGCAGCAGCGCCGTGACTTGAAAGCGCAGGACGATGCCCAGGTAGCTGCCCGTGGTTTCAATCGTCGCAATATCATTGTAGGCAATTCGAAGTCGCGTACCTACAGCGGTTTCGTGAATGCCGCGTACTCGCTGGTGCCCCGTTTAGGGGTAGAGGCCTACGTAGCCGCAGGCGCCACACAGCGAGAAGGCCGTAGCGGCGCTTTATACCGCCTCCCTAACCAGGCAACGCAAATTGACCTCACGCTCTACCCCGATGGATTCCTACCCTTCGTCAACAGTACCGTCAACGACGAGTCGTTGCTCGTAGGCGTGCGCGGTACGGTCCTGGGCTTTGCGACTGATTTGAGCAACACGTACGGCCGCAACAGCTTGCGTTATGACATCACCAACACACTGAATGCCTCGCTGCCTATTGGTACCAGCACGCAGGAGTTTTACGCTGGTACGCTCATCTTTCAGCAGAATACCACTAACCTGGGCTTCTCCCGCAAATTCATGAATGTGGGACCCTTGGCTACCCTAAACGTGGCCTTTGGGGGCGAGCTGCGCAGTGATTTCTTTGAAATTAAAGCAGGTGAGAAAGGGTCTTACTTCAACTATGGCCGTCTGACGGCTGCGGGTCAAAACACCTCCATTGGGTCACAGGGTTTTCCTGGGTATCGCCCTTCCGATGCCACCCATCGTTCGCGTTCCAACACTGCAGGCTACCTCGATCTGGAAAGCGACTTAACCGACCGTTTGCTAGTGAATCTGGCCGGCCGGCTAGAGCGCTACTCCGATTTTGGCTCAAACGCCAGTGGTCGGGTAGGGGCCCGCTACAGTCTGGTAACCGGTGGGCAAAGCAATTTCATCAACGATTTGGCCGTACGTGGTAATCTAGGCAACGGCTTCCGGGCGCCCTCGCTGCAACAGCGCTACTTCACCAACGTAGCGACGCAGTTCAACCAGGGGCAAATCCAGGATGTACTGACAGCGAACAATGACAACCCCATTGTGCGTGAAGGCTTCGGGATTGGCGCGCTCAAGCAGGAAAAGTCAAAGAACTATAGCGCTGGCCTCACGGCGCGCCTGGCCCGTAGTTTCACGCTGACGGTAGATGCCTACCTGATTGATATTCGGGACCGAATTGTACTCTCGTCACAGTTTTCCCGATCCAATCCAGCGGTGGCGGCTATTCTGGCCAATCGTCCGGATGTAAGCAGCGTGCAGTTCTTTGCTAATGCCGTCAACACCCGCACCAAAGGTCTGGATGTGGTTCTGAATGAGCGCCTAACCTTTGGCGAGCATCGCCTGGGCCTGACGGCAGCGGCCAACTTCAACCAAACCACAGTGCGCGGTATCAATAGCTCAGCCACTATCGATAACAATGCAAGCCTGCAAAACACGCTATTCGACCGCCAGCAGCGTACTCGCCTGGAAGCCGGGCAGCCACGCAGCAAAATCAACCTGAGCGCCAACTACGGCTACAAGATTTTTAACGTGGACTTGCGTACTGTGCGGTTCGGGGAGGTGAAGACGGCTGATGCCCGCATCGGCAGTCCAGCCGATGACCCCTCGTTCCTCTACTCTACCATTGACCAAACCTTTTCGGCGAAGTGGGTAACGGACTTGGTAGTAAGTGCGCAAGTGCTGAAATGGCTGGGCCTGCAGGTAGGGGCTAATAATATCTTCAACGTCTACCCCGATAAACTGTACCGTAATCCGCGCAATTACGAGGACAACTATAATACAGGCAGCTTAAGCTATACCTCTAGCTTAGACGGAACCAACCGGGGCCGATTCTTATACAGCTCCAACCAGTTCGCCTTCACGGGCGCATACTACTTCGGCCGCATAAACGTGACGTTCTAGCAAAACACAAGAATCTGGTTTTGCTCTTACGTAAAATGGCCAGCCTTCTGAGAAGGTTGGCCATTTTTGCATCCATTAATGGGGTAGGCGGTTGCTATGGGGCGACTCGTACTAAGCGTTTCGATTGCCCATCTGCCGTACGGGCAATGTATAAGCCTGGTGCAACAACAGCCGTTGGACGCCAGCGAACAACTCCATCAGCCTGCGTAGTGAGCTCAGCCACTGTGCGGCCCAGCGCATCTACAATCGTGACTTGTCGGCGGCCGCTATTTACTAAGCGAATGGTGACTTGCTCTGTGAACGGTATAGGGTAGGCTGCCACGTTGCTATTCTTCTGTGCATCTGAAGTAGACAGTATCGTGTTTACTACTCGCACCGTGATGATACGCGTTTCGAAGCCGCGCTGGGGCGAACTATTGTCGACAACCGTAACGGGAAAACGATAAAAGCCAAGCCGTGTTTGGGCCGTGGTTTGCCATTGCAGGGTGGCTTCGCCGGTAGTGGAGGTAGTAAACGTAGCGCCTGGCAGCGCGTGTTCTACGTCGGCATAGAGTTGGGTAGTCTGACCTGCATTGGGGTCAGTGCCGGAGAAATGCAAGGTCAATGGCCGACCAGCCAGTATGGTAATCGTATTCTCTATTGGTCGCGGTGTAGTTTCGTTGTTTACCTGTACCGCGGATAAGGTAGGATTAAGATTGTTGCCTGGGTTAACCAAAAGGTATGGTATTTCCCGCACAACGCTGCCAATCTTGACATACTCATTCCCAATTTTACGCAGCTCGTCTATGCGTACGGCTACGGCAAAATAGCTACCTCCATTCTGCACCGATGCAGGCAAGGAGGTAATAGCACCAGTAACCGTGTTCAGATCAAAAAAAGGTGCTGCTTGCACTGTAGTTCCAGAGGAGATTTGAAAAGAGGGTAGAGGGAATAGGTTGGTATATCCCCCACCAGGGTAGGGAGCAACGGTACCTGTGACGGGGTTATTGATAGTCCCAGCGGCATAGATTCCGTAAGGAACAGAAGTCCCACAGCTTGTCTGAGGCGAAACTAGGCTATATACTAGTGAGTCTCCATCTGCATCGGAGGCGCCATAAGCATACCGATTCTGCTGTTGCCAAAGTACTTGGGGTACTGGCAAATCATAGAATTGCGGAGAGCTGTTGGTAGGTGCTAATGCAGTATTTACCGTCGCCGCGATATAGAACTCATAGGTAGTATTACGACCTGCAAAATTATCGCCATACGTACGGTATTCATTCTGAGTACTTAGGGTCCAAGTCCCAGGCGATAGGCGCACGGTAGTTTCGAAAACGGCATTGTTATACACTCCATTGCTTAGAGCAAAGGGTGTATTTTTTATTACCGTAGGGGTCTGTATCTCAACTGTAAAATTCCGGCTATCTGAAGTTGTGCAGCCATCAAGCTGACATTTCAACTGAATGAACTCCTGTTTAACTAAAGAATAATCATTTGTGTAAAGCAAACATCGGACGCGGTACTGGTCACCAGTAAGGTGCTCGTACGTAATCTGGCCACCCAATAAGTGGGAAGCCTGCGTTGTTGGCAAGGCTAGTATCCATATACACAACACTAGCAAAAAGACACGGAGAAGTGAGAACATAAGAATATAAGTAGATAGTGTATTGATTTGTAGAAAGATATAAAATTACTGCTATTCACCAGCACTCGCCGCTGAATTACTATCCAGAATCTGAAATAGCTCGTTGAGCTTGGGTGTGAGGATGATTTCGGTGCGGCGGTTCAGGGCTTTGTCGGCGGCGCTGCCGTTGGGGGCCACGGGCAGGTATTGCGAGCGGCCCGAGGCCGTTACGCGCTGGGGTGCTACCCCGCTCACGGTAAGCAGGCGGGCAATTTCGGTGGCGCGTAGCACGCTCAGGTCCCAGTTGTCCTGCATACCCGCTGTGCCACGCGTGATGGGCACATTGTCGGTGTGGCCTTCCACTACCACGTTCACATCGGGTTGCTCCTGTAGCACCTGAGCCAGCTTTTTAAGCGCATCCTGGCCCTTGGGGTCTACCTTGGTAGAGCCCGATTTAAACAGCAGTTGCTCCGAAAGTGACACATACACTTTGCCGTTGCGTAGCTCTACTTTCAAATCATTAGACTTAAAACCGAGTAGCGCGTTGTTTACTTTGGCGCGCAAATCATTCACGGCTTTGTCTTTAGCGGCCAATGCTTGTTGCAGCTCCGCCAGCTTCGCTTCGCGAGTCTTCAGGTCTGTATTAAGCTGGTCGATTTGCGTGCGGCTCTTTTTCAGGTTTACATCCAGCTCACCGAGTTCAGCTTCGCGGCGCGCTAAGTCCTTGGCTACCTTGTCATAATCGGCCGATTTATTGGCAATGGCCCGGTCGCTGTTCTTGAGGAGCTTGTCGTACGAGTCGTTTAGCTCGCCGTACAGGCTCTGGGTTTTGCGCAGGATGTTGCCCGTTTGCGTGGAGTCGTTTACGAGGCGCTTCTTATCGAGGCGCAGCTGGGCCAGCTCGTCGTTGGCTTTTTGTAACTCTGCTACTGCCTGGCGCTGGCGTTTTTCTAAGTCTTCCTTCGCGCGCTGGGTAGCCGTTTGGCGAGCCTGTAATTCGTCGTATTTGCGGGAAGCTACGCAGCTGGGTAGGGTAGTAGAAGCGGCCACCACCAGAGCGGCCAAAGTCAGGGAAGAGAATTTATACACGGAATAAGCGTAGGTGAAACAGCATAAGCAGCGGGGTGGACCGATAGGGCCTACCCCGTAGCAAGGTAGCCAGTTGCCGGGGCAACTTCCAATTTCTATAGCCGGCACAAACCATTTTTCGGACTATATTTGTTGCTATCCGACGTTAAATACTGTGCTTGTTTCCAATGGTTTAGCTGGTATTCTTGCTCGAAATGCGGGAATGACCAGGCAATTCTTCTGCTCCGAAAGCCGGCCCGTAGCCACCCTGCATAGTATCTTTGTCGCCACACGCTTAGTATCCGCCCCTCAATTCTTACCTGATGTCTTGGTTTAAACGCGTAGAAAAAGGCATTGTCACGCCCACGGAGGAAAAAAAGGAAACCCCCGATGGCTTGTGGTACAAATGCCCGGAATGTAAAACCGTGGCTACCATGGCCGAGCACAAGCGCCTGCTCTATACCTGCGCCAACTGCAACCACCACGACCGCATCAACTCAGCCGAGTATTTCGAGGTGCTGTTTGATGACAACCAGTTCACCGAGCTGGACGCTGACCTCACTTCCGGTGACCCGCTGCACTTTGTTGATACCAAGCCCTACCCCCAACGCGTGGCGGCTACCGAGCGTGCCACCGGCCTGCACGACGCCGTGCGCACGGCCTACGGGCGCAGCCAGGGTGCCGAGTTGGTCATTGCCTGCATGGATTTCAAATTCATCGGGGGCTCCATGGGCTCGGTGGTAGGCGAGAAGATTGCCCGCGCCATCGACTATGCCCGCCAGCACCGCATTCCATTCCTGATGATCAGCAAATCAGGGGGAGCGCGCATGATGGAGGCCGGCTATTCGCTGATGCAGATGGCCAAAACGTCGGCCAAGCTGGCGTTGCTTTCCGAAGCTGGTGTGCCCTACGTATCACTACTCACCGACCCCACTACGGGCGGCGTAACGGCTTCGTTTGCCATGCTAGGCGATTTTAATATTGCTGAGCCGGGTGCACTCATCGGTTTTGCTGGGCCGCGCGTGATTAAAGAAACCATCGGCAAAGATTTGCCGAAAGATTTTCAAAGCTCCGAATTCGTGCTGGAACACGGCTTCCTCGATTTCATTGTAGATCGTAAAGACCTAAAGCAGAAGCTGGCAGATTTGCTGCACCTGCTGCGTCCGGCTGCAGTGGCCGAAGTGGTACCCGTGGCGGCAGCACGACGCTAGCTACGATGCCGGCAAAAGCGGCAAGCTTTTTGAAAAAGCCTCTTCAACTGTACTATTCAGATGTTGAAGAGGCTTTTTTCGTGTTGGAACTCTTGCTATACACATCCTTGGAGACTGAAAGTGATTTTGGATAAACATTTTTAGCCTAAGTACAGTACCCAACACCGAACAAGTATCGTTTCTCTTTCCCTACATTTTTTCACCAAAGTTCCTTCTGATGAAATCTCCGAACGCAATTATTTCGCTGTGCTTGGCGCTGATGCTGTTCCTGGGCTCGTGCGCTACTACGCGCAACCCTAACATTCCGGACGCTAACGGCACTGGTCCGCGCAAAACCGGCATGAACAAAACCACCAAGGGTGGCCTGCTGGGTGCTGGCGGTGGAGCCGTGGTAGGCGGCGTGCTAGGCCGCGTGATTGGTGGCTCGGGCGGCACGGCTGCTGGTGCTATCATTGGTGCTGCTGTGGGTGGCGGCGCGGGTGCCCTCATCGGCCGTAAAATGGACAAGCAAGCCGAAGAGTTGCAGCGCGATATGCAAAACGCCAAAGTAGAGCGCGTGGGCGAAGGTATCAAAGTGACCTTTGACTCGGGTATTCTGTTTGATACCAACAAGTCGGATCTGCGTCAAGCTTCAATGACGGAAATCCAGAAAATGGCTACTACCCTGAAGAAGTATCCCGACACCAACATCCTGGTAGAAGGCCACACCGACAACACTGGCACCGACGCTATCAACGACCCGCTGTCGTTGCGCCGCGCCCAGGCCGTGGCCAACTACACGCAGTCGCAAGGGGTAGATGCTTCGCGCATCACCACCAATGGCTACGGCTCCAAACAGCCTATTGCTGATAACTCGACGGAAGCTGGTCGTCAGGCCAACCGCCGCGTAGAAATCGCCATCTTCGCCAACGAGAAGATGAAAAAGGCTGCTGAAAACGGCACACTGTAAGCTCAACCATAGTTTGAGGCAAAGGGCTACTTCATACCGAAGTAGCCCTTTGCGTGTAAGAGTTGGGCAAAACCGAATCTACTTAAACTTGCGGTGGAGGCATTACGTTATAAAGCCTGAAATTTTTCTCATACAGGCCGTTTCTTGGCCTTCTACGATAGCAAAGACCATGAAAAAGTTACGTTTGCTTGCCCTTGCTGGCGCTTGTTTTTTTATGACTGAGTGCCGCACCAGCACGGCAGTGGGAGCCGGTGCCGGTGCTGTAGGCGGTGGCCTGATAGGCGGTGGTAAAGGCGCGGCCATTGGGGCCGGGGTAGGAGCTATTGGTGGCTCGCTCTATGGTAAAAGCCGTGATAAGAAAAAACGAGAAGAGCGCCGTGCCGAACGCCGGAATCGTCGCAACTAGTCGACGTAGCAAGCTAATCTGCTGTCAATACTGAAAAGGACCATCTATAGAGGTGGTCCTTTTTGTTGGGCTGGAGCAACTCTGCACCCAATGAGCACCAAGGGTAGGGATATCAATGGAAGTGCTGTTAGGCAAACGGCTCAGCACTTGCCCACGTTGGCACGACTCATTTTAGGTATTCGGCAAGGTAGGGCTGCCGAAACAGGTTTTACGGGCAATTATTTGATAATCAAATTAGAGAAATAGTTTGTGCTAAACTCATATCAAATAGGGGGATTTTGGCAAGGTGGTTGCCAAGAGGCAACAGACAGCCCGACGTTACGGGTATTCTCCCCATTTATTCGTTTGATTATCATGAAAACTTCCCGGTCTATCCTCTCTTTGCTGCTGGTCCTGCTTCTGCTGGGAAGCCATTTCGCAGAAGCGCAAACCACTACCACTAAAAAGCCCATGAGCAAAACCGCGAAGGGTGGTTTGCTGGGTGCTGGTGGCGGTGCTCTGGTGGGTGGCGTGCTGGGCCGCGTAATTGGCGGTAAAAACAGCACCGCTGGTGGCGCTATCATTGGTGCTGCCGTGGGTGGCGGCGCTGGTGCCCTCATTGGCCGTCGTATGGACAAGCAGGCTGCTGAGCTGAAGCGTGAAATGGCCGGCGCCACCGTAGAGCGTGTGGGCGAAGGCATCAAAATCACCTTCGACTCGGGTATTCTGTTTGCAAAGAATTCGTCTACGCTGACTTCTACTGCCCAGGACAACATTGCTACCCTAGCTGCTACCCTCAAAAAATACGGCGACACCAATGTGCTGGTAGAAGGCCATACCGACAACACCGGTACCGATGCCATAAACAACCCACTCTCGCAGCGCCGGGCGCAGGCCGTGGCTAATTACACGCAAAGCCAAGGTGTAGATGCCTCGCGTTTTCAGGTGACGGGCTACGGCTCGAAGCAGCCTATTGCCGACAACTCGACGGAAGCCGGCCGTAGCGCCAACCGCCGCGTGGAAGTAGCCATCTATGCCAATGAAAAACTGAAGAAGGCGGCCGAGAAAGGCACCATCTAACAGTAAACGCGTTGCCAGGTAAACTATATAGCCAGCGGCTTCCCTACCCAAGGAAGCCGCTGCTTTTTTAGGGGGTGGCAAGGCAACTCCGCGGGGCGCTTAGGGGTAGAAAGCTCATGACCAATGCCACCCCGCTTTCGCCCGCCCAAAAAACCTGGCAAGACCACCTAATCCTGAACGATTTTTACGGCGAACTGTCGTCTACCCCGCGGCGCACGCCCATGCGCGAGCTAATCAGCACCGTGTTGTCGCACCGCACCACGCACGCCGACGAGGAACTGGCCTATTCCCGCATGCTGGAAACCTTTGGCGACTGGGAAGGCGTACTAGCCGCGCCTACCTCCGAGTTGGCCCACGCCATCCGAACCACGCGCTGGCCCGATACGCAGGCACCGCGCATCCAGGATATTTTGCGCCGTATAAAGGCTGAACGGGGCGAGTTTACGTTGGATTTCCTAGCCGATTGGCCTACCGAGCGGGGCTTGCAGTGGCTGACGGATATGCCCGGTATCGGCCTAAAAACGGCTTCATTGGTGTTGCTGTTCAACTTTCAGAAACCGGTCTTGCCGGTCGATACGCATGTGCACCGCATTGCCCAGCGAGTAGGGATGATTGGACCAAAAGTGTCGGCAGAGCGGGCGCACAAGCTGCTGCTGGAGCAGCTGCCACAGGATGCGCGGGTGCTGCTCAATTTCCACAAGCACAACTATTGGCACGGCCAGCGCGTGTGCCTCTACACCAAGCCCGACTGTGCCCGCTGCCCCCTCAAAGCCTTCTGCGACTATTACATTGAGCATTATGGCCCTGCCACGCCTGAGGCGCTGGCCGCTACCCCCAAACGCTGGGATACGGCTTGGGGGGAACTGCCTCACTAAGGTTGGTTAAGCAGCACGACGTATCAAGCTCTATACTATCTCAACAGATTAATTCTCTCTTTCACTTCAATGTGGAAAGCATGCAAGGAACTGGGTACATTCTCTTTATAGGAGTCCATGTACCAGTACCTTTTCTGGCCATCCTGTTGTATTTCCACATAATATGTGTAAGCATCAGCCACTGCATTAATGTTGACATCTCCGTCTGGCATAGCCAGCAAACTTGCGGGAATCTTATCCGACAAACCTTGCACTTGATCATACGAGGCTTGGCTTCTTAGTACGTACTTTCCTTGTTCGTGGAGAAATGGGGGTGTGCGAGTAGTATCTTCATACAACTGGTGTTGCACGTTGTCAAGTTTGTAAGTCTTGAAACGGTGCTCATCAAATTTTCCAAAGTCTCCAAATCCGTAGGAAAACGCTCCAAATACTATATAGTCCGATTTGGGAGAAGCATCTTCTTTTGAGCAAGCTGAGAATAGGGACAAACTTAAGAGGATAGCAGTGAGTTTTAGTAGTCTCATATGACATTAGGTATAGATGGTGTAAGTGGTAGAGTCTTCCGCAGCCAATAAGGTTGCAAGGTTTGCCCTGTAGTAGCAGGTAATATTTACCTTCGTGTTCTTATGCGTCTTGTTCGTCATCCGGTTCTGTGCAATTACTACGTCACCTACCGGTGCAATGCGAAGTGCTCGTTCTGTGACATTTGGGAGAAGCCTTCGCCCTATATCAAACTAGAGGACGTAGAACAAAACTTGCGCGATTTGAAGCGCCTGGGCGTGTCGGTGGTGGATTTCACGGGCGGAGAGCCGCTGCTGCACCGGCAGATTCATGAGTTTGTGGGGCTGGCGCACGATATGGGCTTCATCACAACGCTCACCACCAACTGCCTGCTCTACCCCAAGTACGCCGAGCGACTGCGCGGCAAAGTGGACATGCTGCATTTCTCCCTCGATGCCTCCGAAAAAGAAGTGCACGACCGGGGTAGGGGCGTGGCCTGCTACGATTTCGTGCTGGAAAGTATTCGGGTGGCGCGGGAAATGGGTGAGCGGCCTGACATTCTGTTCACCGTCTTCCGCGAAAACCTGAAAGACCTGGAAGCCGTGTACCGCGACATTGCGCAGCCCAACAAGCTGATGCTGATTCTGAATCCGGCCTTTGATTACAACAGTGTAAATACCGGCGAACAACTAACAACAGAAGAGCTGGATTATCTATCGGCCTTTGGCCGCCGCAAGGGCGTCTACCTCAACGAAGCTTTCATCCAGCTCCGCCGCGATGGGGGCAACCATGTGGCTGCGCCCGTGTGTCGGGCAGCCAGTACTACCTTGGTCATCTCGCCTAGCAACGAGTTAGTGCTACCCTGCTACCATCTGGGCCAGCAGAAATTCCCGGTAGACGGCCGCTTGTTCGACCTGTATAATTCTGCCGAAGTGCAGCGCCTGGCTGCGCTGGAAGGCCGCCTACCCCAGTGCGAAGGCTGCACCATCAATTGCTACATGCAGCCCAGCTTCGCCGTCGAAACCAGCAAGTACTTCTGGCAAGCCCTACCTAGCACCGTGAAATACAACGCGGCTAAAGGCACCTGGAAACGGATGCTGACGCGGTGAAAGGGTGAAGTGGCGAATGAAAAGTATCTGTCATCCTTCATCTGGCGTCCGCTTGCGAAGGACCTCAGGCCTACAAAACGAGTAGTTGGTACGCCTGCCGTGCAGACGTGAGAAGGTCCTTCACTGCGCTCAAGATGACAACTGTATTTTTACTCTTGACTTCATAATCTCACCATCTCATCACTTCACTGTCTATGCTTCTTCTACCTGTTCGCGGCAAACTCCCTGAAATTGGATCTGACTGCTATGTAGCTGACAACGCTACCATTGTGGGCGATGTAGTGCTGGGTGCTCGTTGCACCGTGTGGTTCAACGCCATTATTCGCGGCGATGTGAACAGCATCCGCATTGGCGAGCAAACGAATATTCAGGACGGGGTAGTAATTCACTGCACCTACCAACGGGCTGCTACCGTTATTGGCAGCCGCGTGAGCATTGGGCACCGAGCCATTGTGCACGGCTGCACCGTGGAAGACGACGTGCTCATTGGTATGGGTGCCATCGTGATGGACCACGCCGTGGTAGGCTCGGGCTGCATTATTGCGGCTGGGGCGGTGGTGCTGGAAAACATGCAGTGCGAGCCCGGCTACCTCTATGCCGGCATCCCAGCCCGCAAAATCAAGCCCGTGACCGATGAGCAGCGGGCTACCATCCAGCGCACGGCCGATAACTATGTGCAGTACGCCAGTTGGTTTAAACAGGCGTAACCGACGGTCTGGTATTACAAATCCAGTTCCTCAGTCAGATTTGCTACTTCCTGCGGGCGCGTCACGCGGAGCTGTACCAACTCTACGGCGCGGCGGGAGCGTTGCAGCACCCGAAACTCGTAGTTATCGAGTACTGCCACGTCGCCCACGTCGGGAATGTTGCCGTAGATCATGTTCAGCAAGCCGCCTACCGTCTCGTAGTCGTCTCCCTCGGGGAGGGGGTAGGGCAGGTACTCGTTGGCATCAGGAATAGGCGTGGCGGTATTTACGCGGTATTCATTTTCCGACACCTTCTCTACCACCGGTACTTCGTTGTCGTACTCGTCCTGAATTTCGCCTACCAGCTCTTCGATGATGTCCTCAATCGTAACGATGCCCGACACACCGCCAAACTCATCTGATACGATGGCCATGTGCATGTGCTTGCGCTGAAACTGTCGCAGCAAGCGGTTGATTTTCTTGGTTTCGGGCACAAAATAGGCTGGGCGCATAATGCGCGACACCACAATTGGCTCGCCGCGTCGCACAAGTTGCAGTAGGTCTTTCACGTAGAGCACGCCCACAATGTTGTCGATGCTACCCTCGTACACCGGGATGCGTGAGTAGCCTTCACTGTAGGCAATTTCCAGCACCTGATCTTGAGGCGCGTTGATATCGATGGCTGCTATTTTGGTGCGGGGCACCATGATCTGCTTCACCATGCGGTCGTTGAACTCAAATACGTTCTCAAGTAGCTCGTGCTCTGAGTTTTGTAGTTCTCCACTTTGCATGCTCTGGTCGAGCAGCAGGCGCAGTTCTTCGGTGGTATGCACCTCATGTTCCGAAGCGGGGGCAACCCCCATCAGGCGCAATACCGCATTGGAAATCGTATTCATCACCCAGATAATAGGAAAGGTGATGAAATAGAAACCACGCAACGGCGCGGCGATGATTAAGCTAGTGGCCTCTGCCCGCTGAATGGCCAACGACTTAGGAATCAGCTCCCCAAAGACGATGTGCAGCAGCGTGATCAGTCCAAAAGAAATGGGAATGGCAATGCTGTGGGCGGCGGCCAACGGCATATCATAGCCTAGGCTGTGCATCACGACCAGCACAATGTCTACTACTACATCCTCGCCTACCCAGCCCAGCAGCAGCGAAGCCAACGTGATGCCCAACTGTGTAGCCGAGAGGTAGGCGTCCAGTTTATGCAGCAAGCTGAGCGTTAGCTTCGCAAACCGGTTGCCTTCTTGCGCTCGTATTTCCATTTGCGAAAGACGAACTTTCACCAGCGCAAACTCAGCCGCCACAAAAAAGCCGTTCGCCAACACAAGCAGAACGGTAAATAAGATTTTTAAGCCCATAGGTACGGATGCTGTAGCTCACGCGGCTCAGCACCCTTTGTATCGCAAAAATACGAGATTATTGCCAAGCGGTTGGGGCTACTTGCTGATAAGAAAGTAAGCCACTGGCTGAAACCTCAACCGAACGAAGCTGTTACGTCCGCAGGATATCGTGCCAGCATGCAACCCTGACACACTAATTTTGTGTTACTTCCTACCGTTCTTTGCGCTGCACGCACTCCAACGTGTCGAAAAAAAAGTTTATGTCTACTCTCAAAAAGCTAGTACCGCTGCTGGTGCTTCTGTTGTTGCCGCTATGGCCCGTTGCGGCGCAGGTGCTCACGCCTACCAAGCTCACGGCCGCCGTTAGCAAGACGACGGCAAAGGTGGGCGACGAAATTGACCTGATCATCAATGCGCGCATGGAGCCCAACTGGCACCTCTATGCCACCAATTTCGACCCCGACCTGGGGCCGACCGTCTTCACGCTTGCCGTTCCGAAAAACGCCGCCTATACGCTGGTAGGCTCACCGAAGTCGGTAGGAGAGAAGAAGAAGTTTGACGACGTGTTCAAGGGCGACGTCACGTATTTTGAAGGCACCGGCCAAATTAAGCAGCGCATCAAGATTCTGCAGCCCGGTACCCTCACCATCAAAGTCGAAGCCGATTACCAGACGTGCACCGATGTGGACGGTCGCTGCGTACCTGGCAACGAGACGCTCAGCTTCGGCCCTGTTACAGTAAGCGGCACGGGCGCTGTAGCACCGCCTGCCGCTACGCCTACCCCCGCCACGGCTGCCCCAACCGTAGCACCGGCTACACCTACTGCAGCGGCTGCAGTGGCCACCGCACCAATCGCTGTTCCCGATGCGTCCATCGCTGCCCAAGACACTGCCACGCTGGGTACCGCTGTTGCAACGAAATTAGCCGGTCCGGCAGCCGTCACGGCCGTGCCTACCCCTGGTGCTTCTGTGGCAGCCACGGCGCCCGCTGTCGATCCGGCGGCAGGCGGGTTGTGGGCGTTTGCCTTTGGAGCGTTTGTGTTCGGGCTGGGCGCGTTGATTACGCCCTGCGTGTTCCCACTGATTCCGATGACGGTTTCATTTTTTACCAGTGGTGGCGACAGCCGGCAGCGGGGCATCACCAAGGCCGTGGTCTATGGCTTGTCCATCATCTTTATTTACGTAGTGATTGGCTTGCTGGTGACCATTCTGCTGGGTGCCGATGGCCTCAACCTCATCAGTACACACTGGCTACCCAACCTGATTTTCTTTGCCGTTTTCGTCACGTTTGGCCTGTCGTTTCTGGGGTTGTTCGAAATCACCCTACCCCACGGCATGGTCAATAAGATTGACGCGCAGGCGGACAAGGGCGGCTGGGGCGGTGTGTTTTTCATGGCGCTCACGCTGGTAGTAGTGTCATTTTCGTGCACCGGGCCTATTGTGGCCACCATTCTGAGCCTGGCGGCGCAGGGTGAGCGCCTCACACCGGTAATCGGGATGTTGGGCTTTTCGCTGGCGTTTGCGCTGCCGTTCACGCTGTTTGCCATCTTTCCGGCTTGGTTGAAAGGCCTACCCCGCTCGGGCGGCTGGCTGAACACGGTGAAAGTAGTGTTGGGCTTTGTGGAGCTGATGCTGGCGCTGAAGTTCCTGAGCATGGCCGACCTGGCCTATCACTGGAACCTGCTCTCCCGCGATCTATACATCACCCTCTGGATTACGCTCTCGGGTCTGCTGGGCCTCTACCTGCTGGGCCGCTTCAAGCTCTCCCACGACTCTGACCTACCCCACCTGAGCGTAGGTCGGTTGCTGATGGCTGTGTTAGCCTTTGGTTTTATGGTGTATCTGGTGCCAGGTTTATTTGGAGCACCGTTGCCCCTGCTGGCGGGCTACCTGCCGCCCCAAACCAGCCGAGACTTCTCGCTGGCCTCTACGGCGCCTTCTGTTGTGCCAAGTGCCGCTGCCACCAACACACTCTGCGAAGAGCCCCGCTACGCCGACTTCTTGGAACTGCCTCATGGCCTGCATGGGTACTTCGATCTGGCACAAGCTCAGCGCTGTGCCAGAGCTCTAAAAAAGCCCATCTTTATTGATTTCACAGGTCACGCCTGCGTAAACTGCCGCAAGATGGAAGCTACCGTGTGGAGCGACCCACAAGTGCTCAAGCGCCTGCGCGACGACTACGTAGTGGTAGCACTGTACGTAGACGATAAGGCAGCGCTGCCCGCCAACGAGCAGTACACCTCCACCCACGATGGCAAGGAGAAAACCACGCTTGGTAAGAAAAACGCTGATTTGCAACTCACCGGCTTCAACGTAAACGCCCAGCCCTACTACGTGCTGCTCGATCCTGAGGCCCCCGCCGACCTGGCACATACGCTAGCCCCACCTATTGCCTACGAGCCCGACGTGGCCGCTTTCGTGCGCTTCTTAGACGCTGGTCTGGCGCAATATCAGCGGCAAAATCAGCCGGTGGCAGTTCGCTAACGGCAGCTTTTCCCGCATCACGTCGTCTATCATCAGCAAACGAGAAAACAGCAGAAATTGCTGTTTTCTCGTTTGCGCTGTTTTGGCCCTATTGCTAATCTGCTCTTTTGCGTTGCCTTATGAAAAAGTGCCTGTTGATTTTACTGCTTGTGTGGGGTGCCGTAGCTAGCAAGGCGCAAACTGTCGTGCCTGACCCGAACCGCATCACCTTAGTTATACATGGAGGAGCAGGTACTATTACGCGGGCCAACATGTCGCCGGAAAAGGAGCAGGCCTACCGTACTGTGCTCAATCAGGCATTGCAAACGGGATACGCTGTGCTGAAAAAGGGTGGCACTTCACTGGATGCGGTGCAGGCTACAGTACAGGTGATGGAAGACTCGCCGTTATTCAATGCTGGCAAGGGCGCGGTATTTACCCATGAAGGCCGCAACGAAATGGACGCCGCTATCATGGATGGCCGCACGCTGAAGGCTGGCGCCGTGGCGGGCATTACGGTAGTACGCAACCCCATCACAGCTGCCCGCGCCGTGATGGATCAATCTGAACATGTGATGCTGGCTGGTCGGGGCGCTGAGCAGTTTGCCATGGAAAAGGGCCTGACTATTGTCGAGCCCAGCTACTTCTACACTGAAGCTCGTCACCAACAGCTCGAAAAAGCGCTGGCCGCTGAGAAAAGCGCCGGCACCCCCGACCAGTTGAATACGCCTACCAAAACAGAAACAACGCCCGTTAAAAAAGCCAAAACCAAGCTGAAGCCCGGCAAGCCACAAAGCGCTGTACCCTACGAAGATCAAATCTTTACGGAGGGTAGGAAATACGGTACCGTGGGGGCCGTGGCCGTAGACCAATACGGCAACCTGGCCGCCGCCACTAGCACCGGTGGCATGACCAACAAACGCTACGGCCGCATCGGCGACGCACCCCTCATTGGCGCCGGTACTTATGCTGATAATAACGCCTGCGCCGTGTCGTGCACTGGTTGGGGTGAGTTCTTCATCCGTGTCACTGTGGCCCGCGACGTGGCTGCTCGCATGGAATATCAACAAGTGCCCCTAACACAGGCCGCACAAGCAACGATAGACAAGGTAGGAAAGCTAGGGGGCGACGGTGGCCTGATTGCTGTAGACCGCCAAGGCAATATCACGATGCCGTTCAACTCGGAGGGGATGTATCGGGGCTATATCAAAGCGAATGGTGAAGCACAAGTACTGATTTACAAAGAGTAACGAACAGCTAGTGGCTGAGCTCTTTGCAGAGTTGCGTAGCAGGGGGTAGGAATGAATGCAATAATTGTAACAAAACAGCTGCTTTCCTGCGAAAAATGTCTGAACTTTGCGCCGCCTTACGCCTCATTAGGGTAGGGAACAGACCCTCGCGTTCACAAAAAGGCAAAAAGAAAGGCTGCACCCACCCAGATGCAGCCTCCTAATAAAGAACGTACCCACCCAGATACGTCCTGGTACTCGTCCACTTCCCAAAATCCACCTAAAAAAGCTGTAGAAGAAGGATTCGAACCTCCACGGTGTAGTTAGCCGGCCGCCGGACCAGTTTATCCCGAATCACCACCCGCGAGAGAGGCGGGCATGTCTGCCAGTTTCATCATTCTACAATGTTTGCAGTAATCATCCGCCGTTTGCGTTTGATTATGACAAATGTACTAGATGAATCCTTATTATAAAATTTTATCAGACATTTGCTTAAAAATTTACATTAAATTTAATAATTGGCGATTTGTATTGCCAAATGCTCAAACACCCTACCGAAAAATGGCCCGCAATTACGAACTTGATGACACCGACCGCAAAATATTAGCGCTGCTGATAGCCGACGCGAAAATGCCCTACACTGAAATTGCCCGTAAAGTGCACGTATCTGGTGGTACGGTGCACGTGCGCATGGCTCGGTTAGAGGAGTTAGGGATTGTGCAAGGTGCTACACTACGCATTGATTATGAGAAGCTTGGATACGGCGTGACGGCTTTTATAGGTATCTATCTGCTCAAAAGCTCCATGTATAACGGTGTAGCGGAAGAGATGAAAAAGATTCCGGAAATCGTGAGCATGAACTACACAACTGGCAACTACGGCATCTTTGCTCGCCTGGTGTGTCGCGATACGCAGCACCTGCGCGAGGTACTACACGACCAGATCCAACTGATTGAAGGTATCGAACGAACGGAAACGTTAATTTCTCTGGAAGAATCGCTCAACCGTCCTATTCAATTGCTATAATAGTCTAGTACCAAAGCAAAAAGCCCCGTTCCTCCATAGGAACGGGGCTTTTTGCCTGAGTGAAGGTGAAGTGCCTTAGGCAACCGTCACCTGGGCGTCCAGCTTCTGAGCCAGTACGTGCTTTGGTACAGCGCCTACTTGCTTGTCTACGATCTGACCATTTTTGAAAACGAGCAGGGTAGGGATACTGCGGATGCCAAATTTGGCGGAAGTCTGAGGGTTGGAGTCTACGTCGACTTTGCCTACCACTACTTTGCCTTCATATTCGCCGGCTAGCTCCTCTACAACGGGGCCTACCATGCGGCACGGGCCGCACCACTCAGCCCAAAAGTCGACCAGTACCGGCTTATCGGAGTTGATGATTTCGTCGAAGTTAGAATCGGTAATCTCGATTGCTTTGTGTCCCATGACAGTAGGGGGGTTGATGGTACAAGGTAAAATGCTTCTTACGAGCCTTGGGCCTGCAAGGTAGCAGATTGGGAGTTTAACAAGCGAACTGTAAGAAAGTTCACAGTGCTGCTTGGCGGATGCTGCACGGTTTGCTTTGGTTACTCCTCGTGCTCCTCTACGCCTAATTGCGCATTAATCAATGGGGTTTTCGGGGCTAGGAAGAAGCCAGTAAGGCTGGCAAACATGATTGGGACAATGCTATGAAAACCGGTGAGGGTAGCCAGCAAAATAGTGGTGCTGATGGGCGTGCGCGTAACACAAGCGTTGATGGCCGCCATGCAGCTGATCATAATGAGAGGTAAGTTTTGATCAGGGAACAGCGAATTAATCAGTAGCCCTACCACTGCACCTACAAAAAACAATGGGATGATGAAGCCCCCACGCCAGCCCGACGTAACGGTGAAAGCAATAGCTAATACTTTAGCCACAAGTAGGACCAATAGAAACTGTACCGAGAAGGAATCATGAAGAAGCTCATTCAGCTGATCGTGCCCGAAGTAACGGGATAAGGGAACGAGGTAGGCCACAATACCAATTAGCAGGCCGCCCACGGCTAGTTGCCAGTAGATGGGTAGGCGCACCTTGCGGAAGCCTCTCCGGCACTGCCGGACTGTGAAAATGAACAGCCAACCAGCCGCCGTGCCCGCCAGCGCATAGAGGATAGCAAAGAAAAAGTCGTTGATACTGGAAGGTGTGTAGAGCGGGAACACCCAGGTAGGCCCGAGGCCCGTGTGCGTAATCAACACGAAGATGACGTAGCTGGAGCAGCTGGCTACGAAGGCCGGAATCAGGGCCTGGTAGTATTCTACCACGTGCCGGTGGTGCAGAATTTCAAGAGCGAACAGACTCCCGCCCAGCGGGGCGCCAAATAACGCCGTGAAAGCTGCAGCCATGCCCGCAATAGTAAGTGAGCGGAGGTCTTCGCCCCGCAGCCGAAACTTCTGAGCTAGCCACGTGCCAGTAGAGCCTACTACCTGCACCAAGGGTGCCTCTGGGCCCGCGCTACCGCCGCTGGCAATGCACAGCAACGAGGAGAGGATCATGGATGGGTTGTTGTGCGGGTCGAGCTGGCCGCCTTTGAAGCGAATGTTGTTGACTATCAGATCCATCTCGCCGGGGTCGCCCAGCTTATGAATGATGAGGCCCGCCAGCAGCCCCGCGCCCATCATCAACGGTACGACGAGCAGGCCCTGCACGCCCTCTAGCCACTCCAGCAGGTGCTCCAGCACTATCCAATAGCCCCCCGCCAGAATGCCGCCAGCTACACCAATCAGCACCCACAAAAAGAAAAGGCGGCTGAAAACAAACGGGTTGAAACGCAATGAATCATTGACCTGCTTCTGGAGAACCAGCGCACGCCGGCGGGTAGTAAATCTCATATTGACGAAGAATGGAGGGAATACAATATAACAGCCCAACCCACCTGAGGTTACCAGATGCGTTGGGCCGCCACTACAAAGCGCTGAAAGCGGAGAACTAGATTAGCTGGCAGACTTCCAGCTCTAGCTCTCGCATTTTGGTGATAAAGGCTTTGGGCTCAATCTGAAAGCGGCGCGAGAACATATCTACGGCCAAATGCTCGTGGGGCTCGGCAAACTGAATTTCCAAACGCTTGCGGCCAGGGGCAGCCTCAATGGCAGCCTCCAGCTTGTCGATCATGGGGCCGGATACGGTGCGAAGGTCCAGACGCACGCGCACGCCTTTGCTGAGCTTTTCGGCTACTTCGCTCAGCGGCTCCATGTTCATGATCTTCAGTTCCCACTGATCCTCCGAGCCGTAGCGTAGGGAAACTTTGGCCCGGATATACATGGGCGGCACCTGTTCGTTGGGGTAGTTGCGCGGGTTGATGACGTGCGTAAAGCGCGTGTATTCATCCCGGAACAAGGCCAATTGCAACGACGAATCGTAGTCTTCCAGCGTGAAGGCCGCAAACGGCTGCCCGTTGCGGGTAGTACGGTAGGCCACGTTCGTAATCAGCCCCGCCACGTTGATATCCTTGTTCTTGTGGTTCTCGATTTTGTCGAGCGAGGTGGTGCAATACGAGTCGATTTCCATCTTGTAGTTGTCGAGTGGGTGACCCGACAGGTAGAAACCTACTACATCCTTCTCGCGGCGAAGCTGCTCAGTGGCAGGCCACTTCTCCATGTCGGCTACCTTGGGTAGGGGCATGGCAACCGCGCCGAAAGCAGAGCCCCCAAAGAGGCTCTGCTGGGCTGAATCCTGATCGGCTTGGTGCTGCTGGCCCAGCTTCACGGCCTTGTCAATAAGGTTCTGGTCGCCTGATGGAGCCTCCACGAACTGGCGGCGGTGGTAGCGCTCAAACGAATCGAACGCGCCCGACAAGGCCAGGCTTTCAAATGTTTTCTTGTTCACGGCGCGCAGGTTTACGCGCTTCGCAAAGTCGAAAATGTCGGTGTACTTGCCTTTACGCTTACGTTCCTGCACGATTTCCTCCACGGCCGCTTCACCCGCGCCCTTCACCGCGGCCATCCCGAAGCGAATCTGGCCTTTCTCGTTCACGTTGAACTTCATGATGGATTCGTTCACGTCGGGGCCGAGCACGGCTACGCCCTGCTTGCGGGCTTCCTCAATGAAGAACGTCACCTTCTTGATGTCGCCCATGTTGTTGGTGAGCACGGCAGCCATGTACTCGGCAGGGTAGTGGGCCTTGAGGTAGCCGGTCTGGTAGGCCACCACCGAGTAGGCGGCGGAGTGGGAGCGGTTGAAGCCATAGGCCGCAAACTTCTCCATCACGTCGAACACCTCGTTGGCTTTTTTCGCCACAATGCCATGCAGCTTCTTGGCGCCTTCGCAGAACTTCTCGCGCTCCAGGGCCATCTTCTTCATGTCCTTCTTACCCATAGCGCGGCGCAGCAAGTCGGCGCCGCCTAGCGAGTAACCGGCCAGAATCTGGGCCGTCTGCATGATCTGCTCCTGGTACACCATAATGCCCTGGGAGTAGTTCAGGATGGGCTCCAGCAGCTCGTGGGGGTACTCTACCGGCTCCTTGCCGTGCTTGCGGTTGATGAAGTTCGGGATGAACTGCATGGGTCCGGGCCGGTACAGGGCGTTCATCGCAATCAAGTCCTCGATATTGGTCGGGCGCAAGTCCTTGAGGTACATACGCATGCCTTCCGATTCAAACTGGAACGTACCAATAGTGTCGCCGCGCTGGTACAGCTCGTAGGTCTTGGGGTCGTCAATCGGGATGTTGTCGATATCGATTTTGACGCCGTGGTTCTGCTCAATCAGGCGCATGGCATCTTCGATGATGGTAAGGGTCTTGAGGCCCAAAAAGTCCATCTTCAGCATGCCGGCCGATTCAATCACCTTGCCGTCGAACTGCGTCACCAGCAGGTCCGAATCCTTCGAAGTAGACACCGGAATGTACTTCGTGATGTCATCGGGAGCGATGATGACGCCGGCGGCGTGAATGCCGGTGTTGCGCACCGAGCCTTCCAGACGCTCCGCCAAGCGTAGAATCTGACCCTTGAGGTTGTCCGGCGCTTCATCGCGGCGGATCATGTCCAGCTCCTGCACCTCAGCAAAGGCCTTCGCGAGAGTAGTGCCTACCTGCTCAGGCACCATCTTGGTCAGGTCATTGGTCTGGGGTAGGGGCAGCTCCATGGCCCGCGCCACGTCCTTGATAGAGGACTTAGCAGCCATGGTACCGAAGGTGATAATCTGGGCCACCTGTGTTTTGCCGTATTTGTCTACCACGTAGTCAATCACGCGCTGGCGGTTCACGTCGTCGAAGTCGATGTCAATATCGGGCATCGACACGCGCTCGGGATTCAGGAAACGCTCGAACAGCAGCGAGTACTTAATAGGGTCGATGTTGGTGATACCGATGCAGTAGGCCACCGCCGAGCCCGCCGCCGAGCCCCGGCCCGGCCCCACGGCCACGCCAATGCTACGACCGTGATTGATGAAATCCTGCGTAATGAGGAAGTAGCCCGCAAAGCCCATCGTTTCGATGATGCGCAGCTCGTAGTCCAGGCGCTCCTCAATCTCGGGCGTGCGTTCCGAGTAGCGGGGCCGGTCGCCTTCAAATGCACCTTTGTAGGTAAGGTGGCGCAGGAAGGCATCGGCCGTGGGGTGCTCGGGGGGTAGGGGGAAGTTGGGTAGGAGAATATCGCGCTGCAACTTGGGCGGCGTGATTTTGTCCACGATTTCGTTGGTGTTATCCACGCTCTCTGGCACGTCGGCAAACAGCGTGTTCATCTCCTCCTGGTTCTTGAAGTAGAACTGGTCGTTGGGGAAACCGAAGCGCGCACGCGGCCGTGGCATCTGCCGCTCCTCATCAATGCGCATGAGCTGACGGCGCACTGAGTCGTCGCTGGCCGCCATCGGACGAATAGCGTCGAGGTGGTCATAAATCACCTTGTTGTCGCCGCTGATGAGGCGGAAGTAGTTCGTCTCGAAGTCGCCTACCGGGATACTGTGTTCCTCACCGGTGTTCACGCACAGCAGGAGGTCGTGGGGGGCAAAGTCGTTCTGCTCCACGTAGTGCGAGTCGTTGGTGCAGATCACTTTGACGTTGTACTTGTGCGCGAACTTCAGCAGTACCTGGTTTACATCTTCCTGGCTTTTGCCGGTGTTGTCGATGTTCATCAGGCCGTGGCGCTGGATTTCGATGTAGTAGTCCTCGCCGAACACATCCAGCCACCACTTCAGCAGCTCCTCCGCCTCCGCCTCCGATTTCCACAAAATGGCTTGGGGTAGCTCCGCGCCAATGCAGCAGGAGGTAGCAATCAGCCCCTCGTGGTATTGCAGCAGCAATTCCTTATCGATGCGCGGGAACTTGGAGTACACGCCTTCGATGTAGCTCATGGAGCACAGCTTGGCCAGGTTGTGGTAGCCGGCCTGGTCCTTGGCCAGCAGCAGCTGGTGGCGGCGCACGTCCCGCTCGCCCTTCTCCCGGCTAAATGCCTTTTTGTGGCGGTCTTCTACCAAGTAAAACTCGCAGCCCACAATGGGCTTCACGTTGTATTTATTCGCCTCGGCTACAAAGTTGAACGCCCCGAACATGTTGCCGTGGTCGGTGAGGGCTACGGCAGGCATACCGTCGGCCTGGGCCTTTTTCATCAGGGCCGAAATGCTGGCCTGGCCGTCGAGGAGGGAATATTGGGTGTGGCAGTGAAGGTGCGAGAATACAGGCATGGGCAACAGGTTTCGCGCCATTAGGGCGCGAAGCGGATAGTAAAGTTACCCACGAATCAGCGGAAGCAAAAGGTTGCGCGGTAAGAGGTTTTGTGTAAGATGCCCCACGCAAAATACCTTATAGGGCCAGGGCTATAGTGCAGGACTTATGGGCGAAATGCGGAATACTTCACTGAAAAAGGTAAGGCACAAACCACTTACCTATCCCTCTCGACGATGGCAAGAGAAGCAATTCGGAACCCCTTCAGCGTAAAAGCGTTTATCTTAGCACACGTAGTGTTTTGTTTTTTCGGGTCCCGCCGGACTTTTCTCGACATGCAACGCATTCTTCCGTTCGCCCTCTAACGGCTGCCATCTGCGGGCGGCCTACCTTCATGAAAAGCCTTGCCGCCCTCACCGACCCGGTGTATACCGAGCCTGCTGCGCCTACCCGGCTGGATACGTTTCTGCTACGTTTCTGCCAAGATAAGCGCGATCTGCCCTTCCTCTACCTGCTTTTAGAAATTTCGGTAACGCTGCTACCGATGGCCGTGGCGCTGTTCCTGCCCCTGCCGGGGTGGGCGTGGTGGTCGGTGCTGGTGGTGTATCTGGGGCTGACTACGTTTTACTTCAAAGGTCCGTTTGGGCTGATGCTGCACTGCACCAGTCACCGGATCTTATTCAAGAAGAAATACGGTTGGTTGAACAAATACATTCCGTGGGTGATTGGGCCGCTGTTTGGGCAAACGCCCGATACGTACTACACGCACCACATGGGCATGCACCATCCCGAAAACAACCTGCCCGACGACGAAAGCTCCACCATGTACTACCAGCGCGACTCGTGGAGGAGCTTCGGGCGCTACCTGGCCGATTTTCTGCTGCTGGGTTTTCCAAAGCTGTTTGCCTACCTGGGGCGCACTGGTAAAACCACCTTTAAGTGGCGGGCTTTCAAGGGGGAACTGTCGTACATCCTGGCTTGCGTGCTACTCTCCTTCGTCAACCTACCCGCTACCTTCGTCGTGCTGATTCTGCCGCTGCTGGTTGCGCGCATTGTCATGATGCTGGGCAATTGGAGTCAACACGCATTTATTGACAGCAACGACCCTGGCAACTGCTATACGAATAGCGTCACGTGTATCAACACTAAGTACAATCATAAGTGCTGGAACGATGGCTACCACATCAGCCACCACCTCAAGCCCGCCCTACACTGGACCGAGCACCCCAATCACTTCCGTAAAAACGTAGCTGAATATGCCCGCCAAGAGTCGGTAGTATTCGATGGTATCCACTTCCTGCACATTTTCGCCTACCTCATGACGCGCCGCTACGATCTGCTGGCCCGCCATTTTGTGGACCTAGACAACCGCTACGCGTCTGATGCTGAAATTATTTCGTTGCTGAAAGCGCGTACCCAGCGTATTGCGCGGGTGCCCGAGCCGGTGATGGGGTAGGAGTATAGTTAGTAGTTGTTAGCAGCAAAAAACCGTTATCGTCCCGAGCAGCGCTCGGGACGATAACGGTTTTTTGCTGCTAATCAATAGCTTATTTAGCCGGCGTGATGGTCAGCACTTCACCGGGGCGCACATTGAAGTCGGGCTTGTTGTTCCACTCCAGTATCTGCTTGATGGTGACGCCGTACTTGCGCGAGATGCCGTACATCGACTCGCCGGCCTGCACCGTGTGCTGCACCGTGGTGGGGGTGGCGGGCTGAGGCTTGGTGGTAGGCGCAGCCGCGGGAGCTATTGGCGTTTTGGCAGCTGGAGGGGTAGGGGCCGTCTGGGTAGGCGCTGTTTTGGGTTGAAGGTCCGAGGCTTCCTCTGGAGGCGTCACGCGGAGCTGCTGCCCGATTTTTAAAGAGGGGTTCAACGGGAGGCCGTTCCAAGCTTCCAAGTCGCGGGGGCTGATGTGGTAGAGGCGGGCGATACCGTAGAGGGTTTCTTTGGTGCGCACGGTATGTAGGCCATTTGGTGGCAGGGGGGCGGGCGTAGCCGGAGCCTGCATCATGGGGTAGGGCGCAGCAGCCGGAGCAGCACTAGAAGCTTCCGTGGCGGCCGTTGCTGGCGCAGGGGCATTATTCGCTGCCGAAGCCGGCGCAGTAGGACGGGCAGGTGCTGGTTGGTATACACTGCGCGGTGCAGAGGCCGGTGCGGGTGCTGGCGTAGCAGATACAGCAGGCATCGCCGCCGTATCCGCTACGCCGGTGGTAGCAACTTCGTCATTCAGCATAGCCGCCGTATCGGCGGGGGCAGCGGCAACTACGTGCGCTGGTGCTGGTGCGGTGGGTTGAGTGGTAGGTGGAAACGTCTTGGTAGACGGCACCGGAGCCGGGCCGGGTGCAGCCTGCGTAGCGCGCGTTGGCCGAGCAAAGGCCGCTAGCGCCGCTTCGTTCTGCACGGTTTTGTACTCCACCGGCACATCACGGGGGCGGGTGTGCTGGAGCCACAGTACGCGGCCGGGGCGCAACTCCTCGTTGCGGGCCATGCGGTTTTTGCTCAGGATGGAGCGCACCCGTATGCCGTACTGCTGCGAAATGGTGGTGATGCTTTCGTTAGGTTGGGCCACGTGGTATTCCACGGCCGCTTTATCGCGCTTTTTCTGCACAAAATAGGGCTGGCCGGCCACCACGTTGTCGAAGGCGTAGAGGTCGTTGTAGCGCATAAAGCGGCGCAGCTTCAAATCGGTGCGCTGGGCCAGCGTTTCCTTGGTTTCGCCGGGTAGCGCCACCACCGCCCGCAAGCCGTTGATGAGCACAAAGCCGGGGTGGCGCGGGTCGGGGGTAGGCTGCGCTAGGGTAGGGGCCGTGGAGGCTACCGGCTGCTGCGCGGCTAGGGCCGCCACCTGCGCAGGATCAGTAACGGGCACCAGCACCGTGTAGGCCTTATCCGAGGGCACAGCCTCAGCTAGCAGCCAGCGGTTGTGCTTGGCTAGCTCCTCGGGCGTGGTCTGGAAGCTGGCAGCCATAGCCGCCAGCGGCTGACCGGCAGCAGCCGGAAACTCCTGTAGCGCCAGCGCGGGGTTGCCGTTCAGCCCCACGGCCTGCTCGAAGGCTATCTTGTGCGCCAGAAACGTGATGATGTAGGGGTGCGAGCGTTCAGTTACCTCCATCTCCGTAGCCGCGGCGTCGGTGGGTAGGGTGTAGGGCTTGGTACCCCCAATGCCCAGGTTGTAGCTCAAAAGCACGTCCAGCCAGTTATGAAAGGCATTGTGGCTGCGTTTAAAGTACTTAGCTGCCGCGTGCGAAGCCGTTACAATGTGCTTGCGCTCATCTACCTGGTCGTTCATCAGCAGGTTGAAATCCGTAGCGGCCTCGCGCTTAAACTGCCAGTAGCCCACCGCATCGTGAATGCTCTGGGCATCGCCCTGCAAGCCGCTTTCCTGCAAGGCCAGATAGCGGAAATCCAGCGGTACAGCTTCTTCCTGAAATACTCGGTCGATGATGGGGAAATACGCATCAGCCAGCAGCACGCGGGCCTGAAAGGAGGCCGGATGGCTGCGCAACGCGTCTACTTTCTGCTGCACGGCGCGCTGACCGCCACTGCTGAAGCGTATGGTAAGGTTGGCAAAGGGTAGGGTAGCGGGCACCGAAGGGCTACCCGACTGCGCCGCTACCCACAGCGGCAGCAGGCACAGCACTAAAGCAAAAAGTCGTTTCATGGGCTACTACAAGGGTACGCCGGACTGGTGGCGGTCCATCTAACCCCAAAATAGGCGAAAAAATCCGGGTTAGGGTAGGTGCTAGTGGTGCTGATGCCAAGGCAGGGTAGGACTGAAATGAAAAACGACGGCTCTGCCAGCCGCCGTTTTTCATAAAACTAGTTGCCGGGTGGCCGGCCACCCCCGGGCGGACGACCACCGCCGCCGCCCTGACCGCCCCCGCGCCAGTTGCCCCTACCCTCGCGGCCGCCCTCCTCTGTAGGCATGTTCACGTTGCCGCGGCGCAGGTTGTAGGTAAACATCAACATGAAGTATTGTTGCAGGTTGTTGGTCACTACCCGCTCGTTGTAAGCCACCGTGATGTTGTTTTGAATGCTCTGGTTTTGCTTCAGAATATCAAAGGCATACAGCTTTATTTCGCCGCGCTGGCCGGGCAGAATGCGCTTGCCCAGGCTGGCATTCCAGAGCAAATACTGCTGGCTGGCCGCCGACAAGCCCTGGTTGTACTGGTGCACCACATTGGTTTGGAAATTGATGCCCGGCCCAAACGTCCAGCTCAGGCGCACCGAGCTGTTTTGCACGTAGTAGTTGGTATTGAGACGCACGTTGGCCGAATTGCGCGCGTACGTCAGCCGCCCATCTGTCGACACCGTGAAATCGAGCGTGGTGCTGATGTTGCTGCTCAGCGTAATGCCCAGCCCCACGTTCGGCGACTTCGAGTAGTTCAGCACCCCGTTGTTGATGCCCGGCGTGCGCGAGTAGCCCACCGAGCCGTTGAGGTTCAGGTTGGTTTTGATGAAGTTCAGCGGCATGCCGTAGTTGCTGAACGCCCGCACCGAATATTGCTGGCCTAGGTTCACGGGGCGCGTGAGCTGCCCGCCCAGGGGGAGGGCGACCTCGCCCCCGTTGATGCTCAACACCGTGTCGCGGGGCGTCACGAAGGTGCTGTTGGTAATGTAGTCGTCGGTGATGGTGCCGAACACGCCGGCAAAAAACGACGTCGATTTTTCGGGCTGCGAGGCCGAGTAGCGCAACGCCAGCACGTGCTGGTATTGCTGGCGCAGGTTGGGGTTGCCGGTAGTTAGCTGGAGCGGGTTGGCATTGTTTACCACCTCCTGCAGCTGGCCGATGCTGGGCGCCGAGGTGCGGCCGTTGTAGTTCAGGCGCAGATTTTTCTCCCGTGAGAAGCGGTAGCGCAGCTGGGCATTGGGCAGAATGTTGTAGAACGTGCGGTTGATGCCCGGCCCGGCCGGAAACTTCTGGTCGCTGTTGAGGTCGGCCTTCTGGGCTGTCACGCCCGCCGAGGCTTGCAGGGTTTCGGTCTGGTAGCGGTAGCTGGCGCCTACCCCCTGTGTGAGGTAGGTATTGGTGAACACGTTGCTCAGGCCCGCGTTGATGTCGGAGTAGGCGTTGTCAGTTTCTGCGAAATCGTAGGTTTTCTTATCCGAGTCGTTGGGCGTGTACACCACGTTGTAGTTGAATTGTAGCAAGTCGCGCTTGCTCAGCGGCTCCGTGTACGACACCCCCGAACTCAGTTGCCACCCCCGCTGGTTGAGGGTAGCATACTGGTCCAGCACAATCGTATCCGACAACGAGTAGAGGTTGCTATTGCCGTCCTTGCTGCTGTAGTTGGCATTCAGGTCCAGCGAAACCGTGCGGCCGGCTTTGGCAAAGCGGTGGCGGTACAGCAGCTGATTATCGGAGTTGATGCCCGTAAGGCGCGAACGGTAGTCCGTCGAAACCACGCCCCGTGGCGCGTCGCCTACCAGCGTCTGGCCATCCAGCGTGCTATTGCCATTGTTCTGCTGAAACGACAGGCGCGGAATAAACAGGATAGAATTAGCCGAGTCAATCTTATGCTCCAGCCGCAGGTTTGCGCGGTGGTTGATGTTGCGGCTGTTCACGAAAGAATTCTCGATGTAGCGCTGGTTCTGGGTGGCGTACTGGCGGTCGGTGCTGCTGGTGATGCGGTTGTTGGTCTGGTTGAAGAAGTAGCTACCCGTCACCTGCGTTTTCTTGCCCCACTGGTCAGAGTAGTTGATACCCACCGCATTGGTGGTCGAAATGCCTCCGCCCTGCGGCACCAGGAAATTACCACCGCCACCACCGCCACCCCGGCCGCCGCGCCCGCCCCCGCTGGCCCCTACCAGGTCAGCCGAGGCAAAGTTTTGCATGTTGATGTTGTTGGACTGCGCCACCAGCGAAATGCGCTGGTCACCGTTGAAGCTGTTTACGCTCACGCTGGCCTGGTAGCGCTCCGGCCCTGCCCCCAACGACAAGCGCCCAAATTGCCCCTTGCGGTATTGCGGCTTGGTTACGATGTTGATGGTTTTCTGGGTATTGCCGTCGTTGAAGCCCGAAAACTGCGACTGTTCGCTCTGGCGGTCAAACACCTCAATCTTGTCGATAATTTCGGCTGGAATGTTCTTCATGGCCGCATCAGGGTCGGTACCGAAGAACTCTTTGCCGTCTACCAATATGCGCTGCACCTGCTCGCCCTGCGCGTTCACCTTGCCATCCTGCACCGTAATGCCAGGCATCTTGGTCACTAGGTCGCGGGCATCGGCGTCGGGGTTGGTCTTGAAGGCGTTGGCGTTGTACTGCGCCGTGTCTCCCTTCTGCACAGCAGCGGGCGTTTTGCCTACCACTTCCACGCCTTTTAGCGTGATGCCGCCGGCCTGCAAGGGGAGCGTACCCAGCGCCCGGTTGGCCTGCGTGAGCTGCACCTGACGGCGGGTAGACTGGTACCCTAAAAACGATACCGCCAGCACGTAGCGCCCGGCGGGCACGTCGGCTATGCTGAAGTTGCCCTCAGTATCCACGGCCGCCCCGCGCCGCACCGAGTCGGGCACCTGAATCAGCACCACGTTGGCCCCAATCAGCGGCGATTTATCGGTGGCGTCTTCCACCCGGCCAGTTACCGAAAAAGTGGTCTGTGCCAGCGCGGAGCCACTGAGCAATAGTAAGATAACGAAGAGGAGAAGTCGTTGCATATCGAATAATTAGCGGCTTATTGGACGAAGGTAGAGGGAGGGGGTTTAAGCCGTAGGCCTGTACTCTCCTGGAACTCGGCGGTTCGCCCGGAAATATCTATCAACTGGCAAAAGAGGCCGACGAAAAATCAGTGCAGTATCTGTGGCCGTGCAAGCAGACTCCAAAGCGTGCTATAGGTTGCAGGGTAGCGTCTCTGATATATGGTTTTCTACCGTATTCTACCCCAGGTTCCGTTCGGACGCGTCGTCAGAAAATAGCGTGGATGTTATGTGTAGGCGTATCTTGCCCCTTTCGCTATAGGTAGGATTTCTATCAGATGAGCTGCTTCTCTATTCTCTTAGCTGCTTGCTTGGCGAGCGGCGCTCCGCCAGCGGCCGCTGCCGATACTGCCCATCTGCGCCGCGACCTAGTGGCCCTTACCACCACGGCCCAGCCGCGTAACTATCTGCACGAAGCCAGCCTAAACCAAGCCGCCGACTACATCAAAGCAGAGCTGGCCGCCGCTGGTGCCCAGCCCACCGAGCAAACGTATCAGGTGCAGGGCCGCACGTACCGCAACATTGTGGGTGGCTTTGGGCCGGCTAATGGGCCGCGCATTGTCATCGGGGCGCACTATGATGTGTGCGGCGAGCAGCCCGGCGCCGATGACAACGGGACCGGCGTGGCCGCCTTGCTGGAAATGGCCCGCCTGCTGCCCCGTCAGCCTTTGGCATGCCGTATAGAGTTGGTGGCCTACACGCTGGAAGAGCCGCCATTTTTCCGCACGCCGCAGATGGGCAGCTATGTGCACGCGCGTAGCCTGCACGAAACCAGCGTACCAGTGCGCGGTATGATAGCACTGGAAATGCTAGGGTATTATGATGACCGCAAGAACTCGCAGGACTACCCCATTAAGCCTCTGCGCTGGATCTATGGCAGCCGTGGCAACTACGTAACGGTGGCGCAGAAATTCGGCAACGGCCGCTTCGGGCGGCGGTTTGCCCGCGTGTATAAGGAAACTGCGGCCCTACCCGTCAAGCGGTTCAAAGCCCCCGCTTGGCTGCCAGGTATCGATTTTTCCGATCACCTCAACTATTGGCATTTCAACTACCCTGCCGTGCTGCTAACGGATACGGCTTTTTACCGCAACAAGCAGTACCACGAGGCCGCCGATACCCTCGACCGGCTGGATATGCGCCGGTTGGCCTTGGCCGTAGATGCCGTGTTGGCTACGGTTGTGCAACTGGCTGCGGGGTAGTATACTGCCTGATAATAAACGTACTACACAGCATGCGCTTGAGCTGTGCCAACACGCTCACATAAAAATAGCACGACTGCGTCCGGCAACTGTTTTCTCCTGCAAACTTCCTTTTCTAGCATATCAGCAGGTCTCACCTTTTGCCTGACTCGGGTTTGATAGTCCGAAGCACAATACTACCCTCTCAGCCCAACCCTTTCACACAGAAGGAAGTCAATCTGTGTGCGATACAGTCGTTATAAGTCCCTAATGTACTATATTTGTATAATAATGATTATAAAAAATATAACTATTTATATAATACTGATTTTGGTATTTGAACGAATCCAATGTTGTTACAGCTCATAACAAGCGTATGCAACTGCGGATAGAAGAATTTTTGATTCGGCCTCCAGTCGAAAAAACGACTACATGATAAATGTCACAAAGCCTTTTCTGCCGCCTCAAGAGGAATACGACCACTACCTACGCGGAATTTGGTCGAGGAAATGGCTGACGAACAATGGTCCTTTAGTCAATGAGCTGGAACTCACGCTAAAAAACTATTTCGACGTACCACACTTATTCTACGTGACCAATGGTACCACTGCTTTGCAGTTGGCTATCAAAGCATTAGATCTGCAAGGCGAAATTATCACTACCCCATTTTCTTTCGTTGCCACCACCAGCAGCATCGTGTGGGAAGGGTGCACGCCGGTTTTTGTCGACATTGATCCTGCTACGTATAACATTGATCCTGCGCTGATTGAGGCTGCTATTACCCCCCAAACCACGGCTATTCTGGCCACGCATGTGTTCGGGAATCCGTGCGCTGTGAGGGAAATAGGCGCGGTAGCCATTAAGCACGGGCTACGCGTCATCTACGATGCAGCCCATGCGTTTGGCACCCAATATCAGGGCCGTTCGGTGCTGCATCAGGGTGATATCAGCACGCTGAGTTTCCACTCCACTAAGCTCTTCCACACTATTGAGGGCGGCGCGCTCATCACCCATGATGCAAACCTAGCCAACAAGATTGCGCACATGCGCAACTTCGGCTTTCACGGTCCCGAGACATTTCAGGGGGTAGGCATCAACGGCAAGAACAGCGAGTTTCACGCTGCTATGGGGTTGTGTAACCTCAAGTACGTGCAGCAAATTCTGGCCCGGCGTCAGGAGCTTACGGAGGTGTATCACCAGATGCTGAGGCCTTTGCAAGTAGGAAAACCTTTTCTGCGCCCGAACGCAGGTTTCAACTACGCCTACTACCCCGTACTGTTTAATAACGAAGCTGTTTTGTTGAAGATGATTGATGCGTTGCACGGCGTGTACGTCTACCCTCGGCGATACTTCTACCCCTCGCTGGAAAAGCTAAGCTACGTACGGCCGGGGCAGCACATGTGCGCTTCTTCCAATATCGCGTCTCGCGTGCTGTGCCTACCCTTGTACCACGAGTTATCGGTGGAGGAAGTGAAAATGATTTGTCGGGCTATTCTTCGCGCAGATCGGTATTGAGGTCGGCCTACCCAAAACGGAGCTGGTTAGCTAGGCTGACTACCCCGGTGCCCTACCTGGTTTGTTGCGTACTTGCTGTGGATCTATGAAGGAAAAAACCTTAAAAGGCCGCGCGGCCGTCAGCATGGTATGGCTCACGGGGGAGCGATTTGGGAGCCTAATCAGTGACTTTCTGATTTCCGTTTTCCTTGCCCGGATTCTGGGCCCCAGCGAGTTTGGCCTGATAGCCATGGTAGCGGTTTTTATCGCCCTATTGCAGCCGTTTACGGATGCAGGATTGGGTAGCGCGCTCCTGCGGAAAAAGGATGCCACTCCCGAAGACTACGACACCGTGTTCTGGAGTAATCTGGGCTTGTCTGTTGCCGCCTATGCCATTGTGTTTGCCTGTGCGCCACTGGTGGCGCAATTTTACAAGCAGCCCCTGCTCACGGATATTATCCGGGTGCTGGGCATCAGCTTGGTGCTGAACTCGTTGAACATCGTGCAGAACATCCGGCTGACGAAGCTGCTGGATTTTCGCACCATCAGTCTCCGCTCGCTGGTCAGCAACGTTCTGTCCGGTGGCATTGGGTTGTACCTAGCCTACCGTGGCTGGAGCTATTGGGCGCTGGTGATACGGCAGCTGCTCAATGCGCTCATTACCAATGTGCTGTATTGGGCGGCGCGGGCGTGGTTTCCGTCGTTCAACTTTTCCACGGCCTCGTTTAAGGATTTCTTCGGGTTCGGCTCCAAGATGCTGCTTTCCAGCCTGCTCGATACAGGCTTTCGCAACATCTACCCCTTGCTGATCGGTAAGTTCTACTCGGCGTCTGCGCTAGGGTTCTACAACCGCGCCGTAAACCTGAAAGACATTCCGCAGACCTTAGTTTCGCAGGTGACTGGCCGGGTTTCCTACCCCGTTCTGATTGAGTTGCAGGACGACCCGCCGCGGTTGACGCAGGCCTACAAGCGTCTTATGCAATTGGTGTCGTTTGCCTATTTTCCAATTCTGATGGGCCTGATGGGCTTGAGCAAGAGCGTGATACTCGTGCTGTTTACAGACAAGTGGGCCAGCGCTATTCCCCTGCTGCAAGGCCTTGCGTTCGTAGGCCTGCTCTACCCCATTCATGCCCTAAACCTGAATATTCTGACTCTCAAAAAGCGGTCTGACTTGTTTCTCGTTCTCGAGATAATCAAGAAAGCATTGACGGTGGTGTTCCTGCTACTTACCTATCGGTGGGGCGTAATGGGTCTGATCTACGGGCAAATTGCTTTGTCATTCGTGGCCCTGATAATCAATACGTACTACTCCAAGCAGCTGATTGCCTATGGCTTTGCGCACCAGCTGCGCGATTTGCTGCCTAGCTTCTGCACATCGCTTACCATGGGTGTAGCCTTATTGTGGGGTAGCGAGCAGCTACAGGTTTTCACCTGGTGGACCTTGTTGCTATGGGTCGTGGCGGGTGGGGCCATCTACCTCACGCTGTCGGCCATCTTCAACCGAAAAAACCTACGCTACCTGTACGATTTCTTTAGGGAGAAGTACCTCACCATGCGGATGGCCGGTTGACCCCTGCTTCGCTCCACCGCCAGAAATCGCCCGCCTACCTACCCAGCCCAAACCCAGTCTAGCCTATGAAAGTCGCCATTATGCAGCCATACTTATTCCCCTACATCGGGTACTTCCAGCTGCTGGCGGCGGCCGACTTATTCGTGGTGTATGATGATGTGCATTACATCAAAAAAGGCTGGATCAACCGTAACCGCATTCTACTGCACGGGGCCGAGCACTTATTTACGCTACCCTGCCTGAATGCCAGCCAGAACAAGCTCATCAACGAGGTAAAGGTGGACTGGGCGAGCAAAGAGGTGCGCAAAGTGCGCCTGACCATGGAAACGGCCTACCGGAAAGCGCCGTTTTTTAAGCGGGTCTACCCGCTGGTGCAACGCGTGTTGGAGGGTAGCGGCCCCACTACCATTGCTGAGGTAGCCACCCAAAGTATCCAGGACGTGTGCGCCTACCTCGGCATTGATACGCCGATTGTCACCAGCTCGCAGCGGCCTTACGAAAACACCCACCTTAGCAAAGGCACCCGCTTAGTAGACATTGTGCAGCAGGAGGGCGGCGACCAGTACCTGAACCCCATTGGCGGCGAAGCGCTCTACACCAAAGAGTTTTTTGCTGAGCACGGCATCGCGCTGCACTTCGTGAAGTCCCTACCCATCCGGTACGTGCAACCTGTGCCAGACAACGGGTTTGTGCCCTGGCTTTCCATCCTGGATGTGCTAATGTACAATGAGAAAGAGACAGTTACAGCCTTTTTACAAGACTACGAACTCCTATGAAAAACGTACTAATACTAGGTGGGCAGGGCAATGCCTCCGTTATCGGCAATGCCATACTGGATGCGGCACAGCGGGGTAGCCAGGAATACCAGTTTTGCGGCTACGTAAATGACCGGGACGGTTGCGAAGCAATAGAAGGCTACCCCGTGAAGGGTGGGCTACAGGATATTCCGCGGCTGCTGGAGGAGGGCTATTACTTCCTGAACACGATTTACAAGATAGATGGGCAGCGGGAGCGGATTGCGCTGTTCGAGTCTCTGAACATACCGGACGACCGGCTGGCTACCTTCGTGCACCCAACGGCCTACATCGCCGCTAACGTGGAGCTGGGGCCGGGGTGCGTGGTGATGCCCCACGCCATCATTTCGACCAGCGTGAAGCTGGGCAAGTGCACCCGTGTGATGATTGGAGCCATTGTTAGCCACAACTGCACCATTGGTGCCCACACGTTTGTGGCGGCGGGCTCCTGCTCGGGCTCCAACTTACAGGTAGGTGAGGGCGTGCACATCAGCATGAACGCCACGGTGCGGGAGTTCTTGACCATCGGCAACTACTCTACCCTGGCCATGGGCAGTGTGCTGCTGAAGGATGTAGGCGAGCTGGAAATCTGGGCGGGCAACCCAGCTAAAATGCTACGCAATGCACAGTGAGGTGCCGCTGGTAAGCGTGCGGGTCATCACCTACAATCACGGTCCCTTCCTGCGGGAGTGTTTGGATGGGATTATGGCCCAGAAGACGTCCTTCCCCTTTGAAGTGGTAATTGGGGAGGATTGCAGCCCCGACAACACCCGCCAGATTTGCCAGGAGTACCAAGCGCGCTACCCTGATACTATTAAGCTGCTGTTGCACGCGCAAAACGTGGGCGCGCAGGCCAACGCCCGCTTGGCCCGCGAAGCCTGCACCGGCAAATACATTGCGTTCTGCGAGGGCGACGACTACTGGACCGACCCCACCAAGCTCCAGCAGCAGGTAGACTTTCTGGATGCGCACCCGGACTACGTGCTGTGCTTCCACAATTGCTGGATGAAGTTTGAGCAGCAACCAGACCGGGAAATGGAGCTGTTTCATGACTACACCAAAACCGACTACGCCATTCCGGACCTGATTGGCAAGTGGATTATCCCGACGGCGTCTGTGGTGTTCCGCAACCACCTCTTCACTGAGTACCCGGAGTGGCTGCGCAACGCAGTAGTAGGCGATACGCCGTTCTTTATTCTGCTAGGGTCGTTTGGGCAGCTGAAGCGGCTGCCGGGCGTGATGGCCGTGTACCGCCGCCACGATGGCGGCGCCACCAACCTGCTGCACGGCTACCGCTACTGGGAGCGAATGATTGAACTGTATACGGGCATCAACGGGCACTTTCAGTACCAATACAGCAAGGAAATAAACCCGATTCTGAAGTGGTTTCGCTACCAGCTCACGCAACTGGCCCTACAGGATGGCGACTACCCGAAGTATCGCCACTACGCGCAATGCTGCTTTCAATTCAATAAAGAACTATTGGTTCGTTTTCGTCACCCTGGCCTGTTCCACTACCGATACACGCAGATGTATCTGACGGCCACAAGTCCGCGGCTGTTTAAAGCGCGCGCCCGGCGACAACCTTGGGCAGAAGGTAAATAACCTACGTTGGTTTCTACCGCTTGCGCACTAACAAAAGCCCGTCGCGCAGGGGTAGGAACACGTTTTCCACCCGCTCATCCTGCTGCACTTTGTCGTTGAAGGCGCGCACGGCCCAGGCGTCCTTATCGCCGGCCTTGATGGGGTAGGAGGGTAGGACCTTGCCGCTCCAGAATACGTTGTCGATTAGGATAAAACCGCCCGGCCGCACCTGCGGCAGCACCAGCTCGTAGTAGGCATCGTTGTTGATTTTATCGGCGTCAATGAATACCATATCCCACGCACCGGGTAGGGTAGGGATTATTTCCAGCGCCTTCCCGATGTGCAGGTACACCCGGTCGGCAAGGCCCGCTTCAACTACATAGCGGCGGATGCGGGTTTCCAGCTCTGGGTTTTGCTCCACGGTGTGCAGCTCACCGTTGGTGGGCAGGCCTTCGGCTAGGCACAGGGCCGAGTAGCCCGTAAACGTGCCCAACTCCAGCACCCGCCGCGGCTGGATCATGTGGCTGAGCATGCTCAATAGCCGCCCCTGCAGATGGCCCGACAGCATCCGGGGAGCCAGCACCTGCACGTGCGTTTCGCGGTTGAGACGGGCCAGTAGTGGCGTTTCGGGGGAGGTATGTGCTTCGGCGTAGAAGTCGGTTTCGTCGGTCATGAAGGAGAAGAAGCGGCTTGCTCAGTGGGCCAGTCGTGGCGGAGCAGCCGCACAAAGGCTGAGGTAAGCACCACCGCCAGCACGCTTGCGCTGATGCTGCTCACAGCGGTGGCAGTCAGATACCCATAGCCTACCGGGTAACGATACTGGATATACTGAACAAAAAGTAGCAGAAACACGCTAAACAGCGCGGCAGTGAGTAGCCAGAAGATAGCTTGCTGGCGGGTAGAAACGCGGGGTGGCCGCTGCATGACGGGCAACTGCCACACAAACCACAGCATAATTAAAAGCCCCACCAACGACGAGCCGTATTGCAACCATACGAATAGCGGCCGGTTGTGCACGGTGTCAACCAAAAAAGGCAGCTGGTGGGCGATGCGGCCCCGCGTGTGCGTCACACCATCCCAAACTAGGTGCGAACCGGCACCAATGATGATGGCCAGCAGCAAGCGCGGGCTCCATAGGTTGCTCAGCGGCCAGCGTTGAGTCGCAAAGCGTCCAAACCGTCGCCGCAAAAATACCGGCATGCTGCGAACTAACGGCCGTTTCACCAACCCGTGAAATAGGCCAGTAAGTATTAGGGCCAGGGGCAAGTCAAGCTGAAATATACCAGCCACAGAATGGCCAAAGCCGCCACCGGGTCGTAGCCGCAGAAAATACTCGAAATCGGGCGACATGCTGCCCAAAATCAGGCCTGTAGCCGACAGCCAGCGGCGGCCTTTATACAGCAGCGGTACGATAATGGCCGGGTGAGCAAGGGTGAACGGCATACGCGCGAAGGGTAGGGCAGCTAGACTGCAGTAAGCCCGCAAAGTAACACGCAATCAGGTAGAGAGCGGTACCAAATGAAAGAGCAGCACCTGAAAACCAGCCTTGCCCTGCGCAAAATAATGCTTTGTGACCCGGAACAATCCCTCGTAGCGAAACAGCTCCCTACCCTCGTGCCTCACCTTCTGCAGCACGCGCACGGGCTGGCCGGTTTCCTGGCTGCGGCGCAATGCCAAATTGCGCCCTATCATTTCCTGGTTAGTCACCTGCCGACCCGTACGTAGGTCGCGCCCACCACTGCCAGAATAGATGATTTCATCCTCACCAAACTCATCATCCTCGTACGCGCCAGCTAGTACAATCGAGTCGGCACCCTCGGCCTGCGTGCCGCTCACACCGGCTCGCCTCGGCCGGTGCATTCCAGATAACGCCAACGCTAAGCGGTTCTCAAATAAGTCGCCCGGCCGGTAAGAAGCGATGTGGCCGAAGATGGGCATAAAGAGTGGTTGAGCGAGTTTTGAATTAGATTGCTATGTTGCGAATATTGCACTATTATAATCTTTGTCAATTGCTTATTGGTGTTGTCTGTGATATTGCACGGTAGATATGAAACGTAGATTTAGTTTACGAAAAGTACTTAGTACCGGCGTTCTGACTGGCTGCATAATTCTATCTTCTATTCTGGTAGTTGTATTCATAACTGGTGACGCTGGAGTCACACAGTATCTTCTTAATAGTGTTGAAGCTCGTGCCCTTACAAAACGTACGACGACATTTGACCGATTAGCCCTAAAAACGCTCTATCGACTGCTTCTTTTGGGAGGACAACTACAGTACCCGCGTGCTACACAGTTTTTAGCGCATTATTGCAGAGGGCAAGGTGACACACTATATTTTGATGCTCAACAATTGTTACAAAATGCAGATGTACAAAAAGCAGTACAGCAACGCAAAAAGGCTATAACGTTTCGGCGGCAACCTCAGCGTAACCCAAGTCACTACGTCGTGAGCCGTACAAATTGGGATTTATATTACACATTTGATTTACTATTTATCAAACGCCAGCACGACAGGATTATCTTTTTTGATCAATATTATTTTCAGCCTATAACCCGCCGATCCAGAACGCCCTTCCAGGTAGGAAAAATACATTGTCACCTAAACGACGGGTTGATCCACGTAGCATATCCAGAAGCGAGGATGTTTGTCGCTTACGGCGAAGCTACTTTAGCGAAGAAATAGATGTAGGAAGAACGCCCTACGGTGCACTCACTTAGCAAGGCTGAATGAGTGCACCGTAGGGCGTTCTTCCTAGTGTTGTCCTAGTGTGAGAAGGTCCTTCGCTCTGCTCAGGATAACAGCCGTAGGATTACCCACTACTCACCTTATTCCGGCACGTACTGCAAGACGCTCAAATTATCTTCCCGCAGCACGTCGTTGGCCATATCCAGCAGCTCGGTAGCGGTGATGGTGCGTACCCGATCAAAGATTTCGGTGATGGGCTCTACGCGGTTCAGGTCCAGGGTGCTTTTGGCGAGGAGCTGCATCAGGCCGCCGTTGCTTTCTTCGGCCATGGCCAGCTGGCCCATTAGCTGCTCCTTGGCCGTGTGTAGCTGCAAGCCACCAAGTGGCTTCTCGCGCAGCTTCTTCAATTCCTTCTGCACCAAGCCAATGGTGCGATTGACCTGCTTTTTCTCGGTGCCGAAATAGATACCAAACATGCCAGTATCGGTGTAGGGCGAGTAGGTGGAGTCGATAGCGTAGACCAGACCAAACTTTTCGCGCACACCTAGGTTCAGGCGTGAGTTCATGCCGGGGCCGCCCAGCACGTTGTTGAGCAGGAAAAACGGAATCCGGCGGGCGTCGTCAATGGCATAGGCGGGGCCGCCGATGAGGCAGTGTGCCTGCGTGATGGGCTTGCGCTCCAGCAATTCGCGGCGCTGGTAGCCGGCAAAGGCAGTGCGGGGCCGGTCGCCCAGGCGGGCGGGTAGGGGCGCGAGGTATTTTTCGGCCAGGCGCTTTACCTCCTTAAACGGCAGGTTGCTCACCGAGCTGAATACCAACCGGTCGGTGCGTACGTTTTCAGTCAGGAACTGCCGAAAATCGGCCTGCTGAAAGCCACTTACGCTTTGGCGCGTGCCCAGAATGTTGTGCCCCAGGGCGTGCTGGCCGAAAATTACCTCATCAAAATCATCGATGATGGCGTCGTCGGGCGCGTCGAGATACATCGACATTTCTTCTAGAATCACGCCTCGCTCCTTCTCGATTTCCTTTTCTGGAAAAACGGAATGAAAGGTTAGGTCAGTCAGCAGTTCAAAGGCCCGCTCGAAGTGCGTGCTGAGCAGCGACGCGTAGAAGCAGATTTTTTCCTTGGTTGTGTAGGCATTCAGCTCACCGCCCACCGTCTCCAAACGGTTGAGAATGTGGAAGCTTTTGCGGCGCTCGGTGCCTTTGAACGCCATGTGTTCCCAGAAGTGCGCCAGGCCCTGCTGTTCGGGACGCTCGTCGCGCGAGCCAATGTCCAGCAGAAAGCCGCAGTGCGCAATTTTAGTGTGGGGTACCTGTTTATGCAGTACTCGAATGCCGTTGGGCAGTTCAAGCAAATCGTAGTCGAGCATTCGTCGGGAAAAGCAGAGAAGTAGAAAAGCAGAACCCCGGCGGACCGGGGTAGAGGCCGGCCGGGCTACTATAACAGCCAAGCCCGGTGCGTAGTTGCAAAGGTACGTGCTGCGCGAGGGCAACGTACGAAAAGAGCAACAAAAGCCCGCGAAAGAAGCCGTAGTGCTACGCCCGCATCAGCTCGCGATACACCTCTTTCGGCGGTGCGGCTAGGCGCTGGAGTTGTTCTGCTTCGGCTAGAGGTGCCAGCAACTGGGCCGTGCCGATGCCCCGGCCGCATAGAAAATGCGTGAGTGGACATTGGGCATATCCCGTCACATCGCAGGAGCGGCACTCGAGTGATGCTGCGGTTTCCACTATCCAGGCCTGGGGGCTAAGCGGCCCAAAGCCGAAAGTGGGCGACGTGGAGCAGTACACGGCGCAGGTAGGCGCTGCCACTGCCGAGCACAGGTGCAGCATTGCCGAATCGAGTACGTAGTTGAGCACGGCCCCACGCAGCAGCGCCGCCGTAGCCAGTACCGATAATTGCCCAGCCAGATTAACGACTCCTGACCGGTGGCTACGCGTTGCTAGCTCTGCGCACACAGCAGCATCGGCAGAAGTGCCTACTAGGTATACTGTGTAACGGGCGGGTAGGACGGCCAGCAGCTTCAGCCACTGCTCCGTAGGCAACTGCCGGGTACGCTGGTCGGCGCCGGGCGCCAGGCATAGGTAGTCGCCTACCAACTTATAGGGCATAACCGCCTCCATGTCAGCAAAAGTGGGGTAGAGGCGCGGCAACGTGAGGGGCGTATAATCGGGTAAAGCAAGCAGTTGCATGTTACGCGCTACCTCGTGCGTATCAGAAGCAATGAAATATGTGGCAGACCGGGTAAAGCCTGTTGATAGCGGATTTTTAGTAAATCCTATTCTCTCTTCAGCGCCCGAAAAAGCCGTTAGCAAGCCCGTAGCAGTAGAGGACTGTAAGTTGATGACCCGATGATAGTTAGCTGCCCGAATCTGCCGCAGCAACTGATGGGCAACGGGAAGTTTGATTTGTGGTTTTTCTACTGTAATTATTTGATTTATAGAAGGATGATTTTGTAGTATGCTGCTGTGTTCCTGCTGTATGAGTACGTCTAAAACACTGGTTGGATCAACAATACGCAGCTGCTCTATAAGTGCTGTGAGTAGAATGACATCGGTTAGCGAACCAGTTTGAATAAGTAGGGTAGGGCGGGTGGTCAGCATCGCTATATTGGAAAAAGCCAACTGATAAGAAAAACGTATTTATTGGTATAATGCAAAATGCTGGCCGAATTTTATTCCTCTCCCTATAATCCCGTAACATTGCCAGGCTATGCGTGTTCTTGTTCGGCTTCCAAACTGGTTGGGTGATGTGGTGATGAGCGCTGGTTTTGTGCGCGCCCTGCATCAGCGCTATCCCTCGGCTCACCTGCACTTCGTCACGAAGGCTGAGTTGGCGCCACTGGTGCCGTTGCTGTTGCCTGCTGGTATGGTGGCTACGGTGCACCCGTTCAGCAAGACGGAGTGGCGGGGACCAGTGGGAGCGTGGTGTTTTGGCCACTGGCTGCGGCGGCAGCACGGCCCATTTGCTGCCTACTATACCCTGCCCAACTCTTTCTCTGCAGCGCTGTTAGGCCTGGGCAGTGGCGCCCGGCAGCGGGTGGGGTACGCCACCGATGGTCGGGGCTTGTTGCTCACGCACATGCATCAGCTACAACCCAGTCAGCACCGCGCCGACCAGTACTTGGCGTTGCTACCCCACCCACCAGCCCCCCGCACCGGCGACGTGCGCCTGCAAGCTTTGCCGCTGCCTACTGACGCGCCCGCACCGCCCTTACTGCTCAATTTCAATTCCGAAGCGCAGGCCCGCCGTATGCCCGAAGCCAAAGCCGCCGAGCTGATTCGGGCCATGCGGCAGGTAGCGCCAGGTAAGCGGGTAGGGCTGCTTGGGAGCCGTCGCGAGCAAGCCCGTAATGAGGATATCGTGGCGATGCTGCCAGTCACCGAGCGAGAGGGCGTGCTCAACCTGGCCGGCACCACCGACCTGCCGGGCCTAGTGGCGCTGTTAGGTGCGGCCCCGCTGCTGTTTTCCACCGATTCGGGGCCGGTGCACGTGGCCAACGCCTTGGGCACGCCGGTAGTGGTGTGCTTTGGGCCGGGCAATGAGCATAATACGGGGCCCTACCACTCAGCGCGGGCAGCCGTGGTGCGGGCGCCCGGCCCGGTGCCGTGCGGGGGCTGCCAGCGCAACCAGTGCCGTTTCGGCGACGCCCCACCCTGCCTCACTCACCTCGACGAAGCCCAGCTGGTAGCCACCGTGCAGCGCTTGCTGGTGGGATAGGAAGTGGCTTTTTAGGACAATCGCCGGTTCAATCTGTTAACTTGCTGCGGCGCCGTTTTGGCGTCGCCCTCATCTTCTATACCTGTCCTTCCATGCGCTACGGCCCCATCGACCCACAGCTGTTCACCGAAAACCGCCGCCGTTTCAAGAAGTTGCTACCCCCAGCATCGCTGGCTATTTTCAATGCCAACGACATCATGCCCACGAATGCCGATGGTACTATGGCGTTTCGGCAAAACAACGATTTGTTCTACCTCTCCGGGGGCGATCAGGAGGAAAGCATTCTGGTGATTTTTCCGGATGCCAAGCTGCCGCAGTACCGCGAAATCCTGTTTCTGCGCGAAACCAGCGAGCATATTTTGGTGTGGGAAGGCTATAAGCTCACCAAAGACCAGGCCCGCCAGCAGTCGGGAGTGCCTACCATTATGTGGCTTGACTCGTTTAAATCGGTGCTGCCAGCACTGATGAACGAAGCTGAAAACGTGTATTTGAATAGCAACGAGCACATTCGGGCGGTGGTAGAGGTGGAAACCCGCGATGCCCGTTTTGGCAAATGGCTGCGCGAGGCCTACCCTCTGCACCAGTACCGCCGCGTGGCGCCGCTCATGCACCAATTGCGCGCCATCAAGAGCCAGGAAGAAATCCGGCTGATGCGTAAGGCTGCTGATATCACTGATAAAGCGTTCCGTCGCTTGCTGGGCTTTGTGAAGCCCGGTGTGATGGAATACGAGATTGAGGCCGAAATCTTCCACGAGTTTCTGCGCCACGGCTCCCGCGGACCGGCTTATAGCAGCATCATCGCCTCGGGCGAAAACGCTTGTATCCTGCACTACGTCAGCAACGAGCGCGAGTGCAAGGACGGCGACGTACTGTTGCTGGACTTTGGGGCCGAGTACGCCAACTACGCCGCCGATTTGTCGCGTTCTATCCCCGTCAATGGCAAGTTCACCAAGCGTCAGCGCGACGTGTATGAGGCCGTGCTCAGCGTGATGAAGTTCGCGACTTCGCAGCTAGTAGCCGGCAACAACATTGAGGACTACCATGCTGCCGTGGGGCGCCATATGGAGCAGGAGCTGATCAAGCTGGATTTGCTTAACGCCAACGACGTGAAGAACCAGGACCCCGCTGCGCCTTTGTATAAAAAATACTTCATGCACGGTACTTCCCACTACCTCGGCCTCGATGTGCACGATGTAGGCGACAAATACCGGGTGTTTGAGCCGGGTATGGTGTACACCTGCGAACCGGGTATTTACATCCGGGAAGAGGGGCTTGGCATACGCCTCGAAAACGATATTCTCATCACCGAAACCGGCAATGATGACCTGATGAAAAACATCCCGCTGGAAGCCGATGATATTGAGCGCCTGATGCAAGCCAGCCGCTAAATTCGGCGCCGTTACAAGAATCCGCCAAAATTCCCGCCCTGCTGCCAACGTGTAGCAGGGCGGGAATTTTAATTTCGGACCAGAGCTTCTGAGGCTCTGTTTGTTATATTCAATGAATAAAATATATTTTTTTATGCTGGGATTTTAGGCCTAAAATGCGGCCGATTTGCTTGAAAATGGGCTTTGTAGGGTAGTGAATAGGTGTAGCCTATAGGTAGTCGAGTACATGCCTGCTACAACTTTATTCTGCCTGGAACGGTATAGGCAGCATATTCCGCCTCATGCTCTCTCCCATATTGAGCGGATCTACTACAAGTTTTACCCAATTTTTTCTCTTGTATGAGACACCTTTTAACCACAACGGCGGCACTCGGACTAGCCATGTTCGCAGCCGCCCCCAAAGCCCAGGCGCAGACCTCCGACCACAAGACGGTGGTTGGTCTATCGGCCAATGCTTTCCAGTACAAAGGCAATCTGGGCTCCGATTACTGGGACTTCAGCCGCTCTAAGTGGGGCCCTGGCATTTCTATCAACCAGTACATTGCTCCCGGTCTGAGCATTGGTTTGCAGGGTAGCTATGCTGAGCTGAAGAAAACGGTTGGCGCTAGCTCTTTCGCTACCAACGTGGTAAGCGCTAATGTGCCGATCAAGCTGATGCTGAACAACGGCTGGGCACTGAAGGAAGATGCGTTCATTCAGCCCTACATCTTAGTAGCGCCCGGTGTCCTCTTCTACAGCCGCGAAGGTCAGTACCGTGCTAACAACGTAACGTCTAACATCAACAAAGACGAAACGAAATTTGCTGGTCAAGCAGGCCTGGGTATCAACTTCCGTATCAGCGACAACATCGGCATCTTCGTGCAGACCTCGCAGGTAGTAGGCTACAAAGCTAACTTCGATGGTAGCACGGGTGGCGACAGCGACGGCTGGGATGACCGCTTCCTACAACACTCTGCTGGTCTGAACATTGCTTTCGGCAAAGCCAAGGACACAGACGGCGACGGTGTACCAGACCGTAAAGACAAATGCCCCGACACGCCTGCTGGCGTAGCTGTAGACGAGAATGGCTGCCCACTTGACCGCGACGGCGACGGTGTACCAGATTACCAAGATAAGTGCCCCGACGAGAAGGGCCTAGCTTCGCTGGAAGGCTGCCCCGACCGCGACGGTGACGGCGTGCGTGACTCGGAAGACGAGTGCCCCGATACCCCCGGCCTGCCTGCTCTGCGCGGCTGCCCAGACTCAGACGGTGACGGTGTGCCCGACAAAGACGACAAGTGCCCCAACACTCCCGCTGGTACCCAGGTTGACGCAACCGGCTGCCCAGTAGTAGTAGACTCTGACGGCGACGGCGTGAACGACGACGTAGATAAGTGCCCCGGCACTCCAGCTGGTGTAACGGTTGACTCTACTGGTTGCCCGCTGCCCATCCCAGCTGAAATCCGCAAACTAGAGCAACCCATCCGCTTCGAAACCAACAGCACGGTAATTCAGCGTAGCTCTTACACTACCCTCGATAAGATGGTGAAAGTGCTGCAAGACCACCCCGAGTATAGCCTGCGCATCTCGGGCCACGCTGACAGCCGCGGTACGGATGAGTACAACCAAGGCTTGTCGGAGCGTCGTGCTGAGTCGGCTAAGACCTACTTCACCGGCAAAGGCATCGACACTAACCGCATCCCAACCGAAGGTTTCGGTGAGAGCCGTCCGGCTGCTCCGAACACCTCGCGCGCCAACATGTCGAAGAACCGTCGCGCCGAGTTCAAGTTCGAATTCTACATCCCTAGCCAGCCGCAACCCTAATCCTGCGCTGCGCTAAAGCAAAAGGGGCGAACCACTGGTTCGCCCTTTTTTGTGTTGATAGGAAATGACTACTGCGCCGTTTCTCGCACCACATTGGGTAGAAACTCCGCCAGCCGCTCGGCCTGCGCCCGCGTGAAGGTGCCGCTGACATCTACTAGCACAAACGAGTCAGGGGCGTTGTTGAGGTGACCGGTAGCTACCATTTCTTGTACCCGGTCGCCCTGCTGCCGAATGGCGTAGCGTAGCGCCGTGCTGTTGTCGGGGGCAGATACGGCTAAGGGCGTGTACCGCTCGTTTTGCAATAAGCCATCCACCTCCTGGGTCAGGCCCTCGTTGGTGAGCCTGCGGGCACTGGAGGTGGTAGGCGCGAAGGCCAGCACCTTGCAGCTGCGAATGGAGGAAAGCGCCTGCGCTAAGTCGTTGTCGCCGCCGAGCTTGCCCAGGCGGCCCAGCAGCAGCCGGGTCGTTAGGCCCGCCGACCACTCGATGGTGCGAAAGCCAGGGCGGCCATCATACTTGCGAAAAAATTCGGCCACGGTGCGGGCCGGCGTGCCGGGGCCACTGGCCCGGCAGCCACTCAGCAGCAGCGCCACGGCGGCTACTAAGGAAAAGGCATAGCGTTTCATGCGCCTAAATTGCGCCAAATTCCGCTACTGCCTTTTCGGCTGTTTACTGCGCAGTAGTGCCGTCAAAGGCCACGGCATTCAGGAAATATACGTCGCGGCTGGCCCCATTAGCCCCCCGAATGTGCTGGTAGCCAAAGGCCAGAAACCGGCTGCCATACCAGGCCAGCATACCCTGCTGGGTAGCATTATTGGCTTTTTCTTTAGCGTTGGCCAGGGTGGTTTGCACAGGCACCATCAGGTCGTTGGAAGAAGCGTTGGCACCGTCGATAATCTTGTACCGAATGCGGTACTCATCCAGGTACGCCATAACAAAGCGCCGGCCGCCGGGTAGGGGACGCAGCTGCACCATTTCAACCAGATCGTAGCTGCGGGCATTTTGCAGTACAAAGGTGTTGTCCCACAATAGATTACCTTGGCGGTCGAATCCACAAACGATGGCGTGCGTGGTGTAGTATCCCTCAGTGTTGTTGTAGGCCCCCAGCGGCATGCCCGTGTTGGGCTGGTAGGGAACCGTGTTGCGAAAGCGCTGATTGTACACCTCGCCTACCAGTACGTAGCCCTCGGGGGTAGGCAGCAGCTCGTGCGTGAGCAGGCGGTAGTGCAGGCGCAGGTGGCGGTTGGTGGCGCGCATTTGCTCGCCGCGCACTTTCAGCCGTACCGCCCGCTTTGGCGACACAAAATCAAAGAAGTGCTTCAGGTTTAGGAAGTCGTAGAAGCGCAGACTGCGGCGGCTGCCGGTGAGGGTAGGCGCCTCGTTCAGATCAGCTACAAACAAACCCTGGGCGTAGCGCGTGTCGCGTAGGCTGTAAGTGCCCAGCAGTAGCCGGTCGCGGAAGCCAGGACTGAGCTGGGCCATCAGCAGGTTTCGGTCGCTCTCGGCCTGCACAAACTCCGAGCGCACCAGCTGACCTTCGGCCGACAGCTCTTTCACTTGCAGGCGCGTTTTGTAGCCATTACTCTGGCTGCTGATGAAGTCGACGCGGTGTGCCAGTGGGTCAACGGAAAAGGTGAAGTTGGTAGGCAGCTGCTCGTAGATAGCGGGCAACGAGCCAATGCGGTTGCGCCGCAAATTCAGCAGCAAAGCGGTGAGGTGATTTTCAACCATCACCGTCAGGAAGGCTTGCCCGCGCAGCACTCGAAAGTCGTAGATGGAGCGCACATCTTCGGCCTCAAACATGTGCGCATACACGGCCCCAGTCTGGGCATCCAACTCGGCTATCCAGAGCTGCTTGGCTAATAAGTCGTGCCTGAAAAGCGCGTATACCAGCATGCCATCGGCCGTAAGTCGGTCGAAGGAAAAGCCCTTGGGCACCTCCAGCGGCGACGACCACACGGGACTCAGCTGATGGTTGTATTTCTGAAAGCTGAGAGTAGTTGTATAGGCACCAGGTTTTAACTGCTCCACCAGCAGCACCACACTGCTATCGGCGGGTAGGGGCTGAATGCTGACCTCGCTGTTGTAGGCATCTAGCGGCAACTCCAGGCGGGCGGGCTGCGTGGGCTCTTGGGCGGCCAGCGCTGTGCCCATGCACAACCAGAGCAAGGGTAGTAAAAATAGCTTCATCGATAGGTGTAGAAAGAGCGTAGTGGTAGAATTACGACAAATCAACCAGAAAAGCCAGCGCCCACGAGTTGGTTTACTACTACCCGATGCCAATCGATGCTATTTTCCATAAAAAAAGTCGGCCCCGCACAACAGTAGGGCCGACTAGGATGGCGACTAGAAGCATTAAAAAGCAAAAAGCTCTACCCAGCGCCCAACGCCAGCAAGATGTCGAACTCCTCGGGGCGCAGCGGCATCACGGATAGCCGCGACTGACGCAATAGGGCTATCTGAGTCAGGCGCTCATCGGCCTTTATCTGGGCCAGCGAGACAGGCTGGGGTAGGGCCTCACGTGGGGCCAGGGCCACGGCCACCCATGAGCTGCCAGCTTCGGCCGTAGCATCGGGTGCGGCAGGGGCTACCACTTCGGCCACGCCTACCACTTCCTTATCGGATACGCTGTGGTAGAACAGCACCAAGTCCTGAGGCTGCATCTGCTGCAAAAAGTTGCGGGCCTGGTAGTTGCGCACGCCGGTCCAATCGGTGCGGCCTTCTTGTAGAAAGTCCTGCCAGGAATATTTTTCGGGTTCGGACTTCACGAGCCAGTAGTTCATAGAAAGCAAACGGAAAATGAGAACTACAAACTTATAACAAAGCGGCCTACCCAGTTGGAACCAGGTAGGCCGCTTCGGCGGGGTATGCACTGCTATTTTAGGTAGCGGGCGCGCAGCAAATCACTGCTGGCCGCTGTAATCTGTATTTGGAAATCGGGCCGGTAGTTGTCGTTGAGGTGTACGTAGAAAATGGTTTTATCATCGCTCTGCCACCACACGCCTTGGTGCCGGGTAGGGCCAGGGCCAATCCCAGGCGCGATGTAGAGCAAGGTGCCGTCTTTCTCAAACCGAAACCCATCGCCGCCCTCAAAGGGCATGTTGTAGCGCACGGGCTGCTCGGCCCAGGCGTAGTCCTGTGGGCGGTAGGTAGGCGTTTCGTCGGGCCGGGCCTCGTAGGAGTTTAGCCACAGTTGCCCAAGCAAATACGAATTCACTTCCTCCGGCGATACGCTGTCGTCGTCGGCGGAGCAGGCATCAAAGGTTAGGCTGATGAATAAAAGGCAACTGAGCAATAAGAAAAAGCGCATATATAGTAGCAGAGCTAGATAGGTATTGATGTAACGTAAAGAAGAGCGACATCTTGCCCAACACGTTGCAAATCGCTAGTGCAGGTACCGCACTTTTAAGACATTATTTTTCAGCGACACGATTTCTAAGCGATAATCTGGCGACAGTTGATTATCCAGGGAAATGATTAGGGTGTGGGTGCCATCCATTTTCCAAGTGCCCGGGCGGCTGTATATACCATCGGTGGGGGCAATGTCATACTGGGTGAACAAGCCAGCACGGTCGAAGGCGAAGCCGGTGCGGCCTCGCGAAGGCGGAAACGCGTAAGTTTCGGGCCGGTATATCCATACATCATCCCGGCTTTCTTCATAAGAATACAGCCACGAACCTTCTAACTTGTCAGCTATTTCGGTAGCAGTAGGATCGTCGTCTTTCGAGCAGGCACCGAGGAGTAGGCTAAGAAGGCAACCAACAAAAAGTACAGCAATACGCATATGAATAGGACATATAGATGTGAACGATAGTAAGAGGCTCACACTTTGCCAAGCGTTGCATGTCACTTCTCCAGCCGCCGCACTTTCAGCACATTATTTTCCAAAGACACGATTTCCAAACGGTACTCCGGCTCCTGTTTGTCTTCAAAGGAGACAAGCACGATATGGTCGCCATCCATTTTCCAGGTGCCTTCGTGGCCTTCCAGGCCATCGGTGGGGGCAATGTCGTACTGCGTGAACAAGCCTGCGCGGTCGAAGGCGAAGCCGGTGCGGCCCCGCGAGGGCGGAAACGCATAGGTGTTTGGGCGGTAAACGAGTACGCCATCTTGATCTTCCTCGTGGGCATGCAGCCAGGTGCCCTCCAGCTTGCGCAGGTTAAGGTCGGAACGCGTGCATGTAGACGCCAGCAACAGGATGCTCAGAAAACCGAGGAGAGAAAAAAGGCGCATAGTACCCAAGTCAAATAAAATGAAAACGGCGTGAGCTGCAAACAGGGCAGCGCTTGGTCTGAAACGTACGTAACGGTATATACGGCAACCACCTCGCTAGAGGTCTGTTGAAGCAAAACGGGGCGTAAGCTACCAGTTTGCCCGTATCTTTACCGAGCTGCGCCCTACCTGGCCTCGGCGCCCCGCGCGGCCCTACCACCTAAGTTCCCTACCCCGTGACCAATCGTGACCTGATTCGGGCTTTTAAACTGGCGGCTCAGCTGCTGGAGCTGCACGACGAGAATCCGTTTAAAATCCGCGCCTACGAAGGCACTGCCAATGCTCTCGATCAGCTCAACTTTCAGGTGGCCGATGTGGAGCGTACGGGCCTGCCCGACCGCACCGGCCTGAGCAAAAGCGCCGCTGCTCGCGTGGCCGAGCTGCTCGATACGGGCTCGTTTGACGAGCTTACGCGTCTGCTGGCCCTCACGCCGCCCGGCGTAGTAGAGCTGCTGAACATCAAAGGCATCGGTCCTAAGAAGATCCGCCAGTTGTGGCGCGAGGCCGGTATCGAGAGTCCCGAGCAGCTGCGCGAAGCCGCCGAGCAGGACCAGATCAGCAAGCTGAAAGGCTTCGGCAAAAAGACCCAGGATACTATTTTGGCAGCGCTGGAGTTCACCAGCCAAAGCAAAGGCAAGCTGCTGTTCCCGCAGGCCGAGGCCCTGGCCGCCGACCTGCAAGCCCGCCTGCGCGAAGCCCTGCGCACCGAGCAGATAGCTGTGGCCGGAGAGCTGCGCCGTAGCCTCGAAACCATCGAAACGGTGGTGTTGGTGGCAGCCACGTCTACCCCCGACCGCGGCCACGAGGCTCTACATGCGCTGGAAGGTCTCACCGCCGAGCCTACCCAATGCGGGGTGTACTGCTGGCGCGGCACCGCCACCGAGTCGGGCGTGAAGGTGCAGGTGCATTTCGTGACCAAGGAGAACTTCACCAACCAGCTGTTTCTGCTGACCGGCAACGAAGCACACCTCACCGAAGCCCTACCTAGCACCGCGCCCGGCCAGCCGGCCACCCTGCGGCAATTGGTGAAAAAAGAGAAGTTTTATCAAGAAGAAGCCATCTACGAGAAAGCTGGCTTGCAATACGTGGTGCCTGAGTTGCGCGAGGGTAGGGGCGAACTGACCTTGGCCAAAGAGCAGAAAATTCCGCGCCTGCTGGAGGAAACCGACCTGCGCGGCTCCCTGCACAACCACAGCACCTACTCCGACGGTGCCCATACCCTGCGCCAGATGGCCGAGTGGCTGCGCGACCATCAGTACCAGTACCTCGGCATTTGCGACCACTCGCAGGCAGCGCACTACGCCAATGGCCTCACGCCAGAGCGTGTGCGCCAGCAGCAGCAGGAAATCGACCAGCTGAACCAGGAGCTAGCGCCGTTTCGCATTTTCAAGGGTATTGAGTGCGATATTCTGAGTGATGGGGCGTTGGACTACACACCTGATGTGCTCAACTCCTTCGATTTTGTGGTGGCCTCCGTGCACAGCAACTTGCGCATGGATGAGCGCAAAGCCACCGAGCGGATGCTGCGCGCCATCGAAAATCCCTACTGCACCATGCTGGGCCACCCCACCGGCCGCCTACTGTTGCGCCGGGAGGGCTACCCACTCGATTTTAAAGCCATTATCGATGCTTGCGCCAAGCATGGGGTTATCATTGAAATCAACGCTAACCCCTGGCGCCTCGATCTGGACTGGCGCTGGGTGCGCTACGCCCTCGACCAGGGCGTGCGCCTCAGCATCAACCCCGACGCCCACCACACCGATGGCTACGCCGATATGCGCTACGGCGTGCTGATGGGCCGTAAAGGAATGCTGACGCCCGAAATGACTTTCAATGCGCTAGCGGTGGAGGAAGTGGACGCGTATTTTGCGGCGCGGAAGGCCAACATCAAGCCGCCGCTGGAGTACAAAAAATCGTTGTTTGAGTAAGAAAACTGCATGAAAATCCTGATTCTGCGCTTTTCCTCCATCGGCGATATTGTGCTCACTACCCCCGTGGTGCGCGCCATCCGGCAACAGCTGCCCGGCGCAGAGGTACACTTCTGCACCAAACCTGCTTACCGGGGGCTGGTCGAGTCGAACCCATACATCAAGAAAGGGCATTACCTGACTGGCTCCCTGCGCGAATTGGCAGCGGAGCTACGCGCCGAACAGTTCGACTATATCGTTGATTTGCATAATAATCTGCGCACCAGCCTGCTAAAGGTGCAACTGCGCGTGCCCAGCAGCAGCTTCGACAAGCTAAACTTACGGAAGTGGCTCCTAGTTCGCTTCAAGCTCAACCGCCTACCCCACGTGCACATCGTGGACCGCTACCTGGCTGCAGCCGCACCCCTGGGTGTGCACAACGACGGCCAGGGCCTAGATTATTTCATTCCCGAAAAAGATGAGGTAGACCTGGCTACAGCTTTGCCCGCGGGTTTCCAGCGCGGCTACGTAGCCTTTGCTATTGGGGCACAGCACGCCACTAAGCGCCTACCCGTGGAGCGCATTATTGAGCTGTGCGGGAAGTTAGGCCGCCCCGTAGTACTGCTCGGCGGCCCTGAGGATGAAAGCACTGGCCACGTGGTAGAATTGGCGTTCGAAAAGCAAGCAGCTACCCCCACACCGCCTACCCCGCAGCTTCCCGATAGCCCTTACTACTTTCCCAAGCCCCCAAGCCCTCAAGCCCCCAAGGCTCTCATTTACAACGCCTGTGGTAAATTCAACCTGCACCAATCGGCCTCGCTGGTGCGGCAGGCGCAGTTCGTGGTCAGCCACGACACCGGGCTGATGCACATTGCGGCGGCTTTCAAAAAGGAAATTTTTAGTGTGTGGGGCAACACAGTGCCGGCTTTTGGCATGTACCCCTACCGTACCGAGTTTCGGGTGCTGGAGGTGGAAGGGCTAGCGTGCCGACCGTGCTCCAAAATTGGCTTTGCGCAGTGTCCGCAGGGGCATTTCAAATGCATGCGCGAAATATCCTTCAATTTGAACTTGCCACCTCTTCGAGATGGACGGTAAGAGAGGAGTTGCTATAGAAAAGAAATGAATAGAATTTCGGCCTAATATTCGCTATGGTCTCTAATGCCTTAGTCAGGTTAAAATTCTATTTCCTCCTTTCTCCATTTACATTATTTTATGCGAATTTGTACTCTCTGCATGTGGGTGCTTTGTGCTGTTGCATTGACTGTAACTTCTTGCGGTCCACAAATTTATATGGCAAATGATTTTCGTGCGTATTCTCCCAAGCACAAAGTAGTGGCCATTCTACCAGCAGCTGTTTCTATGCAGCTTCGTCCTAACCAAGCCCGTAACATGACTCCTGAACAGCTGCACGATATGGAGCGGCAGAGTGGAGTAGATTACCAAGAGAAAATTTATGCGTGGCTGCTGCGCCGTAGCCAGCAGCGCGGCTACACGGTGGCTTTCCAGGATGTAGCGCAAACCAACGCCTTGCTACGTCAAAACAACTTAACCTATGCCGACCTGCGTACTCGGGCGCCACAGGAAATTGCGCAGCTTTTGGGTGTAGACGCCGTACTGAGCACCAGCGTACGTACCTCGAAACCCATGAGCGACGGCGCCGCCGTGGCCGTAGGCCTTCTGGTAGGTGCCTGGGGTGCCACCAACCAAGCCAACATCACTGTAAATATTCACGAGCACGATGCAGGTAAATTGCTGTGGAAATATGATTACCTGGCTTCCGGATCAGTTTCCAGCTCCACCGAAAACGTAGTAGATGCGCTGATGCGGAACGCCTCCAAGAAATTTCCTTACACTCCTGTAAAATCGTAGTAACCTACTTCGTAGCCTGACGCAAAGCATAAATAAAGGGCCGTTACGCTATAGCGTAACGGCCCTTTATTTATGCTGATTATGCTGAAATATTACCCAATCTGGCTAAACCCGCAGTACGAGTGTAGCACCTCCGGCAACTGGATACCATCTGCCGTCTGGTTGTTCTCTAGCAGGGCCGCCACAATGCGGGGTAGGGCCAGCGCAGAGCCATTGAGCGTGTGCAACAGCTGCGTTTTGCCACCCTCGGCACGGTAGCGTAGCTTAAGGCGGTTGGCCTGGTAGGTTTCAAAGTTGGAAGCCGAACTCACCTCCAGCCACCGCTGCTGGGCAGCGCTCCATACTTCTAAATCGTAAGTGAGGGCGGAGGTGAAGCCCATGTCGCCGCCACAGAGGCGCAGCACGCGGTAGGGGAGTTGCAGCTTTTGCAACAGGCCTTCGATGTGCGCTACCATCTGATCCAGGGTAGCGTAGCTTTCCTCGGGCTGCGTGATCTGCACAATCTCTACCTTATCGAACTGGTGCAGACGGTTGAGGCCGCGCACATCGGCGCCCCAGCTGCCAGCCTCGCGGCGGAAGCAGGGCGTGTAGGCGGTATTACGGATGGGCAGCTTTTCCGTCGGGATAATCTCGTCGCGGTAGAGGTTGGTGATAGGCACCTCCGAGGTAGGAATCAGGTAGAGATTATCCTGGGCGTCGTGGTACATCTGGCCTTCCTTATCGGGCAATTGGCCGGTACCGTAGCCCGAGGCCTCGTTCACCAAAATCGGGGGCTGCATCTCGGTGTAACCAGCGGCGCGGGCTTCGTCGAGGAAGAAATTGATGAGCGCCCGCTGCAACCGGGCACCTTTGTCTTTATACACCGGGAAGCCCGCGCCGGTGATTTTCACCCCGAGCTCAAAATCGATGATGTCGTATTTCTTGATCAGCTCCCAGTGGGGTAGGGCGTCGGCAGGCAGTGTGGGCTTGTCGCCTACTTCGCGCACCACCTCATTGTCTTGGGCCGAGCGGCCTTCGGGCACGCTGCTGTGCGGCAGGTTGGGCAACTTCCACAGTGTTTGCTGCAAGGCCTGTTCCACCTGGGTCAGCTCGTCGGCGTGCTGCTTGGTTTGCTGCTTAAGCGTGGCCGTGCGGGCTTTCAGCTCCTCCGCTTCGGCCTTGTTGCCGGCCTTCATGAGGCCTCCAATCTGGCGGGCCAATTCATTGGCCTCGGCCTGAGCCGAGTCGTGCTCAGTCTGGAGCTGACGGCGGCGCTGGTCGAGGTCGAGCACGGCTTGCACATCGGCTTCGGCGGTTTTGTAATGCTTTTTGGCGAGGGCGGCCAGCGCCTCGGCGGTGTGCTCGCGCAGGACGGAAACTTGCAACATAAGACAGAGATAACGCGAAATGGGAGAAAGCAAAAGTACGCAGCCGGAACGGAAGCTGTGCGCCTGGCGTTAGACAAGCACTACCGCTAATAGCCCGGATAGCGTGGAATTTCTAAAAATCCATGTATCTCATTTGGCAAAGTGCGCGTATTACTCTAACATTGCGTTAACAAGCCGGCCGCTGTTGCCGGGCCTACAGGTAGTTTGTACTGTTGTGAGGCCCACGCCGATTTTCCAGCGCCTCCCCAGTACTCCATTCTTTCTTCGTCTGATTTCGCGTTTTGCGCCGCCCGGCGGTTGCCTTCGTTGCCCAGCGTAGCTTATGCAGCCGCGTGTTTGGTCCCGGGCCCGCCCTTTCGCCCCTACTACTTATTATGTACACTATTGACGAGTTGAAGAACCGTCTGCTGTCCGAGCTAAAGGAAGTTGCAGAAGAGCTTAAGGTTGGTAACTTCCGCAGACTCAGCAAACAGGATCTGATTTACAAGATTCTTGATCAACAGGCTATTTTGCCTGCCGATCAATTGCCTCAAAAAAATACAACTCCTGCCCCAGTAGAGGCGACAGATGCCCCAGCTGCGCCGCGTGCCAATGGCCGTGCTACGCGCACTGCTGCTCCACGTCGTGGTGCTACTAGGGCAGCAGCTCCAGCGGCCAGCGCTTCAGAAGTAGCCGTAGCTGAAGCTCCCGCTCCTGTAGCCGAAGTTGCCTCAGCTCCTACACCAGAAGCTATAGCACCTGCCCCTGCGCAAGAACCGGAAGTACTTCCTACTCCCGCTGCAGAAGCTCCTGCGGAGGTGGCTACTGGCAACGACCGACCCATTAAGCTTTACCAGCGACCTGAGCGCCGCGCCCGCAATGGGCAAAGCAGCCGTGACAATACTCTGGAAACGGCTGTAGCTGCTAGCGATGTGGCAGTGGCCGACGAGTCGGTGACGGCAGAAGAAGCCGCTGCTCCTGCTGCTATTCTGCGCGACCAACCCACGGCCTTTGTGCGCGAAGGTAGAGAGCCACGCCCTGAGCGCGACCAGAACCGCGACGGTCGCGATAATCGGGAAAACCGGGAAGGCCAGCGCAACGATGCCCCCCGCGACTACCGCTCCAACGACCGACCTCAGCGCAACGACGCCCCGCGTACCGACGGCCGCGAACTACGCCCCGAGCGTGACCAGAACCGGGAGGGTAGGGAAAATCGGGAAGGTCAACGCAACGACGCACACCGCGACAACCGCGAGCCGCGCCCTGACCGCGACCAAAACCGCGCCGAGCGCGACCAGCGCCGCGAGGAGCGGTTTGCCGCTCGTGAGCAGCAGCGCCAGCAACGCCGCGAAGAGCAACAACAGAACCCACGTCAGCAGCAACCCGCCCCTGCTCGCAACGATTTGGATATTACTATCCAGAGCGAAGGCACGCTGGAGATGATGCCCGATGGTGGCTACGGTTTCCTCCGCTCGCCGTTCTACAACTACCTGGCCTCGCCCGACGATATCTACGTGGCGCCCCAGCAAGTGAAGCAGTTTGCTCTGAAGGCCGGCGACACAGTAAAATGCAGCATCCGGCCACCCCGCGAAGGCGAGAAATACTTTGCTCTGGTAGGGGTAGAGAGCGTAAACGGCCGCTCCCTGGAGGAAGCCCGCGACCGGATACCGTTCAACAACCTCACGCCCCTGTTTGCGGAGGAGCGCCTCAAGCTGACTACCAAGCCCGGTCAGTACAGCACGCGTATTCTGGATTTGTTTGCCCCCATTGGCAAGGGCCAGCGTGGGTTGATTGTGGCCCAACCTAAAACCGGTAAAACGGTGCTGTTGCAGGAAATCGCAAACTCCATTTCCGAAAACCACCCCGAGGTCTACCTTATTATTCTATTGATTGACGAGCGCCCGGAGGAGGTAACAGACATGGCCCGCTCGGTGAAGGCCGAAGTGCTTAGCTCTACCTTCGACGAGACGGCCGACCGCCACGTGAAGATTGCCAGCATTGCGCTGGAAAAGGCCAAACGCCTGGTAGAGTGCGGCCACGATGTGGTGATTCTGCTAGACTCGATTACGCGTCTGGCGCGTGCGTATAACACGGTGCAACCTGCTTCAGGCAAGATCTTGTCGGGTGGTGTGGATGCCAACGCGCTGCACAAGCCCAAGCGCTTCTTCGGTGCGGCCCGCAACGTGGAAAACGGCGGCTCGCTCACCATCATCGCTACGGCTCTGATCGAAACTGGCTCCAAGATGGACGAGGTAATCTTCGAGGAGTTTAAAGGAACCGGCAACATGGAATTGCAGCTGGACCGCAAGCTTGCCAACAAGCGCATCTTCCCGGCCATTGATGTGCCGGCTTCCGGCACCCGCCGCGAAGACTTGCTGATGAGCAAGGAAGAGTTGAACCGCATCTGGGTGCTGCGCAAGTTCATGTCCGACATGACGGCCTCTGAAGCCATGGAGTTCCTGAAGGACCGCATGAAAGGCACCAAGGACAACGATGAGTTCTTGATTTCGATGAACGGCTAAACGGAAGTTCAAGAGTAAAAAAGCCCGCTTCGCACTGCGCGAAGCGGGCTTTTTGCTTGGTATAAAGCCGACTACGGTTGCCGCTTATCGAGAGCTTGCTCTAATACAAAGGAAATTCGCGTGCCGTCGTAGAAGCGGTAGTGCATTTCGGTGAAGCCATATTGCGGATGAAAATAGAAATCGAGGTAGCTCTTGCCCAGTTTGCTGTGCTCACCAACGGCATGGATTAGCCAGCAATCGGGTAGGGTTAGTGAACCGTACTGGCGAGTTGCTTGCCTATCAACCTGGTAGGTGGGCGTAACCTTTCCCTTAAATGCTCCCCAGCCCATCATAATGTATAATGGGTTTTCTTGCCAGCCGCCTCCTGCCTGTAACGACGCGGGTTTAACCTGTGGGAATGGCGCCACTTCGGTGTAGGCATACTGATTACCGCGGATAGGATGCATCCAGATTTCCTGTCTATTCTCGATAGCGCCGGTAGTCTCCTGGTTGTGCCACCAATATTTTTCTGGTTTGTCTAATCGTTTAGTTTTTGGATTTGGGTAGGCTAGAAACGTCAACGAATCTTGCGTGGTGTAGGTATAGCGGACCTGAAAGCCAGTTTGTCGTTTGGGTTGTCCTACCCAGGGCTGCCCCAAAGGTTGAAATGTGATGCGTTCCTGGCTCAGCGTGTCGCCGGTGGGGCTGACGAAAACGGCGTGGTAGTGATAGGTGCGATTGGCATTGAAAATAACGAGGCTATCGGGTAGGGGCTGGCGTGCCGGCAGCAAGCTAGCTAGTGAAAGGAAAACCGGTAGCATCAGAATAGATTGAATAAGAGAAAAGTAGCTAAACTACTTCGAACCAAAGTAGGCATAATATTCAGCTCTTACCTTTGCCTCATGGAACAGACTGCCGACCGCCCCGAAATTCTCTACCTCTTCGACCCGTTGTGTGGCTGGTGCTACGGCATGAGCCCCGTAATCCGGCAGGCGCAACAGGCGTTTGCGGGCCGCATAGATGTATCAGTGCTGTGCGGTGGTATGCTGACGGGTGCCGATGCAGCCTCCATCGGCGAGAGCTGGGACTTTTTGAGTGGCGGTGCCGCGCAGGTGGGCGAAGTTACGGGGGCGGAGTTTGGAGCTGCCTACCATACGGTGGGCGAGGAAGGCGCACTGCGGCTTGACTCGGAGCCACCGAGCCGCGCCATTGTCGTATTCCGCCAGCTCGATGGTGGCCAGCAGCGCACCATCCAGTTTGCCCACGATGTGCAAACGGCCTTGTTTCGCGACGGACAGGACCTGAACGAGCTGGCTACTTATCTGCCTTTGTTGCAGCCGTACGGCGTAGATGCGGCTGCTTTTCAGCGCCTATGGAGCGCTCCGGAAACTGCTGCGCTCGTGCAGCAGGAGTTCACGACGGTTGGTCGGCTCAACCTGGAGGGCCTGCCCACCACCGTACTACGCGTAGGCAACGACGGCTATATAGTGGCCAAGGGCTACCAGCCTTATACCGTGTTTGCGGCCGGGCTGGAGCAGGCATTAGCTGAGAAAGCAGGAGGGTAGGAAAAACACTCCCTAGCTCCCAAAGCCACCTAACTGCACCACTTGCTTGGTAAGGGGCGAATAGGCAATACGGCGTCGGTCTTCTTTGCCCACCAGATATTGAAAACCGATGGTATCGGCGCGGCGCTGCATATCGGCCCACGTGTTGCGGTCGAGGGGGCTGCCAGCAGGCAAAGGAGCCGCAGAGGGTAGGGCGGGTTGATGAAAATTCTTGTCTTCAAAGAACTCGTCCATGCGGCGGCGTACGTAGGCCTCGCGGGCGGTGGGGGTAGGGCGCGAGGTACCAGCCATGTCGTAAACCATGGCTGCCTCTAGGTCAGCGGCCGACAGCATTTCGTGGAAAATAACCTGCCCGGTGTGGGCGATGATAGTGAAATCGATCTGCCCATCCAATACATTCTGGCCGCGCAGTACCAACCTGAATACATCGGGCATGCCGGGGGTAGAAAACTCGTGCCGCTTCTGCACCACCTTCAGCGTATCCGACTGGGCCGAGACGCTGCCGGCGCGGCTAGTATCGGGTGCTTCCAGTGGCATATCGTTGACGGCTGTAGTGTCGGCAGCGAGGGGAGAAGTGCCCGCATATTGACTACTCTGCTGATAGCAGGCACTCGTAAGAAGCAGGCAGGAAAGAGCAACGAAATAGCGCATACCGTGGAGGGGAAATAAATTACTAACTAATACGGCAAGGACTTGACTGTCGTTTTCGGCTGCCCGCTACCACCAGCGCCAGAGTAGCATTACCACAAACGCCGCGCTCAGGCACAACGACGATACTTGGTTCATGCGCATGGTGTGGTCGAAATTGGCGGCGCTGGCATCGTACCACACCAACCAAGCCCAGCGACCAAACAACCCCACTACGGGTAGGGTAGCCGTCAAGAATAGCAGGGCGTGCGGCCACTCGTTGCGCTGTGCGTATACGGCCACCAGCAAAGCTGCCCCTATCCCCAGCGCCACGCCTGCAAACACAAACGTACCCCGTATGCCCAGGCGAAGGCTCAAAGTCCGGTCGCCACGTCGGGCGTCTTCTTGGTGCTGATATACCTGCGTGAGCGGGTAGGAACCGCATAAAAACAGCGTGCTCACCAAAGCCAGCAGGAGGTTATCGGAGGCCGATATAGCCGTAGAAGAAGCGCCTACCCCCACTTGCGTCATCACAAACGTGAAGGCTCCCTGGAACACCACAACCACCAGCGTGCTCACAAGCGGATATTTTTTCAACCGAATGCCCTCGTAGCTGTACGCCTTCGATACCAGCAGATACATGGCTACCAGCCCGGCAAAGGGTAGGGAGAGGAGCGCCCCGCCCAGCACAGCCAGTGCATCAAACAGCCACACCAGATGCAGCAGCTCCCGCGACACCGGCGGCGGCTGACGCAGACCGCCAATGCTGCCTTCGTCGCGGTCATAGTAGCTATTGTAGCCGTTGGAGGCAGGGTAGGCCAGCAGGTGCAGCACCACAAACACGCCCACCGCTCGCCACGGGCTGAATGGCTCGCGCAAAGCGCTCAGCCCAAACCAGAATACCGGCATCAGGTACACCGAAAATGGAATCCGCAACAACGGCAGCGCCTGACGGTAAGAAGTAAGTGACAAGGAAAGGAAGAAGTAGAATGAGAATCAGCAGGCGGTTGTTCGCGTAGCTCTACGTAAACCTTCAGCCATTTTAGCAACAGCTGAAGTCGTACAGGTTGTAAAATTGACAGAATCGCCTACACTTTTTAATTCTTACTTCTCAATTTTCAATTAATTCTTCGGCCAGCCCGTGAGGTAGAGTACCTGCGAACCCGACCAGTGGCGCGCCTTGCCCACACGCCACTCAAACTGGCCAGTAGGGTCAGCGCGACGGGCTAAGGCTAGGAGTTGGTTGGGTGGGTACAGGCGCAGAATCGATACTACGCCGTCCCAGATAGTGCACGCCGGAATCAGAGGAACGAGGTAGGTGAACAGCAGCCGGCTCCAACGAAACGGGCGGATAAATGGCGTAATGCACAGCAGGGCTATGGGCATTACCAGGGCTGCCAGCACTACTTCGTGCCAGTGCTTGCCAGCGCCCTCAAATACGCCAATGCCCGCCCGCTGCCGCACGGCATCGACCAGAATAGCCTCGGCCAACGCAGGCGGGAAGTGGTGAAACGCCGAAAAGACTACCCGAAACCCCGGCAAGGTAGCCGGCACGCGGGTAGCATCTACGGAGGTAGGCAAAAACGTGAGCCCGCCGTCCGTGCGCTCGTGCAAATGCTGCCACGCAGTAGGCTGAGGGTAGAGGTCGGTGAGAGTGACGCGCAGCTGCGGAAAGTCCTGCGCTTGTAACGCCCGCCACACACCCTCGGTGCCGCCACCCGCGCCGGCGCATAGCTCCAGTAGCTCCGTTTGCCGTGTGTGCTGGAGCGCCTCGCGCAGGAGAGGTACAATGGGCTGATAGATTTTCAGCCCTGAAATCATGAAGCGTAGGTAATCCATCATGCCCGCCCGCACTACCTCCGGAAACCACGGCAAGTCCTCGAACTCGAACAGTTGCAAGCGAAGCTTCATTCGGCTGAGGGACTTTGGTATAAGACGGCTAATAAGGCTGCCGCCAACCAGGGTAGGCTGATAAGCGCACTTATCCAGTACACCGTAAACAGCACATCGAAACGGAAGCCACTCAGCTTGCTATGCTGTGTCAGCAGCCAGTAGCAGCCATACAGAGCGAAGAGCACCGCAACGAAACCTACAAAAATAAGCGCAGTGCCCCACAGCAAAGCTGTTCGCCGTTCTGGACAGGGTAGGGAAGCGGAACGTGCAAATAGCCGCTTCATATACGGAATACGGAAGCATCCTGCCAGAAAAGCCCAGAATCCACCGCTACCCCAAAATCCCATCGGCGCACCAGATGTCACCAGTAGTACAAAGCCTAGTGCGGTGCCGCCCCATGTGGTGTGCCATAGGTGCCACCAAGCTCTTGTTTGGGCTAAGTCGTTCTTCCGAACGTCATGAATTGCCAACGTATCGTCCATGGGCGGGCGGCACAACAGCGCCGGATTACCCTACTGCTACGCCAGCATTGCCCGAAACGTTGGCTGCTCTGCGCTTAGGCGTTCTGGAAGCGCGGCGGTGCCGGCTCGCATAGGAAGTAGACGGCTGCCAACGCCGCCGCCAGATACGGCAGCGACATGGTGACTAGACTGCGCAGATCAACCACCGGCAAATGGTGCAGAACGAAGAAATTAGTTACTGCGTAGCAGCCTAGTACGGCTACAGTACCAATAGTACGGCGCGCCGAGCAGGTAGACAACTGGCCCAACAACCGGAAAAGGGGTACGCAGAAAGGCAGAACTAACAAGGAAACCAAGGCGGCCAGCAAACCACTAAACAGGCCGATGGAAAAATCGGCAGGACGGTCGAGCGCGAAGTCAATAGTCAGTAGTATGGTGCCTCCTAAGTTGCTGAGCAGCCACAACGATAGAGCCTTACGCAGAGAGTAATTGGTTAGTGAAGTAAAAGATAACATATAACGCAGCGGTAAAAAAGTTGGGAAAAGTAAGGAGACTAGGAAAAAGAAGTTGGATTTCTATTTTCTGGAAATGTTAACCAAAAATGGGAAAAGTGAAACTGTATCTTGATTTTATATACGAAACGGCGGTTTTGCAGGATTTTCATCAAATGGAACTTTTTTATATAAACTGTCCTACAGTGCCTAATTCGAAACATTTCTACTGTATTTTTTTATAAACAGAGGCAGTTACATAGACTAGCACTAATAGCCATCTAGCGGTATCTGCGCTGAGGAATAAAGAGCGGAAGCCTAATTGCAAACGAAACTTCCCATTTTGGCAGCAACTATACCCTATAGAGCTAGTCGCGATTCCCAATTCTTACTAGGGCCACTCAATAGAGAAAAGCTCTAGCGTTTGGAAATCTCGACTGTATTTAGAAACTTTGTAATGCAAAGTGCTCTGTATAGATCTATGAAGCCAGTTACCGATCCGCTCGCCCAACTCACGGAAATCCGCGCCATTATGGAGCGCTCCTCGCGGTTCATTTCGCTTAGTGGCCTGTCGGGGGTAGGGGCGGGGGTGGTAGCGCTGGCCGGCGTGGCTGTGGGCAACTGGTACCTCAACAGTCAGTATGGCCCCCAGGGCTTTATGCGACTGATGAACGGTAGCTACGATACTCGGCAGGAGGCGCTACCGTTTCTGCTAGGCCTAGCGGCTGTTATTATTACCCTGGCACTGGGTGTAGCCTTCTTTTTCACGCAGCGCCGTGCCCGGCAAAACGGCATGGCCCTGTGGGGGCCGTTAGGACGGCGACTGGCGCTCAGCCTGGCTATTCCATTGGTAGCAGGTGGGCTATTCTGTTTGATGCTCTACCTGCGCGGTGCCGCCGGGTTGGTGATACCGGGTATGCTGCTGTTCTACGGGTTGGCCCTGCTGAATGCCAGCAAGTACACGCTGGACGAAATCCGGTGGCTGGGCCTCACCCAAATTGGGCTGGGATTGCTCGCAACCTTGCTTCCGGTTTGGGGGTTAGTGTTCTTTGCCTTTGGGTTTGGGCTGTGCCACATCGGCTATGGCCTACTCATGTATAACCGTTACGAACGTTCCCGCCCCGCGTGAAGTACGCCATTCATACGCTCAACAAAGCTTTCGACAACCGCGTGCGGCTAGGCGTTATGGCCGTGCTCATGACTACCGATTCCGTGAGCTTCAACGACTTGAAGGAAGCCTTAGACCTCACCGACGGCAACCTGGCCAGCCACGTGTCGGCCCTGGAAAAAGCGGGCTACGTAACCGTCACAAAACAGTTTGTGGGTAAGAAACCCAATACCACCTACACTGCTTCAGCCGAAGGCAAGCAAGCGTTTCAGGAGCACCTGAATGCCTTGGAAAAACTCTTGAAAGGAGGGTAGGCTCTTTTTTTTGTGTATAAACTTTGAAATACAAAGTACTTTAATAAAAAATATGGCAACTTATTCACCTAGTGCGGTCTACCAGACGGCCGCCGCGCCTACTGTCCCCCCATTTCCGCTCACTACGCTGCAAAAGCTGGCATTGCCGGTAGGCGCCATTCTGTTCGACGTACTATTCTGGCACGAGCGCATGGCCCTGAACATGTTGGTATATACGGTATTTGTGCTGGGCGTGAGCGTAGCTGGCCTGCCGCGTACTGCTCCGCAGTGGCGCTCGGGCTATTGCTGGCTGCTGCTGATGGGAACATTGCTGAGTGCCGTGTTGGTTGCCGTGTATGCTTCCGGGGCAGCGCAGTTGGCGGCGGTGGTGTCGCTGGCAGGGTGGCTGGGCTACCGCAACCAGCCCCACCTGCGCCTGGTGCTGTATGCTGTGCTCACCAGCCTACTGAATCTGGTGCCGGCCACCCAGCGCCTGTTCCAACTGGTACGGTTGCCGGCCAACCTGAACAATAGGGTAGGGCGTGGCTGGTTCTACGGCCGGTTGCTGGTACTGCCATTGGCTGCGCTGGCAGTCTTCCACGTGTTGTTTGTGCTGGCCAATCCGAAGTATGAAGCCCTCACGGCGCGATTCTGGGAGTTGGTAGGCGAGGCCCTGGACCTACTGTTCAGCCGCTTATCGGTGCCGCATGTGCTGTTTTTTCTGTTGGGCCTAGTGCTCACGGCCGGCGCATTACTACTCTTGCCATTGCACTATTTCGCCGACCACGAGTCGCGCTTCGGGGAGTTTGTGCAGCGGCAACGCGACCGAGTAGCCTCGCTAGGCGTACGCCACCCCGATTTTCGCGCTGACCGTTTTCCGCCCCTGGGCCTGCGTCGCGAGTACTTAATGGCCGTGAGCCTGTTGGTGCTGGTGAATGGGCTGCTACTTGTGGTCAATCTCATCGACATCAGCTGGATCTGGATTGACTTCCAACCCACCGCCAACTTCGACCTCACACAGTTTGTGCACGAGGGTACGTATGTGCTCATTCTGAGCATTTTGGTGGCAATGGGGATTGTGCTGTGGTTTTTCCGGCGCAACCTTAACTTCTACCCCCGGGGTCTCGCTACCCTGCGGTGGCTAGCTACCGTGTGGGTGGTGCAGAATGCGGTGCTAGCCGTGTCGGTAGGGCTGCGCAACTACTACTATATCATATATACGGGTCTGGCCTACAAGCGCATCGGGGTATATGGCTTCCTGCTGTTAACGTTCTTTGGCCTGCTCACGGTGTTGCTGAAAATCTGGCAGCGGCGTTCGGCCTACTCTCTGGTGCGCCTAAATATGCTGGCCGCCTACGTGGTATTGCTGCTGCTAGCCGCCGGCAACTGGGAAATCTGGATGGTGCGCTACAACCTGCAAACCCGTTTTCAGCGCGTTGACTACGGCTTTTTGCTTGACATGCCCGACCGCGTGTTACCCGAGCTGGCCGCTACCGCGCCTACCCTTGCCGGCCGCGAGCTAGTACAGGAAAACGACTACAACCAGTGGGTAGCCTTACCCGAAACCGAAGCACAGGCCCGCCTGCAGCAGCGCATTATAGAGTTTCAAGCGTTGGAGGCGCAACGCCGCTGGCCCAGCCGCTCCTGGGCTGACTGGCAAGCCATTCAAACCATCAAAGCAACCACACTTACGCATGCTTCTCAATCTCGTCCTTAGCCTGCTTGCGCTGTTGAGCTGCGGCGGTGGGGTGGTAGTCCTAGCCATGGTGCTCACCTGGCAAGAGCATGCCGCTACCCCCGACGTGCGCTGGCGGCGCCTGGTATACCTGGTGCTACCCGTTACGGTGCTGGTAGCGGGCCTTATGCTTGGGTCATTAACGCTGGTGTTTCGATACTGGACGCCGGCCGCGGCCGGGTAGATACAGTAGAGGGTTATGAGAAATCTAGTAAGCGAACTTGGGAAGTTTGTGTGGAGGATACTATGTCTGCCCCCAGCACTTTTATGGTGGGCGATGGCGGGCCTGGTGTTTGCCGGCCTGAATGAGCTGCTAATTGAAGAGCTATGGCCTACTACACCTAAGGCTGGGATGTTTTTTGTAATGGCGGCTTGTGTATGCGGTATTCTGCTTGTGTGGTCGATACCACCAACTGTACGCGCATTGTATCGCACAGCCACTCATATTGTGTGGCGTACGTTATGTTGGTGGCTTTGGGTAGGAAGTATAGTATGTGTGATAGGAGCAAACTGTGCGTTGGGGTTTGGATTGCTGCTCAGTTTTGCGGAATGGACGGTTAAAGGCTCATAATATAATTGTGGTTCATACAGTCGTTATGGTAAGGCTAACAGTTGATCATACGCCCGCCCGCGCCTAATCTGGTATATTTGTACCTGCCAGGCCCCTACCCGTTGCGCGGGCCGGTTCCAACGCGCTCCGCATGTCCGCTCCCGACCTTCCGAATCAAGAGAATTCCACTCCCGTTCCGCCTCGCCGTCGTTGGCCCAACCGCTTGTCGCGCTTTATGTGGGCGCTGTTCATCATTGGGGTAGGGGTGTTTCTGCTCTATCCTATTTTGGTAAGCACCAACTTCCTATTCTTGTTCGGGAAGTCGCCGAGCCTGGAGGAACTGGAAGATCCTAAGGTGGAGCAGGCCTCGGAACTGTACTCATCGGATGGTGTGCTGATGGGCACGTACTTCCGCGAAAACCGTTCGCCGGTAGCCTACAATAAGATTTCCCCCCTGCTCATCAAGGCGCTGATTGCCACCGAAGACGTGCGTTTTTACGACCACTCCGGCATTGATGCCACTGCCCTGGCCCGCGCTGTGGCAGGCGTGCTCAGCGGCGACACGCGCAGCGGCGGTGGCTCTACCATCACCCAGCAGCTAGCCAAAAACCTTTACAAAACCCGCCGTGGCGAAACCCGCGGGGGACTGGGCCACATTCCCGGCGTGAGCACCATCATCAGCAAAACCAAGGAGTGGCTGACGGCCGTGGAGCTGGAAAAGCGCTATACCAAGGAAGAAATTCTGCGCATGTACCTCAATACCATGGAGTACGGCTCCAATGCGTTCGGTATTAAGGTGGCCGCTAAGACCTTCTTTAGTACTTCGCCCGATAGCCTTTCTCCTCAGGAAGCGGCCATGTTGGTAGGGTTGCTCAATAACCCTACTGCCTTCAACCCACGCTTTCACCCCGAAGCAGCTCTGAAGCGACGCAACCTAGTACTCATGCGTATGGGCCAGGCGGGCTTTCTGAGACCCACCGCAGCCGACTCGCTTCAACAACTACCCATTGCGCTACAATACCACGTAGAGCGCCACATTGATGGGCCGCCTACCTACTTCCGGGGGGCCATCAGTCAGGCGCTAACTACCTGGTGTGAGCAAAACGGCTACGACCTCTACCGCGACGGTCTGCGCGTATATACCACTATCGACTCGCGTATGCAGGAGCACGCCGAGTATGCGGTGGAAAAGCACATGAAGAACCTGCAACGCCGGTTCGATACCTTCTGGCGCAACCGCAACCAGAACCCCTGGGTGAACGAAAAGGGCAAAGAAATCCCGAACTTCATTGAAACCCAGATGAAGCGTACCCAGCAGTACAAGATGCTGGCGGCGCAGTTCAAGGGGCAGCCCGCCCGCCTAGACTCGGCCCTACGCGCCAAGCGTCCCATGAAGGTGTTTACTTGGAAGGGCGACAAGGATACTACGCTGCTGCTTTCCCCGCTAGACTCGTTGGCTTACTACAAGCATTTCTTGCAGGCGGGCATGATGACGATGGACCCTTTCACGGGCCAGATCAAAGCCTGGGTAGGCGGCCTCGATTACCGCTTCTTTCAGTACGACCACGTGAAACAGGGCAAGCGCCAGGCGGGCTCCACGTTTAAGCCCTTTGTCTACCTCACGGCTATTGACAACGGCTACACCCCCTGCGACCGAATCCGGGATGAGCGCATCACGATTAAATACGTGGAAGACGGCAAGCCCATGGAGTGGCAGCCCGACAACGTAACGCGGTCTTACACCGGTACCAATATGACGCTGCGCCACGCCATGGCGCGCTCCGTAAATTCTGTGACGGCTCAGCTTACGGAGCTGGTAGGCTGGGACAAAGTGGCTGAGTACGCCCACAAGGTAGGTATCCGCAGCAAGCTGCTAGGGGTGCCCAGCATCGGCCTGGGTTCGGGCGGCGACGTGAGCGTGTACGAGATGGTGAATGCCTACAGCACGTTCGTCAACCAGGGCTTCCGCTCCGAGCCGCGCCTGATTACGCGCATCGAAGACCGCAACGGCAACGTCATTGCGCAGTTTGACCCACGCCAGAAACGGGTTATCTCGGCCGAAACGGCTTGGCTGATGACCTACATGCTGCGCGGCGGCATGGAGGAGCCTGGTGGTACCTCGCAAGCTCTCTGGGATTATGAACTCTGGAAAAACAACAACCAGATTGGCGGCAAAACCGGCACCACCTCCAACTACTCCGATGGCTGGTATATGGGCGTCACCCGCGACCTGGTAACCGGCGTGTGGGTAGGCGGTGAGGACCGTAGCATCCACTTCCTGCACTCCGAGCAGGGAGAAGGCGGCCGCATGGCCCTACCCATCTTCGGCCTCTACATGGAGAAGATCTACCAGGACAAGGAACTGGACTATAAAATGGGGCCGTTTCCGAAGCCCACAGTTAAGATCAACAAGAAGTACCAGTGCGTGACCGAAGCGCCCCGCCGCCGCCGCGAAGCCGTCGACTCACTGCAGATTGACAATCTGTTGGATCAGATTAACTCCGGCCGTAGCAGCGTACCGGATAGCTTGTAGGGTAGGGCAGTTACATCTGTCATTGCGAGCAGCACGAAGAATCTAAGCAGCCCTTTCGGCTCACTCAGATTCTTCGTGCTGCTCGCAATGACACCTACTCTTCCGGCTCGTAAATCTCCTCCAGGGCCTCCTGCAAGTGCGGGTACTCAAACCGGTAGCCGTGTTGTAGCACCTTATCGGCACTCACGCGCTGGGAGGCTAGTACAATCTCGCTCATCTCGCCCATCAGCAGCTTCAAGCCGAAAGCAGGTACTTTGGGGAGTACTAAGGGCCGATGCAGCACCTCCGCCAGCGTTTCTGTAAACTCGCGGTTGGTGACTGGGTGGGGAGCTACGCCATTGTACACGCCGCGCCACTCCTTTTCTTCCATCGCCTGAATGAACAATCGGCACAAATCGTCGATGTGAATCCAAGACATGTACTGCTTGCCTGAGCCCAGCGGCGCGCCCGCGCCCAACTTGGTGGGCTTGGCAATGACGGGTAGGGCGCCCCCATCGGCACTCAGCACGATGCCAATGCGAACAATAACCGTACGGATTCCTAATGCCTGTACGCGCTGGGCAGCTAACTCCCACTGCCGGGCCACATCAGCCAGAAAGTCGTCAGGGTCGGGGAGGGTGTTTTCGTCTACCACGTCGCTACCCTGGTCGCCGTAGAGACCAATAGCCGAAGCCGAGAGAAACGTTTGCACGTGGTGGTTGCCGCGGGCCAACGTACGGGCCAGCAGGTTAGTGCCCTGCGTACGGCTATCAATAATCTCTTTCTTGCGCTCCTCCGTCCACTTGCCATCCGACACGCTGGCGCCGGCCAGATTAATTACGTAGTCGGCGTAGGGAATAGCGTGCTCGTCAATATCGTCGTGGCGTGGGTCCCAATGGAAGCGGCGGAATCGCTCGACATGCGCCTCGCGGCTGAGCAGGGCCACTTCATAGCCGGCATCAATCAGCATTTCGGCCAGTCGGGTGCCAATCAGGCCAGTGCCGCCCGAGATGAGTACTTTTCGCGACATGCAGAAGGGAATTGCAGAGTGTAAAGGAAGCGCGTATGTAAGAACAAACGGCTACCGGGCAGCAGAGTTATACCTGCCCGGCAGCCGCAAGCTAGCTCATAGGCTGTAATTGGCAACAAGGATGCCGGTTTACTTGCCAATCAGGCGCAGGAACTCCTGCCGCAACTGAGCATCCTGGTCGAACGCACCGCCGTACTCGGCCGTAAGCGTGCCACTGCTGGTATCGTTCACGCCCCGGCTCATCACGCATAGGTGGTCGGCTTCAATAAGCACTGCCACGTTTTCGGTGTGCAGCGCGTTTTTCAATTCCTCGGCAATCTGGCGTGTAAGACGCTCCTGTACCTGCGGGCGGCGGGCATAATATTGCACAACCCGGTTGAGCTTAGAAAGTCCTACCACATGCTCGCCGGGCAGGTAGGCGACATGGGCTTTGCCGATGATAGGCACAAAATGATGCTCGCAGCACGAGAAAACGGTGATGTCGCGCTCTACCAGAATTTGCTGATAGCTATAGCGGTTCTCAAACAAACGTATCTCCGGCCGGTGCTCGGGATTGAGCCCGCGGAACCACTCCTGCACATACATTTTGGCTACCCGATGGGGCGTGCCTTTCAGGCTGTCGTCGGTCAGGTCGAGGCCCAGCAGGTGCATAATCTCGCGGAAATGACCGGCTATAGCATCAATCTTGGTGTCGTCGGTCAGGGCAAAGGCATCGTCGCGCAGGGGCGTGCGTAGCTCGGGGGCCAGGTGCGTATCGGGGCCGGCGGAGTGGGACGAAACCGGTTCCGTCGGGTCAAAGTTGTCCATGATATTCTACAAAGTTGCGGTCGGTTTCGTAGAGCGTTACCGACAAATGCAGGTCGGCGGCCAAGTGTGGGCGCAGCCGATTCCAGATAACGACGGCAATGTTCTCGGCCGTAGGGTTGAGGTGGCTAAACTCCGCCACGTCTAGGTTAAGGTTTCGATGGTCAAAGATACCCAGAATCTCGCGTTTCAATAGCTGGCTCAAGTCCTTCATATCATAGACGTACCCCGTCTCAGGATCCACTACCCCGCGCAGGCGCACGGTCAGCTCGTAGTTGTGCCCATGATAATGAGGGTTACTGCACGCACCAAATACCTGCTGGTTGTGCTCGTCGCTCCAGGTAGCGTTATATAAGCGGTGAGCAGCGTTGAAATGCTCCGTACGGCAGACTGTGACTAGCATAGGATAGGTACAACCAATAGAAACAACAGAAGTTTTGTGCTACGGCAGCACGGTAGCAGCAGCAAATAGCAAATTAAAGTAGCCAATGCATACAGGTATTTCTGGTTTTTGGCAGTTAAATAATATGGCATATCATTTATTGAACAAAATTCGATAATCCCTGAAAAAATCAATTATGGCGTAGCATTTGTAGTAGCCTGGGTAGCTAGATTCGACGAATTTACTTAGCTAATTGTCACGTTTACACCTTGCAACCTCTTCATTTCAAAATACTTCGCTGCATATGAAACGAAGCCTACTCCTCTCTTTTTTACTATTGGCGCTGACCGTTGCAGGTTATGCGCAACGCTCGCCCGTAGATGAAACCGAAATGGCTGTGAAGGGCATTCCCCGCAAAGGGCAGCGCGTAACGGTGCAGTTGGACAACAAGCGGGTAGAAGATGCCTGGGCAAAGCAACTAAGTGAAAAATTTGGCAGCAAGCTGAAAAACGACAAGGGAATCTATACGCTTGATGGCGTGGTGATTGAGGAAATATCCAAAACTCCTATTCGCGTGATCAGCAAGGTAGATGCAGCGCCTACCGGTACTGCCGTGTGGTGGTCCGTTGACCTCGGCAATGCCTACTTAAGCAAAGAGTCTACTCCCGCGCAGTGGAAAGCCTCGGAGGATTACCTAAAGACGTTTGCTCGTATGCTTTATCGCCAGGACTTGGCCGTGCAGGTGCAGGAAGCTGAAAAAGCGCTTTTAGCTTCGCAAAACAATCACAGTGCGGTAATTTCCAAACAGGATAACATCAAAAAAGATATTGAGAAGAACAAGGTTAAGAAAGTAGAAATTCAGCAGCAACTGGCGCAGAACGCTGCCGAACTACTGAATCTCAACAACCAGGTAGACCTGAACCTGAAAGAGCAGGAAGCTGCCCGTGCCGACATTGTGAACATGCGCGTGGCCCTCGAAGCCGTGAAAGATCGCATGAACAAGCTGGAATAGGCTTCCTCCAAAGTGCCACCAAAGTAAAACCCCGCCCGACACGGCGGGGTTTCTTGTTTATCCGGGAGTGGCGCTAATGCATAGTCTCTTGCACCAGATGCTGCGCAACTTGCTCGTCTTTCCAGCCCGCTACGCGCACGCTGCCGGCGGTAGTGCCCGTCTGCCGAAACCACTGCTCCAGCATGGGCCGCACGCTGGGATAGTCTCGCTGCAAGGCTTCCCATGTGGTAGCGCCGGGTAGAATGCGTAAGCTTGGGCGGGCGGGTATCGCCAGGACAATCTTGCGGGGCGTACCGGCCTCATCGAGTCGCAGCAGTGCCACGGGCACAATTTCCACCACGGTGCCAGTGGGTTGACTCTCGGCTAGAATCAGTGCAGTGAGGGGCTCGCCCTGGGGGTAGCGCTTTGTAGGCACATCGTGCGTGCCAGGTATAAAAGCCAGATTACCGGGGTAGGGTAAAAACTCTATCGTGCGGTTGGTGCCGGCGCGCTGGACGTGGCGGAAAGCGCGCGTGGTGGGGTCGTATTGCTGTATGTGGTTGGTGCCAGCCGGAATTTCGACCACCGCCTGTAGCAGGTGATGTTCCTCCGAAAATGTTGGCAAGTCGGCATAATCGGTGCGGCAGCCAACCAACAAGCTCAAGGTGCCCAACATCAGCGAAAGTGGTGGTAAGCGCATAAGTAAAAGTATAGGAGGTGGCCACAGTTACCCGGCAACCGAAGAGAGCTAAGTTTACGAAATCCAGCCCAACTACTGCTCCCCAACCTTTCCCAACCAGTCGCGTTTGCATAAGCACTTTCCACCTGCTGCTCCGGCAGCGCAACGCTTACATCCTATGTCTTTCCATAAAGAGCCCAAAAACGATACCCAGCACCAAAACCACTTGGACGGAGCTACCAAGATTTTGAATTCTGATTTGCAGGAAGAAGCCAGCCGCGCCGGCCTGGATAACACGCTCCAGAACTGGATTCAGGATATTAAAGACGCAAATAATCCCGAGTTTCACCAAATCGTAACGGATTTGCAGGACTTGAAAGCGCATTTCGGCTCTGGTACGCTCGACAAAAGCATTATTAAGCGCCTGCTCAATCGTTTGGGCGAAAATACCGTGAAGGCGGCTGTATTCGCTGAAAATCCCAACACCGCCGAGCGTGTGACGAAACTAGGCGAAGCGCTATTGGCTGCCAGCAAAGGAGTACAGAGCAATGAGACTACACCTGCACAGGATCTAGCAGAAGATTCTGCCGCCAACAAGTAGCGCAGGCATATATCATAAAAAAAGCCTACCCCGTAAAGGGTAGGCTTTTTTTATGGATGCTATAGTAGCACGCCTTATTTCATGCGACGCTCTTTAATACGAGCAGCTTTGCCCGACAGGCCACGCAGGTAGAACAGACGAGCACGGCGTACTTTACCACGACGAATCAGTTCGATTTTTTCGATGTTGGGCGACAACAGCGGGAAAATTCGCTCGGTACCAATTTGGTTCGAGATTTTACGCACGGTGAACGTTTCACCGTTCGAGCTGGCGTTTTTGCGCTGGATTACTACGCCCTGGAACTGCTGCACGCGCTCCTTGTTGCCCTCACGGATTTTCACGTGGACGTTAATGGTGTCGCCGGCGGCGAAATCGGGGAAGCTGGCGCGGCGCTCCTGGGATTCCTGCTGGATAAAATCGAGTAGTACGCTCATGACTGAAAAAAATCAAATGGACGGCGCCGCCGTCCGGCTAGGTTTCGGGTAAAGAGGCGCAAATATAGCCCTCTGTTTTGAAGATTGCAAGTCTAGAAGATAAATGGCCGAATTGTTAAATGGTTGAAATGCTGTGCGATTGGCTGGTTGGCCGTTCAGCGGGTAGGCAGACCACCATCCTTTCTGCTACGCAGCTATTCAATCGTTTAGTAATTCAGTTATTAATTCAACAAATCGGGCCGGCGCTGCTGCGTGCGGGCCAGTGCCTGTTCGTGCCGCCACTCTTCCACACGTGGGGTGTTGCCGGAAAGCAAGATATCGGGCACTGAATGCCCGCGCCACTCAGCTGGTCGGGTGTACACAGGCGGCGCTAGCAAGTTGTCCTGGAAAGAGTCGCTGAGGGCTGACTCTTCATTGCCAAGCACGCCTGGCAGCAGGCGTACCACGGCGTCTACCAGCACAGCAGCGCCCAGTTCTCCGCCACTTAGCACGTAGTCGCCAATACTGATTTCGTGGGTGATATATTCCTGCCGAATACGTTCATCGACGCCTTTGTAGTGGCCGCAGAGTAGCAGTAGGTTCTCACCTAGCGACAAACGGTTGACCAGCGGCTGGCGTAGGGTTTCGCCATCGGGCGTGAGGTAAACGATAGCATCGTAGGAGCGCTGAGCCATTAGCTCATCAAAGCAGGCCGCAATGGGCTCTACGCGCAGTACCATACCCGCGCCTCCACCAAATACATAGTCATCAATTTGACCGTGTTTGTTGATGGCATAGCGCCGTAAATCGTGCACGTGCAGTTCTGCCAACCCCTTATCCTGCGCCCGTTTCACGATAGAATACGCAAAGGGGCTCGCTAGTAGCTCAGGTTGGCAGGTGACAATATCAATACGCATGGTAAGTGATAGTAACGTGGCGTTTAACGGAGGCTATCCGCTGTCATCCGCAGAAGAAGTGAATAGCCCTTCGCTGCCCGCTGAGCTTAAGAGCCCAGATAAATATCGAGCAGACCTTCGGGTAGAGTTACGTAGAGCTTCTTGGTAGCTTGGTCGGCACGGGAAATGAGCTCATCAGCCACTGGGATAAGCACTTCCTGCTCTTTGTAGCGCATGGCCATCACATCCTGCTGCGGAAGCTCGTAGAAGGCCTCCACAATGCCCAACTCGCCTAGATTTTCATCTACTACTGTGTAGCCAATTACATCGTGGAAGTAGAACTGATCTTCTGCTAGTTGAGGCAAATCGGCCAAAGGGCGATAAAGTACGGCGTTGCGAAGGGGCTCGGCATCTTCTACCCGCTCCACGCCTTTCAGCTTCAGCAGCACCCGGTCGGCCGTTTGGGGCTGCACACGCTCTACGGCATATTCCTGAGGCTGATTGGGTGTAGCGGGTAGGGCCAGCCATACCGTCTTCAGCTTACGATAATCGCTCACATCGTCTACGTCCAGAAACGCCACTACCATGCCACGGAGGCCGTGGGGCTTCACCACCGTGCCCAGCTGATAATATTCGTCAAGATTCATACAAAAATGGCTAAACGTAAAAGCGGAAGGCTTGGAAGGTAGGCCACGCGGGCAAGCCCGTCGTTACCTTCTTCCAAGCCTTCCGACTTTACCTACGTGGCAGCAAGCAACTAAGCGCCAGCTTCTTCTGTGGTTTCGGCAGCAGCCTCGGTGCTTTCTGTCGCCTCGGCAGCAGGAGCAGCGGCGGCAGCGGCAGCAGCCTGGCGCTGACGGATAGCCTCAGCGCGTGCTTCGCGTACTTTGGTTTCAGCAGCCAGTTGTGCCTGACGCTTCTCGGCTTGAGCAGTGCCCAGGCTTGTGCGCTTGTCTTCGATTTTGGCGTTCTTTTGCTCCATCCACTCGTTGTAGCGCTGGTCGGCAGTTTCTTGCGAGATAGCGCCTTTGATAACGCCAAGTTGCAGGTGCTTGCGGTAGAGCACACCACGGTAGGAGAGCATAGCCCGAACCGTATCGGTAGGCTGAGCGCCCTTCATGATCCAATCGAAAGCTTTGTCGCCGTCGAAGTTGATGCTGGCAGGGTTGGTATTGGGGTCGTAGGTACCGAGTTTCTCGATGAAACGGCCGTCGCGAGGGGCGCGGGCATCGGCTACTACAATGTCAAACTGAGCGGCCTTTTTGCGGCCACGGCGGGCGAGGCGAATTTTAACTGCCATAAACCGGGTTGGTTAAGCGACGCATCTCGTGCGTCTGGTTGAAAGTGAGGCGCAAAGGTAATCACAGATTTTGCAGATTAAAAGGATTGCGCCGAAATAGATTTTGGGCTGTTGCGTGCTCGGAATCAAGCCAAAAGAAAAAGGCTGCTACCATCTCGGTAACAGCCTTTTTCTTTTGATAGTAATACAGCGGTTTAAGCCGCTACGCGCATCTTGGCTTTGGGTGCTTTGCGCTTGATTTTAATGATGCGGGCTTTGTCCAGCGTCCAGATGAACATATAGGTAGGGTCAAACTCCCACCACTTCACGCCGAAGTTGACACGCATGGGCAGCTTGTGGTGGTTGTTCTGAAACAACTCACCGAAAGCCAGAAAATCCAGGGCCAACGTATTCTTGGAGTGGTCGTGGTTGTCGAAATTTTGGTAGCCGTATTTGTGGCCGCCCCAGTTCACAATGGCACCGTGCAGCGGGCCCATCAGGAAGTGGAGGGGTAGGAGCAAGTACATCCACCAGGCTGTAGCAAAATTGATGTAAAACAGCACGTAGGCCGTGCCCCAGCCCAGACGCGACATCCAGGAGTCACCAATTTTCTCGATCAGGCTCCACTCGGGATAGTCACCCTCAAAGCGCTCCGCCAACTCATAATTGCGGTTAAGCACGTCGTTATAAATATTCTTTGTTTTCCACATCATCGTGAAGGCATTCGACGAGTACAGCGGCGAGTGCGGGTCCAGCTCTGTGTCGGAGAAGGCGTGGTGCATGCGGTGCAGCAATGCATAGGCCCGCGGCGACAAGAACGACGACCCCTGGCAGATATACGTGAACAGGAAGAAGAATTTCTCCCAAAACTTGTTCATCGTGAACATCTTGTGAGCCGCGTACCGGTGCAGGTAAAACGTCTGCGTGAACAGCGACAGATAATAGTGGGCAACGAAAAAAATGAGGATCGGCATGGATCAGAACAGTTAGAAACGCCGTGAAAAATCGAGATGAGTTGCCCGCACAAACCGAACGGGCTGCATTAAGTTCACATTCACTTCACAAACCTACGGCCAGAGCGCGCGTCGTTCAATAATCCCAGCCAAAAGGCCAAAATGTTATTAAAAGGTGAAGCAATGGAATGATAATGTGTAGGGTCTTGGGTGATGTAACCATCTGTTATCCTAAACGCAGTGAAGGGCCTTATCACGTCACAACGGCTCGTTCTGGCGTGATAAGGCCCTTCACTGCGTTCAGGATAACAGATGGTTACAGCTTTCCGCTACGTTTTTACAAATAGGCTTGGGCGGCCTCCCAGTGCGCCACGTCGGGTAGGGGAGCCCGGAAGCACATGGCTTCTTTGGTGACGGGGTGGTTAAACTCCAACTGCCGGGCGTGTAGCGCAATGCTCACGTCGGGTAGGGGAGCCAGGAAGCCGTACTTCACGTCGCCCACGATGGGCGTGCCCAGGCCCGTGCTCAGTTGGGTCCGGATTTGATGGGGGCGCCCAGTAATAGGGTTGACCTGCACCAGCCAGCGCGTGCCGGCCTGGCCCAGCACCTGGTAGTCCAGTTCCGATTTTTGACCCTGGGGGTGCAGCTTAGGGTAGGCTTTGGTGACGTTGCGGATGGGGTCTTTTACCAGCCAGTGCGTTAGATGCCCTGCCAACTCTTCAGGGGCTTTGCCTATCAGCGCCCAGTAGGTTTTGTGCACCTTGTTGTCCCGAAACATTTCATTGAGGCGGCTTAGGGCTTTGCTGGTTTTGGCCAGAGCCACTACGCCACTCACGGGCCGGTCGAGGCGGTGTGCTACGCCAATAAAGGCAGCGCCCGGCTTCTTGTATTTGAACCGCAGATACTCCTCGGCCTTGGCCGACAGCGGCTCATCGCCGGTGGCGTCGCCCTGTACCAATAGGCCAGCAGGTTTATTGATAATCAGTAGATGATTGTCCTCAAACAGGATTTCGCGGCCCTCGGCCCAAATATTCGGACGATTCACTTTTTGGAATTAATAATTAGTAATCAATAAATAAAAATTGGCGTTGTCTGCATTAGCGCAAGCCTTCACTTATTTATCAATTCTTAATTCTTCATTAGTAATGAAATCAATATGCTTCTTCTTGGGTAGGGAAGTCGCGATTTTTCACGTCTTGCACGTAGTGGCGCACGGCCTCGCTCATAATTTCGTGTAGCTCAGCGTAGCGTCGCAGGAAGCGGGGCTTAAACTCTTTGTTGATGCCCAACATATCGTGTACCACCAATACTTGGCCGTCTACATCGGGACCGGCACCAATGCCAATTACGGGGATGGTGAGTTGCTCGGCTACTTGCTTGGCCAGCTTCGAAGGAATCTTTTCCAATACTACCGCAAAGCAGCCAATTTCCTGGAGCAGGAGCGCATCTTCTATTAGTTTCTGGGCTTCGGCTTCTTCCTTGGCTCGCACTGAGTAGGTACCAAATTTATAAATACTTTGCGGGGTAAGACCCAGATGACCCATTACCGGAATGCCTGCTGTGAGAATACGCGTGATGCTATCCTTGATTTCGGCGCCGCCCTCCAGCTTGATACCGTGCCCGCCCGATTCCTTCATGATGCGGATAGCCGAGCGCAACGCCTCCGACGAATTACCCTGGTAGGAGCCAAACGGTAGGTCTACCACCACTAAAGCCCGCTTCACCGCCCGCACCACCGACTGCGCGTGGTAGATCATCTGATCTAGGGTGATGGGGAGGGTTGTCTCGTGGCCAGCCATGACGTTAGACGCTGAGTCGCCCACCAACAATACGTCAATGCCGGCGCCGTCTAGAATAGAAGCCATCGAAAAATCGTAGGCCGTAAGCATCGAAATTTTCTCGCCGCGCTGCTTCATCGCCAGCAGTTGATGCGTGGTTACGAGCTTCACCTCTTTGTGTTGAGACATTTTCGGGGGACTGAGGGTCTTGGGAACTGAGTTTTTGGGGAAGTACTGAGAAAAGATGCGTCATACCCGCCTAGTGGGGCTACCCAAACGCGGCCCAAAGCTCCAAAAAAAATAGGAGTCGGGCTTCACCTGCATATCTTTCTCCCTTACTCAACCGCTTTCCGGGTAGAAATGTCTAGGGCAACAACTCTACTTTTAGTTGTTGAGGAAAGTCTTGTTGCGGTTCAGCTTCAGGCTTTGTAGCAGCGCCGATTTGGCCGCAATCGTCACGAAATAGCCCTGCGTGTAGCCGAAGGGACGCCAGTTGCCGGTAATCTGCCAGCAGTGCAAATCACGCGAGAAATCGAGCGAAGTGAACGTGACCGTACTATTCTTGAAATCGTAGCCCGTACTGTAGCCCAAGCGGAGGTTGTCGGTGAGCTTCACCGAGCCGCTCAGGCTAAGTGCCATAGCTGTCAGCGGTGCCGGACGTGTGTAGAAGAGGTTGGTAGCGCGGGTGCCGGGGTCTACATAGCTGGCCGTGAAACTGGTGCTCAACTCCCAAGGTAGAGTGAAATCCACATAGTCCTCGTACGGATTCACCGGGATGGGAGAGCCCAGCATAGGGTCGTTGGTAGGGGCCACCGTGCGCGGCACGGTAGATTTTTTGTTTCCAGTGGCTGGGTTGAATTGGTAAGACAGCTGCACTGCCGCCGTGGTAAGGCGGGCCAGCCGGCGCTTGGGCTGATCGAACAAATAGCGGTCGATCAGCCTGCCCGTAGAGTCGCGCTGATACACTACGAAGTTGCCATTGATCAGAATGTTGAGCTTACGCGCCACCTGGGTGCGGAACGTGGCGGTGATAGGCGCGAAGTTCAGCGAGTCTACTGCGAAGTTGTAGCCGGTGCTGAAGTCGAAGCCATCAATCAGGCTTAACTTTTTAAACGGGGTAGTGCCGGTAGTATCCTGGTTGTCGCGTACCTTCATTTCCAGGGAGTTCTGAAGGGAAAAGGTCAGAGCGCTGGTGCGCGTGCCGCTGGGTACACCGTAGGCAAAGCCGTTGTAGCGAGACAGTGCCAGTTGATTAACAAGAACATCTGGATCACGTGGAATCAGATTGCCGCTTCGGTCTCTTCTCGGTTGCCCATTCGCATCCCTTGCAAATTGGTTATACAACAGGCCCTGCGAGTTCACCAACGTACCCGTGTTCAGCAGTGTGAAGTAGGCATCGTTTGCGGCGAAGTTAGGGGAGTACTGGTAGTTCAGGCTAGGCGTAATCTTGTGGCGAATAGCCTCGATTTTCTTGCCTTTAATCTGGTAGATACCATAGAGGTTGGTACCCAGGTTCACGCCGCCTGAATAGTTATACACTCGATTGAAACCCGTTACGGTATCAATGCGCACGGCACGGGCTTCTTCTACGTAGCTGTAATCCAGGCGTTTGAAGTACCACGTTTCGCCATAGTTGACAGAAGGCTGCACGGTCAGATACTTGAGGAAGGCTACCCGGTCGAGGAGGCCACCAAAAAACTGATCGGCCGTGTAGCTGCCCAGCGAAATCTGGAACTGGTGCTGAATGCCGGTTTGCGCATTGCGCAGCAGCGTATTGATGTTGGAGAGCTTAACGGGTAGAATCTGGGAAGTGTTGGTGCCACCGATGAGCGGTATAGCTCCGCCTTCCAATACCCGCGACGGAATAGAATTGCTGATTTGGTTGCGGGCCGTGAGGGTATAGGCCACCGCAAACTGCTCGTAGAAATTTCCTTTCGGCTCCAGCCCAAACAGGCTATACAAGTACTGACGAGCTACGCCTACCGTCACGTCGGGTAGGGTGAAGTCCATGGTGCCAGTAGTGGTATTCTGACTTTGGCTGGCCTGAATGGAATAGTTGATGGGCAGGTAGCGCAGTTGCTTGGAGTAGGTGATGTTGGAGCTGAACGCCGGGGTGAGGTAGTTGCGGGCGTTGAAGTTGTTTTGGCGGTTGTAGTTGTTGCTACCCGCTTGCACGCTGGCCGAGAACCGTCCGCCACCGGGCCGCGCCACCGGTGTATGCGACCAGCTTAGCCAGAACGTGCGGGGCGTATATACCCGTCCCGCGGTGTTCTCCAGGGATATACCTCCCGTGTTCAGAATGCGCTGCGTGGGGCGCTGGTCGTAGCTGAAGCTGAACAGGCCGGAGTAGGCATAGCGTTTGGTATATTGCGCTTCGGCCTGCCCACGGAAGCCGCCGAAGGTCTCGGCATTGCCGGAGTACACGTCGCCGGTGAAGCGCACGCCGATGTTCTGGTTGGGTACCCAGTAGTATCCCCCGTTGCGCAGGAAAAAGCCCCGGTCAGCGCTCTGCCCGAAGGTAGGGATAATGAGACCCGACGCTCTACCCTTGCGCGGGGTAGGGAAGTAGCCAAACGGTAGGCCAATAGGGGTAGGGATACCACCAATAACCAGGTTAAATGGACCCGTAACCACCTTCTGGCCTGGTATCACCTTCATCTTGGTGGCATTGATGTGAAAGTGTGGCACGGCCAAGTTACAGGTAGTATAGCGGCCGTTGCGGCCGTATATCTCATCCAGATCATTTTTCTTGACCACCTCAGCGTGCACAAACCCCTCGCCCTGCTGGGTTACTACCTCCCCGATTTTGCCTTTGCGGGTTTTAAAGTTGTAATCGATTTTGCCTGCTTGGTAGGTGGTAGCGCCCTGTTTGAACAACGGCTGCCCCTGCGTACGCCCCGTAGAATCGGGCACCCCCACGGCCGACATCAGATTTTTGCTGTAATCAACGGTGATGATAGCTGCTTTCAGCGACATGTCGCCGTAATCAACCGTAGCCTTGTCGTAAAGCTTGGCAACTTTAGCGTCGATGTCGAACTCGATGGAGTCTTTCGCTGCGTACTTTACGGTGGTTTGAATGGGGCCTTTGGGCCGGGCCGCCAGCCGCAGCGAGTCGGCCACGCGCACGGAGTCGGGTACGGGTTGCAGCGAGACGGTACGGGCCGTGTCGTTGGCAGTAGGCCGAATAATGCGGCCGGGCCGCACGTCGGCGTTGGGTGGTACGGCCGTGCTTTGCGGACGCTTATTAGTCTGAGCCAACGCGTGCCCGGCTGCCCCTACCCATAAGAGTAGCAGCAGGATAGTGGAAGGCAATAGCTGCCGGATAAAGCGTAAAAAGAATACGGTAGACAAGGGGATGGTCCGGGCCACGTAGTTTTAATTCGTTTATTTTGTGGCTGCTTACAAAGGTAGCGGGTAGCTGCTCCAACTAACGAAAACTGTGCGGAATATTGTCATTGTCTGCACCGCCGTGCTGGTGTTTTTTGCCGGATCGTCGGTGACCATTGCGCCGGGTGTGGCGGCGCCTACGCCCGAACAACCACCCCAAAAGTACCGGATCAGAACCGTAGTGCTTGATGCCGGGCATGGGGGCAAAGATAGAGGCTGTGCCGGGGCTACTGCCCGCGAGGCCCAGGTAGCCCTGCAAACCGTGCTGGAGCTGGGCCGCCTGATTGAGCAGAATATGCCCGATGTGAAAGTGGTGTATACCCGCAAAACCGATGTATTTGTGGAACTGGCCGACCGCGCCGGCATTGCCAACAAGCACAATGCCGACCTATTTATTTCGGTGCACTGCAACTCGGGGCCGTCGGTGGCCTACGGCACAGAGGTCTGGACGATGGGGCCGCACAAAACCGACGCCAACCTGGCCGTAGCCAAGCGTGAAAACGCCGTTATTCTGCAGGAAGACGATTATAAGGAACGGTACAATGGGTTCGACCCCCGCTCACCGCAGAGCCATATTCTGTTCTCGCTCTTCCAGAGTGCCTATATGGTAAACAGCCTGCGCTTTGCGCAACACATTGATGCAGAGTTCAAAAATCGTGTGCAGCGCCACTCACGCGGCGTGAAGCAAGCAGGCTTTTTGGTGCTCTGGAAAACGGCCATGCCCTCGGTTCTGATAGAGCTAGGCTTCTTAACTAACCGCAACGAAGAACAATACCTCAACGATAAATCGGGGCAGTCGTATATGGCCTCGGGAATATACCGCGCTTTCCGCACGTATCGCAACGAGTTGGAAAGCACCAATGAAGGATAACACATCCGCTTTTTTGGCTTCCCAGTGCCTTATTATCTCATCTTTTAGTCTGACCAAACGTGTCAAAAGAAATAAAAGTAGCGTTGCTGGGTATAGTGGCCATAGCAATTCTAATTATTGGCTTCAATTTTCTGAAAGGCTCCAACCTGCTTTCTTCAGACCGCACGTACTACGCCAAATATGACAATGTAGACGGCTTGGCCGTGGGCAACCCGGTGGTGCTCAATGGTATCAAGGTAGGGCAGGTGAAGCAGATGGAGTTGCTGCCGAGTGAGCACAACCGCGTGAAAGTGTCGTTGGAATTAGCCAAAGACGTAGTGGTGGGCGACTCTACCACCGCCAGCCTATCGGGTTCCTTACTGGGTAGCAAAACCATCACGCTATTCCTGGGTAAGAACTCCAAGATATATGATGGTGGCGAGGAGCTGCGCTCCTATACCGTAGCCAGTATCACAGACGCTTTCCAAGCCAAAGCCCTACCCGTGCTCGGCACCGTCGATTCTACTTTAATCAAGGTGAACAGCTTCCTGAGCAAAGATGCTCGTCTGAGCCTGCAACAAACGCTGTTGAACGCGCAGGGCTCATCGGAAGCGTTTAAGAATCTGCTGCTGATGAACCAGCGCAACATCAACCAGATCACCACCAATATGGCCCGCCTCACCCGCGACTTGGCCGTGACCAGCCAAAAATTCGACCGTATTGCGGCCAACTTCGGCCAGCTCAGCGACTCCTTGAAACAAGCGCCCATCGGCCCTACCATGCGCAAGCTCAACGCCACCATGACCGAAGCCCAAACCGCCATGACTACCCTGAATGAGGGCTTGGCCAATCAGCAAGGCTCGCTCAACAAGCTGATGAACGACGACTCGCTCTACAACAACCTCAACGCCACGGCCGCTAGCACCAACTCCCTGCTCACCGATTTTCAGGCTAACCCGAAGCGCTACGTGCACTTCTCGGTGTTTGGCGGTGGCAAAGACAAGGTGAAAAAGGAAGTAACCAAGAAGCCGAACGGCGAGGTGGAAGTCGATACAAAGCGAGTGAAAAGCACCTCCAGCAACTTGGTAGAGCCTGCCACCACGCCACCTGCCGGCCAGTAGACAATCGTCTGGTCAGTTATTTTAATAGTTTTGAAATCCGCCCGTCAAGGCGGATTTCTTGTTTTGTGTGATTAGTGAGATGGTGCAGGTGTGAGTTAAAGCACGCTCAGGATGACACGCGTTCTTTAACTCACACCTGCACCATCTCACCATCTTGCCGCCACCCTACCCCCACCCACTATGGACCTCGAATTCAATAAAAACGAAGACCACCTCAAACAGCTCACGTTTCAATTGCGCCAGCGCCTGCAAAAAGTAGCGCTGGGCGGCGGAGAAAAACGCATAGCTGCGCACAAGGCCAAGGGCAAGCTCACGGCCCGCGAGCGGATAGCCTACCTGCTCGACAAGGATGCCGAAACGGTGGAGGTAGGCGCGTTTGCCGGCGAAGGCATGTATGCCGACGAAGGCGGATGCCCCAGCGGTGGGGTAGTGGTAGTGCTCGGGTACGTGCAGGGTAGGCAGTGCGTGGTAGTGGCCAACGATGCGACCGTGAAGGCGGGCGCGTGGTTTCCCATCACGGCCAAGAAGAACCTGCGGGCGCAGGAAATCAGTATAGAAAACCGCTTACCCATTATCTATCTGGTTGATTCGGCGGGGGTGTATTTGCCGATGCAGGACGAGATTTTTCCGGATAAGGAGCACTTCGGCCGCATTTTTCGCAACAATGCCGTGATGTCGTCGATGGGCATTGTGCAGCTTTCGGCCATCATGGGGCCGTGCGTGGCGGGCGGGGCCTACCTGCCTATTATGAGCGATGAGGCCATGATTGTGGAGGGTACCGGCTCGGTGTTTCTGGCTGGCTCCTACCTCGTGAAATCAGCCATTGGCGAAACCATCGACAACGAAACGCTGGGCGGCGCCACCACGCACTCCGAAATTTCGGGCGTCACAGATTATAAGTTTGCCACGGATGAGGAATGCCTCGACCATATCCGCAGCATCTTCGACAAGCTGGGCGACACGCCCACGGCGGGCTTCAACCGCGCCGCGCCGGCCGCGCCGCAAGCGAATCCGCAGGAGCTCTACGGCCTGCTACCCGCCGACCGCGCCAAGCCCTACGATATGATGGACATCATCCATCGGCTGGTGGATAGCTCAGAGTTTGAGCCCTACAAGGACCTCTACGGCCAAACGCTCATCTGTGGCCTAGCCCGCATCGATGGCTGGGCGGTGGGCATTGTGGCCAACCAGCGCAAAATCGTGAAGTCGAAGAAGACGGGTATGCAGATGGGCGGCGTCATCTATTCCGACTCGGCCGACAAAGCCGCTCGTTTTATCATGAACTGCAACCAGAAACGGATTCCGCTGGTGTTCCTGCACGACGTGTCGGGCTTTATGGTAGGCAGCCAGAGCGAGCAGGGGGGCATCATTAAGGACGGCGCGAAGATGGTGAATGCCATGGCTAACTCGGTGGTGCCGAAGTTCTCGGTGGTGGTAGGCAACAGCTACGGCGCCGGCAACTATGCCATGTGCGGCAAAGCCTACGACCCACGCCTAATTGTAGCTTGGCCCACCGCCCAATTAGCTGTAATGAGCGGCGCTGCCGCCGCCAACACGCTCCTGCAAATCCAGGTAGCCTCTCTGAAAGCTAAGGGCCAGGAAATAACGCCCGAAGCCGAAAAGGACCTCCTCGACACCATCAAGGCCCGCTACGACGAGCAACTCTCACCCTACTACGCCGCGGCGCGGCTGTGGGTGGATGCCATTATCGACCCGTTGGAAACGCGTAAGGTCATTTCCCAAGGCATTGCGGCTGCGAATCACGCGCCGATTGAGCGAGCGTATAATGTGGGCGTAATTCAGGTGTAAGTCCAGCTTGTCAAATTGTGTCACTCAATCGTTCAGACGGACTGAACGACACCTAGGCTCGTGCCTTATTTGCTAAACTGAAAGGACTAAAGAGGTAGAAGTAGTTTAAGCGTTTCTAATGAGACGTCAGGTTTCGCTTAACTGATTCTATCTCCGTTCCTACCTTTACCATTCATTCAGCCCTACCCTCTGTGAGCGAACAAACTCCTTCTGCTTTCGAAAAAGCCCGCGCCGGCCTGTGGGTCAGCCTGCAAAAACACTTAGCGGCCGTGTACAGTGCGGAGAAATCCTTTCTGGCCGCTACTTCATTCGTTGAGGCTTTCCCGTTTGCACTACACGCGGCCACAGAGGAGCAGCAAGCCGATTACCAACAGGCCCGCCGTGCCCTGCGCGACCTATACACTGACGAAACCACCCAACTCGGCACGCTGGTAAAAGCCATCCGCACCAAATCATACACCGAAGACGAGAAGAAGCAATTGTACCTGCTGCTGCTGGGCTACCTGGATATTGCTGCCAGTGTATTTGCGCTACTGAGCACGCACGTGCCTACCAAGCTACCCGAAGACGAAGAACTGGCTACCACGATGGATACGTTTGAGCGCGTGCGCAAATTCGCCCGCCTGAATGTGAAGGGCTTGGCTGGGTTGCTGGGGTAGGCGCTTCTTAACAGCTAGGAAAGGGTAGGGGTGGCAAATTATACAACTACTATTCTTGTACGCCCCTACACCCGCACTTCGCGTATAGTCTTCGAAACGAGAACTGAAGACGATGGCGAAGAAGAAAGTATCCGAAATACTGATTGATACACTGCTGGCAGCTGGCGTACAGCGCGTGTACGGCGTAGTAGGCGACTCGCTCAACGGCGTGACGGACGTTATCCGGCAGCGCGAGGGCATTGGCTGGGTGCACGTGCGACACGAAGAAGCCGGCGCTTTTGCGGCTGGCGCCGAAGCCCACCTTACGCAGGAACTGGCCGTGTGCGCTGGTAGCTGTGGCCCCGGCAACACCCACCTCATCAATGGCCTCTACGACTGCCACCGCAGCCGCGTGCCGGTGCTGGCCATTGCCTCCCAGATTCCGAGTGCAGAAATTGGGACGCAGTATTTCCAGGAAACCCACCCGGAGCGTTTATTCCAGGAGTGCAGCGACTATTGCGAGCTGATTTCTACTCCCGAACACGCCGTGCGCGTTATAGAAAGCGCCATCCAGACGGCTTTGGTGAAGCGCGGCGTGGCCGTAATCGTACTGCCCGGCGACGTGTCGGAGATGGAGGTAGAGGCGCCCGAGCCGCGCCTACCCGCCCGGCATCGCTCCGCTACCCTGCGCCCTTCGGACGCTGATATAGCCGATGCCGCTACCATGCTGAACGGGGCAGAGAAAATAACCATTTTGGCTGGGGCCGGCTGTGCGAAAGCGCATGCTGAACTCATGCAGATAGCCAGCGCGCTGAAAGCGCCCATGGTGCACGCTCTGCGCGGCAAGGAGTACATTGAGTATGATAACCCGTTCGATGTGGGGATGACCGGCCTGCTGGGCTTTGCTTCGGGGTACCACGCTATCATGGACGCCGATGTGCTGCTGATGCTGGGCACCGATTTCCCCTACACGCAGTTCCTGCCGCACGAGTCGAAAACTATTCAGGTGGACTGCCGCGCCGAGCACATTGGCCGCCGTACGCGGGTAGACATTGGGCTAGCCGGCGACGTGGGCGAAACCATCCGGCAATTGCTACCCCACCTAGTGGCTAAAACTGAGCGGGCTCACCTGGATAAGGCCCTGGCCAACTACAAAGACTCGCGCGAGAACCTAGACGAGCTAGCCATTGGCAAGCCCGGCGACGACTCCATGCATCCGCAGTACCTCACCAAGCTGATCAACGAACTGGCCGCAGAGGATGCCGTCTTCACTTGTGATGTGGGCACGCCTACCGTGTGGGCCGCCCGCTACCTTGCTATGAACGGTCAGCGGCGTTTGCTGGGCTCGTTCAACCACGGCAGTATGGCCAATGCCATGCCCCAGGCCATCGGGGCGCAGCTGGTCTACCCCAACCGGCAGGTAGTAGCCCTGGCCGGCGACGGAGGTTTTGCCATGTTACTCGGCGACCTACTGACGCTGAAGCAGTTGAATTTGCCTGTGAAGCTCGTTATCTACAACAATAGTTCTTTGGGCTTTGTGGAGTTGGAGATGAAAGAAGCCGGCCTGTTGCCTTTCGAGACGACCCTCGATAATCCCAATTTTGCGATGTTGGCTGAAAGCGTAGGCATCCGGGGCATACGTGTAGCGGACCCCGCCGACTTGCATGCTTCTCTGGCAGAAGCCTTTGCCCACCCCGGTCCGGTGGTGATTGACGCAATTGTGAAACGCGCCGAGCTATCCATGCCGCCTACTATTGAGCTAGAACAGGCCAAAGGTTTCAGCCTCTACGCCCTGAAAGCCGTAATGAGCGGCCGCGGCAACGAAATACTGGACCTGGCAAAGGACAACCTGAACTTGCTGGGATTGTAAAATAGGGTAGAGCAGACCATCATTCCGAGCTTACCAAGGAATGACGGCCTACTTAGTCAAAAATGACGCGTCAATAGCTTTTAAATGAACATTTGCCGTAGTTAGCGGTGTTGAAAGTAGCCGGTTTGGTGCGAGGCATCAAACCGGCTACTTCTATTCAGTATCTCCGCTCTGCCAGTTCTGGCTCCCGCCGCCGAAGCCTCGGCTATGTCTATGACCAACAAAGAAATAAAAGCCCTTATCTCGCTGCTCGATGATCCGGAAATAGCGCCTCAGATTCAGGGTACTATCCAGAATCTGGGAGAAAGCATCATTCCGTTTTTGGAAGAATCGTGGGAAGAAACGCTGGACCCACAGCAACAGCAGCGCCTCGAAGACCTCATTCATAATCTGCAATTTGATGGGCTGAAGCAACGCCTGCGTGTGTGGCGCGACTCGGGCGGCGACAGTTTGCTGGAGGGCATGTGGTTGCTGAACTCCTACCAGTATCCCGATGCCGATTTTCAGGCTTTGAACCGCGCCATTGAGCAATTGCGCTTTGAAGCCTGGACCCAGATGCGCCCCGGCATGCACCCCGCCGACCAAGTACAAGTACTGAATCACGTGCTGTTTCGCACGCACAAGCTGGCGGCCAATACCCAGAATTTTCACTCGCCTGCCAACTCCATGCTGCACTTGGTGCTGGAAACCCGGCGCGGTAACCCCCTTACGCTCTGCGTAATCTACCTGCTGGTGGCCCAGCGTCTGATGCTACCCATCTACGGCGTGAACCTGCCCAACCTGTTTGTGCTGCTGTTCCGACCTACCAATCCCAACGTAGAGCCGTTCTACATCAACTGCTACAACCGCGGCCTGATTCTGTCTCGCACTGATATCGAGCACTACATTGCCCAACTCAACCTCACGCCCAACGAGGTGTTCTTCGAGCCCTGCTCACACCTCGATATCGTGCGCCGCGCTCTACGCAATTTGCAGTTGAGCTTTGAGAAAATGCAGGAGCCCAATAAAGCCAGCGAAGTAGCCGAGTTGCTCGCTATCCTGACCGACGAAGGCGACCCGTTGACGGATAATGAGGGGGAAGAGTAGGGGAGTAAGGAAGGGAGGGAAGTAAAAAAGAGTGTCATCCTGAGCGGAGCGAAGGACCTTATCACGCGTGAACGAGTCGTTATGACGTCCATCGTTCTCACGTGAGAGGGTCCTTCGCTGCGCTCAGGATGACACACTTTTTTACTTACTGACCTTCAATTTGCTTTAAAACTTCTTAATTAAGCATCCTGAGGCTCGGGTGTCAGATACACCGGCGGGGCGGCCTGCTAGCAAGTTGTCGAGTACCTGGGCAAGGTAGCGCTGGCGCACATCACTTTCTACCTGTGGGTTGTCGTCGATAGCACCTTTATAGCGCACGACGAAGCCGTTGCCGGCGGGTTGTAGTACTACGGCTTCGGGGGTTTTGGTGGCGCCCAACTGGCTGCTCACTTTCTGACCCTCGTCGGTGAGGTAGGTGATGTTGTTGCTGTCGCTTTTCAATACCAGTTTTTGTGTATCGTTGGCAGCATCCAGGTTGATGGGGGCTTCTACATACAGAAATTGGACGCCCCGGCTGCCATACGTAGAGGCCAGCGCATTGAGGCGGTCTTGGTAGGAGCGGGAGAAGGGGCAGTTCTGGCTGATAAAGACCACTACCACAGCCTTGCTGCCAGCGTAGCTGCTCAGCGAAACCGGCGCGTTGGCCGCGTTCTTCAACGTGAAATCGGTGACGGTGCGCGTGCCCTGAGCGCGCGCTACCCCCACGCCCACAGCGCAAAAAACCAGGGTAGCAGCAGCGAGAAGCGAAAGTCGGCGGAAAGACATGGCAAAAAATATGGGATGAGAAGCACGAAGCAAACACTACAGCTCCGATAGTGATTCAACGCAATACGTGAGTACATAGCCGGGTGCAGGGCGCAAATACATCAGCTGGTGCTGGCTGCGGGAGTTTTTGAGCAGCAGGTGAGCCGTCAACTCGCCTGCCTCCCGCAGCCAAAACGGGTCGAGCAATAATTGCTCTTTAAACACCAGCCCCCGGCGACTATGCAACTTGTAAAGCGTCTCTTTGGCACTCCAATAGAGACTGTACTTGGTGGCATCGTCGCCGGCATCGGCCCGCTCAGCTTCCGATAGAAACCGCGAGGCCAGTTTTTGTGCTTTTCCACGAATTAATTCAACATCTATGCCAACTCTGCCTTGAGGCGCTACTATACCAGCCACCCACTCACCAGAATGCGAGAGCGAAACTGCGTAATCGGGCAGAGTGGGGAGGTAGGGCCGACCGTTGGCATCGTTGGCTAAGGTAGCGGGCGTGGTAGTTACTTTTAGCAGCAGTGCATGTACCAGCAGGCGGCCTGCTGCCCACTGCGCCGCACGGGTAGGGTCGCGTCCGGCCGGGTACAGCGCTTGGTACACAGTAGGGTAGGGCAGCAACGGCAACAGCTCATCGACGGTTTCGGTAAGACGCCACAGGCCGAGGTAGGCGCCGTGGGGTAGGGAAGCTAGGGAGTGCAGGGGCATAAGCGGCAGAAACGCCGCCCACCTAACGTGGCGCGGCACAAGCAAATCTGGCGTAATTTCGCCGAAATTCTCATGTGCATGTCCGCTTCCTCCCGTCCTCAGGTTCAGAAACTCGCTACCCTTACCGGGCACCGCGACTGTGTATATACCCTGAGCGGCGGCGCCGACGAAGCCACGTTTTACTCGGCCGGAGCCGATGGGCTGGTAGCCAGCTGGAACGTGCTGGACCCCCAGGCCAATGGTCTGCTGGTGGCAAAAATGGAGAAGTCGGTGTATGCGCTGCGCTACCTGCCGGCGCGGCAATTGCTGGTGATCGGGCACAACTTTGAGGGGGTGCAGGTAATTGATCTGCAGCACCGTCAGCTGGTACACGCCACGGCCTTGCCCCCGCTTGCTATCTTCGATCTAGCTTACTCCGAGGCGGCGCAGCGTTTGTTTGTGGCGTTGGATGATGGCACGCTGGCCGTGCTGCGCGCCACAGATTTTAGCTTGGAGAAACTCCTGCGCGTGACCGATAAAAGCCTGCGCTGCCTGGCTCTGCACCCTACCCGCCCGGAGCTGGCTATAGGCAGCAGCGATACCACCGTGCGCGTGCTGGACGTGCACACGCTGGAAACCCTACATACACTCCCCGATGCCACTAATTCTGTTTTCACCATGGCCTACTCCCCCGATGGCCGCTATCTGCTGGCCGCCGGCCGCGACGCTCATTTGCGCCGCTACGACGCGGCAACCGGATATACTCTGGCTGACACTGTAGTAGCGCACATGTTTACCATTAATCACCTTACGTTCTCGCCCGATGGCCGCTTTCTGGCCACGTGCAGCATGGACAAATCCATTAAGCTCTGGGAGTCCGATACCCTGCGCCTGCTGCGGGTGGTAGACCGGGCGCGCCACGCCGGCCACGGCACCTCCGTGAACAAGTTATTTTGGTCGGGGCAGCAAAATCGGCTAGTTTCGTGTAGCGACGACCGCAGCCTGGCGGTGTGGGAGCTTACGCTAGCTGACAGTTAATGGCTGTTAGCTGTTGGCTTTGTGGTTAATAACCAAGCAGCATATTGCTATGCTGCAATAGATTGTCAGGTTGTGGCGTATTCTCAATAAATGCAAAGGCTGCTGGCTATGAGCTAACAGCTACTAGCCAACCGCTACACATGAAAATATCTGCCCTCGACATTCGGCAAAAGACCTTCGAAAAAGCCTTTCGGGGCCTCGACGCCGACGAAGTAAACGCCTTCCTGCTCACGCTCTCGCAGCAGTGGGAGCGGATGGGCGATGAAAACCGCGACCTGCGCAACAAGCTGGACTACGCCACGCAGGAAGTGCAGAAGATGCGCGAGATTGAAAGTTCACTCTATCGCACCCTCAAAACCGCCGAGGACACGGGCAACAACATCACAGAGCAAGCCCAACGCAACGCAGAAATACGCTTACGTGAGGCCCAACTGCAAGCCGAAGAGCTCCTGTCGCAAGCCCGGCAAAAGGCGCGCACGCTGGTAGAAGATGCGTATAAGCAGGCCGAGCGCAGCGTAACCGAAATGCAAGTGGAGGTGAGCCGCCTCAACCAGGAGCACCAGCGCCTGGAAGGCGTGCTAGATTCCATGGTGCGTGACTTGCAGCACTTGGCCACCGATGCGCTGGATAAGGTAGAAAAGGCGCGCAACCGCCCTAAAGGCAGTACGGCGGCCATCCTTTCGCGGGCAGCCAGCGTAAAGGTGAATAAACCAGAACCTTCACCCGAAGCTACTCCTGCCATGCATATCGACACTACTGCCACTTCCTCCGTTGCTGCTGTAGGCGGCGCGCTAGTTGCCACCCAGTTTGGTAGCGCCGCTGTTACCACGGCCCGCCCCATCGGTCCGCAGCCTGGCGCTTACAACCCTAAGCCCGGCCAGCAACCCGACCCCGGTGCGCCCGCTCAGATTCCCGGTCCGGAAATCAGCCCAGACCCTACCCCCAACGAAAATCCTGGCCAGGTGCCGCCCTCCCGCATTGAGGAGCCCGCGCCCTCGCGCATTATCGAGCCCGACGCGCCCAACGTGGAGCCTGTACGGCCCGATATTCAGCCTATAGGCCCTAGCCACCCCGAGATTGTGCCACCGGCCCCCGCGCCGCAGCCCGGCACGGGTAGCCCCGGCCCCGGCTTCAAAGCCGATCCAGTAGTAGCCGAAAAGTCGTTTTTCGACGAAATCTAAATCACGTATTCGCTCGGATTTTTCGAATTACACGGATTTTGTAGACGATTTTGCAAAGCCTACCTTACTAGGGTAGGCTTTGTTGTTGAAGAAGTAGTGCTGGCACGGGTCAGTTACTACTCACCATTTCACTACTCACCATTTCACCACATGGGCCAAATTGCACTGGAAGGCATGGAGTTTTTCGCTTTTCACGGTTACTATGACGAGGAGCAGAAGATCGGCAACAAGTATGGCGTCGACTTATATATCGACACGGACTTACACGCCGCTGGGGCATCGGATAAGCTACAGGAAACGGTGAACTATGAAGTGCTGTACAGGGTGGTAGCCGAGGAAATGCAGGCCCCGGCTCGGTTGCTCGAACATCTCGGCCACCGGGTACTAGATCGAGTGCTAGCAGAGTTTCCTTACATCCACAGGGCGCGGGTAAGTGTGTCGAAATTCAATCCGCCGCTGGGTGGTATCTGCCACCGTGCCCGCATCACGCTGGAACGCACACGGTAAAGACAGAACAAGCTGTGTCTAATCGTTGAACGATAGGCAGCAGCATGGTTCTACCAAAACGCACGCGGTAGCGACACAATATGTTGTGTCGCTACCGCGTGCGTTTTGGTTTATCGGCCTCGCCTACGGGCGTGCCGCCGCTTCGGTAAGTGAACTCCAGGATGCAACCGCTGACGGCTGCTTTCTTTGGGTCTTTTTTAGAGGGGCCGGAGCTAATGGCGGCACTGTCCAAGGCCAGATAAATCTTACGGCCATCAGGCGAAAGGGCCACGTCGCGGTAGCGGGCGGGGGCCTGGAAGTACATCAGCGTGTCGCCGCTGATGCCGTCGCCGGCCGCATTCAGCTTGAGCCGAATCAGCTTGCCGTGTTTTAAGCCAGGAATTAAGAGAGAATTTTGCCAGCCCGGTATAGACGTTGCGGTATACACGGCCAAGCTGCTAGGCGCTTCAGAAGACCACTGCATTTTCTCGGGCTTGGGGCGCTGCTCGTTGCGGTAGAGCTTTTGCAGAAACGCAGCCGAACTTGGGTAAAGTGTCTTGATCGGGTCGCGGTAGGTGGCCGCCCCAATAGCGGCTGCATTGGCCCGCTCACTATCAATGGTAGGGTAGGTAGTATGCCAGCGGCCCGGTAGCGAATCGTGGTTGCTGACGCCCGCGGCTAGTCCATTGTAGTTGCCATCGGCATAGCCAAGAACCAGTGGGTGACCGTAGTTTTTACCTTTTTCAATCAGGTTGATTTCATCATCGGAGTAGGGGCCGTGCTCGGAAGAGTAGAGCCGACCAGTGCCGCCTATTTCCGCGTAGTCCAACCCTTGCGGGTTGCGGTGCCCGTAGCTCCACACGGCGTTTTGCTGGGCCCCCATAAACGGGTTGTCGTTCGGAATCCACTGGTCGGTAGGGGTAGGGTCGGTGTCGGGTTCCAGGTTAAAGCGCAGCACTTTGCCTTCGTACCTGTTGATTTCCTGCGCATGATTGGGGCGTCCGCCATTGGAGAATTGCCCAGCGCCCAGGTCACCGGTGGTTAGAAAAAGGTAGTCTTTGCCTTCAACGGGCGCAATCAGCAGGCGGCCGGCCGTGTGGTCGTTGCTGCTGGGTAGGGTGTCGCAGAGTGTAACGGGCTTGCCTAAGGTCTGAGCCTGGCGGTTGTACTCGTAGCGCACCAGCTTAGCGGTGAAGAAGCTGCCGCCGTAGTTGGGCTTGCTGCCTTTGCCTTTCTCAGCGGCGCCCGCAAAGTGGTAGATATACACGAGGTACACGTAGGGTTTGCCTTGCAACAGTTGTGGGTGCAGCGCCATGCCCATGAGGCCGCCCTGGGGCCAGGGCTTGCCACCGTCGAGGCTGTCGGGGATTTTATCGTAACGCGGAAAGTTCTTGGCGTTGTGGAGGTCGAGCAAAACGGTTTTGGCGCCGTTGGCTGGGTTGATGCGGCTGACGCGGTAGCCGCGGGCTTCGGTAATCCACAAATACTGGTCGGGGCCGTAGGTCACTTCCCACGGGTCGCTGAGCCCTTTGGCGACAATGCGACGGGTGAATTTTTCGCCTTGGGGCCCAATGAAGGTGGTTTGGGCATAAGTAGATAGGTAGCTAACCAACAGACATAAGTACAGGAACAAACGAAACATAGTATAAAAAAGGTAAGTCGGCTGAAGGGGCGAATAATGCTGGATTAACAGCAGGAAAACAAGCATCTGCATACACGTAATCCACGGCGAGGTGTTATGGATGAGTTACAGGATATAGCAGGAATGAAATATTTTTTGCGGGGCGTGTAACGAATGCCGAAATCGGCGGTACTCCCTTCAACTCTCTCCTAAACGCCTACTCTTTCCGCCGTGCACAGCCCCAGCGACGAAACCCTAATGGCGCAGGTCCGCGACAACGACCTCGATCAGCTCACGCCGCTGTTCGAGCGTTACCAAGGGCCGTTATTTGGATTTCTGCTGCGGCTCACCAACGACCGCGACACGGCGCAGGACCTCGTGCAAAACGTGTTTCTGCGGGTGTTGAAATACCGCGCCAGCTATCAGCCGGCCCAACCGTTTCGGGCGTGGGTGTACCAGCTGGCCCGCCACGTACACGCCGACCACTGGCAGCGCCAGCCCGTGCCGGCCGGCGACCTAGAAACGGCTGAGCGCACGCCTACTCTACGTCGGGCTGCCTTGGCTGGAGTGGCCGCCAGCTCCGATGGTGAGCACCTGCAAGAGGCCCTGGCGCTGCTACCCGCTGCCCAGCGCGAAATCCTGGTGCTGCACCGCTTCCAGGGCTTCGACTACGCCGAGATAGGGGAGATGCTGGGCTGCTCGGAAGGAACGGCCCGCGTGAAAGCCCACCGCGCCTTGGAGGCGCTTCGTAAAATTTATTTCAGCTAATACTCTGACTGCTCTGTGATGCTCGACAATATCAACCCTTCTCTCTCCACGCCTGAATGCACTGCGCTAGAGCCGTTGCTGGCTGACTACGCCGCCCAGGCCTTGCCGCCGGCCGATAGGGCGCGAGTAGCAGCACACTTGCTCCAGTGCCCCAACTGCCAGGCACGGGTAGCCCAGTACGCCACGTTGCTAGACGCATTCGAAGACCAGCCGCTTGCCATGCCGCCCTTGGCTCTGCGCGACAACTTTCTGGCGATGCTGGAAGCTGAGAAGGCGCTGCTACCCTCGGCTCCAACGGTTTCGTTGCCGGCAGAAGCGCCGTCAGTGCCGTTGCACCGGTCAGCGGTGGCCAATACGAATGGATTATGGCTGCGCATTGCCGCCAGCGTGGCGTTGCTGGCAATCGGTACCGTGCTCGGGCTGCTCCTGAACCGCCCGGCCGCGCCGGTGGTGGCAACGGCACCAGCCAAGGAAGCACAAAACCTGGCGGCGCAGCTCACTGCCGCCACCCAGCAGCCGGCCACAGCCAGCCAGCGGATTCAATTGGTGAGCGACGCACCCAGTGGCACTCGCCCCGGCGATCCTACCGTGCTGGTGCTCATCAACACCCTGAATGCCGACCCTAACCCCAACGTGCGCCTGGCCGCTGCCGAAGCGCTCTACCGCCTGCGGGCCGATTCGCTGGTAGGCCCGGCCCTCATCCAGGCCCTACCCGTGCAGACTGACCCCAACGTGCAAATCACGCTGATTGAGCTGCTGGTGAAGCTGCGCGACAAACAAGCCGTACCCCAACTCCGGCGCCTCTCCCAGCGCCCCGATGCCCTACCCGCCGTGCGCGACCAGGCCAAGCAGGGTGTCAGCCTCCTGATCTGATGGGGTAGTAGTACGATCTAGAGACTAGCCTGACTTCCGAGTAAGCGCCAGCATTGGCGACATACAGCAACAACATTTTTTCTCATTCTTCGCAGCGCTATCCACTGAAGTCCGCGGCTTCGGGCGGTCGTCTGCTGCTCATTCTCAGCAACACAATTCCTATGAAAAAGCACCTGTTTTTCCTACCCTGCCTATTGCTTCTTGCGAGCAGCACCCTACATGCGCAGGAGTTTAAGATGAAGCTCACCGGCAACGACCGCAAAGTCGTTATCGAGATGCAAAACAGCGACCATGTAACCGTGGAAGGCTACGATGGCGACGAAGTAGTGGTGAAAGGCCAGGGCGGCCGTGCCACCGAGGAAGCGCCCAAGCGTGCCGAAGGACTGCGGCCCGTGTACAACTCTGCGGTAGACAATACGCGCCTCGGGCTGGGCGTGACCAAAGAAGGCAACACCGTGCGTATTGTGAAAGCCTCGCGCCGGGAGGGTGGCTACGTGATTCGGGTGCCACGCACGGCCGACGTAGTGTACCGCGAAGCCCAGTGGGGCGGCAACCGCGTGTTGCTCCAAAACCTGCAAGGCAAGCTGGAAGTGATGATGAAAAGCGGCGACGCCAAGCTCCTAAACGTGACCGGCCCTGTGGTAGCCAACAGCACCAGCGGCGACATCACGGTGGTCTACACCACGCTGAACGCTGGTCCCAGCTCCATCAGCAACATCAGTGGGGCCATTGATGTGGCCATGCCCGCCAGCACCAAGGCTTCCCTGACCATGCGGACCATTTCGGGCGAAGTATACACCGATTTCGACATTGCCCTACCTAAACCCACCAACGCCAACAACCTCGTGCAGATTGGCGGCCAAACTCTCAACGGGGCCGTGAACGGCGGCGGCACAGCCATATCCCTGAAAAACGTGAGCGGCGACGTGTACGTGCGCAAAGCCAAGTAGCCGGTTGAGGTGTCAGTAAAAAACGCGTGTCATCCTGAGCTTGCGAAGGACCTTCTCACGCGAGAACGAATCGTTGGTACGACAGTCGTTCAACTGGCATAAGGTCCTTCGCAAGCTCAGGATGACACGCGTTTTTTACTGACAACTGATATTTCATAACCCTAAACTTAACTCTTCCCATGTTTCGTTTTTTGCTATTGCTGTTGGTCCTAGTAGGACTGAGCAGCCTGGGTGCTCATGCCCAAAAAGTACTGGAACAAAAAGCCGCCATCAGCGCTGGTCAGCGCCTGAATCTGGAGCTGAAACAGGCCTCCACCATCAAAATTCACGCGGGCAGCGGCTCGCAGGTGGTACTGCGTGCCACTGCTACCATCAACGGCGGGCAGCTAAACGATGCGCTGCTGCTCACAACCAGCAAGACCAACGAGGGCGTGACCATCACCTCCGCTTTTGATGACAACCTAGTAAAAACCAGCCGCAGTATAGAGTGTCCCGAGGGGCAGGGCTACACGCAGTGGGGCGGTAGCTGGCGCAACGGCAAAGCCGAAGGACCGGCTCTGTGCTTCAAGATTGAGATAGACGTGACGGTGCCGGCCGGCGTGGCGGTGCGCGTGAACACCATTAGCGGCAATATTGAAGTAACCGATCTGACGGCGCCGCTGGAAGCCAAAAGTATCAGTGGCTTTGTAGATGTGAGCTGGCCCGCCCGCCAGGGTGCCGAGGTAGCGTTTAAGACCATCACCGGCGAGGTGTATACCGACCAGGAAATTGCCTTCGCCAACCGCAAAGAAAACCCCATCGTGGGCTATCAGCTGCGCGGCACGCTGGGCAGCACCGGTGGTCCTGCGGTGCGCCTGGAATCTATCAGCGGCGACGTGTTCTTCCGCAAGCGCAAGTAAAGGCGCCCTACCCTGGCAGAAGCTAGTTTTCTGCCAGGGTGGTTAGAGATAAGTAATTGATTTATAGTGTATCGTTATGTATAAAGATGGCCGCGAGATGGTCATGCTGAGTCTGTCGAAGCATCTCGTGTGCAGTACTCAACGTCAGCGCACGAGATGCCTCAATAGGCTTAGCAGAACGAGCGGGCAGCTACCGAAGTATATTCAACGAAAAATTTCGTAGATCTTATTGCTTTTATAGAAACAACACTATATGTTTGTAGTACGAAAAAGTTCGTAATAAAAGATATCCACTATTCCTCGTCGACGGTAGGTCTGCTGAAGCACTGATTTCGCATACCCTTTCTGTTCCGTCGGCATTGCTGCCAGGCACCGCGCACTTGCTGCAGCGTTGCTTCCCGTCCCTTCTCCGCTTGCTTGCTGCTATTGCCGCCCGGTATGTAGCGTGGTCTTTTGCGTGCCTTCACTAGAGCTGTCTGGCTCCCTATCACTTTCTGCTATGTTGAAGTATATCACCCTTTTATGGGTGCTGCTGGGCGTGCTATGCCCGGCCGTAGCCCAAACCAACAGCACCGGCCGCATTGCAGGCACCGTGCTCAACGCCACCACCAAACAGCCCGTAGAGTTTGCCACGGTGGCCCTGCTAAGCAAGGGCACCGGCAAGCCGCTCGACGGAACCGCCTGCGACGCCAAGGGTGCCTTTGCTTTCGAGAAGGTAGCGCAGGGCGAGTACAGCGTCTCCATCAGCTTTGTGGGTTTTGAGACGAAAGTGGTGGAAAACGTGACACCGGGCACTGCGGCCGCGAACCTGGGCCAAGTGCTGCTCACGCCTACCACGCAGCAGTTGGCCGAAGTGCAGGTGGTAGGGCAAAAGGAACTGGTGGAAACCCACGCCGACCGCATCGTGTACAACGCCGAAAAGGACATCAGCAACGCGGGAGCTACGGCCGCCGAGATGCTGCGTAAGGTGCCTCTGCTCACCGTTGATAATGACGGCAACGTGGAGCTGCGCGGCTCTACCAGCGTGCGGGTGCTCATCAACGGCAAGCCCAGCACCATCTTGGCCAGCAGCGTGGCCGACGCCCTGCGCCGCCTACCCGCCGACAAGGTGAAAGCGGTGGAGGTAATTACCTCACCGGGCGCCAAATATGACGCCGAGGGCTCGGGCGGGGTGATTAATATCGTCTTGAAAAAGAACGATTTATCCGGCATCACGGGCTCGATAGACGCTACGGCGGGCACGCGCTATAGCAACCTCAATACCAACCTGACCATTCGGCGCGGGAAGCTGGGTATCACGTCGGAGGCGGGTTCCTACGCCCACTACAACCGTAGTCGGGGTAGCCTCAACCGCACCGATTTTTTGCCTGAAAACCAAACGGCGCAATTGAGCCAGCAGAACAGTCGGCGCAATGGTGGTGGTGGGGTGTATGCTCGCTTAGGCTTCGACTATGACCTGACAGAAAAGGATGCCGTGACCCTGGGGGCGTACACCGACCTCTACCGCTCGGCCAGCACGCAACACCTGTATTCTACCTACGTGGCGCCGTTGAGCTTCGACCAGTTTGCGCGCGACATCCGGCGGCCGTGGGGCGCCAACTGGTGGCCCGAGTTCAGCCTAAACGGCAGCTACACGCACACCTTCAAGCCGAAGCACGAGCTGAGCCTGCTGGCGCTGCAAAACTATGTATCGAACACTTCTATCTACAATCTCGACCAGACCCGCCCCGAGCAGGGCTTCGACTACCGCGAAACCGGCAACAACCGCAGCCGCAGCCGCGAAACCACCCTGCAACTCGACTACACCCAGCCCATTGACAGCACCAGTATGCTGGAACTAGGGGCCAAAACCATCTTGCGTAACGAACAGAGTGACTACCGTATCAGCGCCGATAGCCTCGATGGGGGAGGGTTTCGGTTGGTGCCGTCGCGCTCCAACGAATTCAACTACCAGCAAAATGTGGTGGCGGGCTACGCTTCTTACGGTCTGCGCTTGCTCAAGAGCTACAGCCTGAAAGCCGGGGCTCGGGTAGAGCACACCCGCGTGGATGGCGACTTTCTGACCAGCAGCACCAGCGTGCGGCAGCGCTACACCAACTTTATTCCTACCCTGAACATCTCCCGCGAGTTTGGGAAGGAGAAGGAGCACAAGCTGAATATAGGCTACTCGCGTCGGCTCCAGCGTCCTTCCATCTTCTTGCTAAACCCTTACATCGACGTGAGCAACCGGCGCGTGGTGCGGACCGGCAACCCCAACCTGACGGCCGAGCTAACCGACGCCTACGAGCTGGGCTACAGCACTACCATTCAGAAAACCACCTTGAACGTGTCGGCCTACCTGCGCCGGACCAACAACGCGTTTCAGCCGTTTGCGCGCACGGTGTCCACCAGCCAGGTGTTCCCCACCGATACCAGCAATACCACGGTGTTCCTGACTACCTCCGAAAACGTGGGGCAACGCGCTACCTACGGTGCAAATCTGTACGGCTCCACGAAGCTTTCTGAGAAATGGACGCTCAACGGCAGCCTCAACGCCTACTACGTATCGGTGACGAGCGGCGCGCTGGGTATTGCCAACCAGGGCTGGGTCTACAATGGAAACGTGTCGTCGGCGTGGACCTTTGAGCACGGGCTGAGCGCACAGGCCGCCGTGTACGTCAACTCGCCGCGGGTGTTCTTGCAGGGCCGTACCAACGGCAACGTGTGGCACAACCTGTCGGTGAAGAAGGAGCTGTTCGACAAGAAAGCCAGCCTTACCCTCGGCCTCGACAACCCCTTTGCCCGCACCATCCGCTACCGCACCACCATCACGCAGGCCGACCTGTTCTCCTCCCAGGAAATAACCGACGCCTACAACCGCGCCGTGCGCCTAAGCTTCAACTGGAAGTTCGGCAAGATGGACGACTCGCCTAAAAAAGCCCGCAAAACCATCAGCAACGACGATAGGCAGGGGGGGAAGGGGTAGAGAGGGTGTGAGATACTGTGATAAAGAGCAAGAACTTGGGCAAGTTTTTTATCTTTAGGCTCCTTCAAGGAGAGCCTTCGGGTTCATCCTGTGTAGCCTCGGCCCATTAATCGGCCGGGGCTACTTCTTTTTCGGCCATGTGGGCCGGGTGGAACTGCGGGTCGTAGGGGCGGTCGTTTTTCCAGAGCGAATAGCAGAGCAGCAAGAGCTTGCGCATGACGGCAATGACGCCGGGCTTGCCGCTGGGCTGGCGGGCGCGCAAGCGGGCATAGAAGGCTTTTTGCTGCGGATTATAGCGCAGGCTGCTCACGGCTGGCAGGTAGAGCGCCGTACGCAGGCGCACGTTCCCTCGGCGGGAAATGCGCGTGGCTTGGGAAGAGAGGCCGCTTTGGCGCTGCACCACGTCTAGGCCGGCGTAGGAGGCGAGCTGGCGCTCGTTTTCCACCAGGATGAAGCCGTTGGTTTCGGCCACCACCACGATGGCCGTGGTCAGACCGATGCCGGGGATGCTGGTCAGGTGGGCCAGTTTGCGGGCCAACTCCGGCTCCGCGTCGAGCAGCAGCGAGAGGTCTTGGTCGACGGCTTTTAGCTGTTGGGCAACGAGTTGCTGCTGAGCGGCCAAGCGCTCGAGGGTGCGGGCGTCGGGCTGGTAGCTGTGCTGGTAGGCGTGGCACCGGGTTTTGAGCTGTCCGCCCTGCTCGCTTAGGCGCTGACGCTCGCGGGCCAGGGCCCGCAGCTGGCGCAGAGCGGGCGTTGGTGGTTGCCAGGCGGGCAAGGCCCGCTCCAGGCCCAGGCGGCAAAGCAGGCGGGCATCGAGTTGATCGGTCTTGCTCTTGAGCTCGGTGCTCTGGGCAAAGTGCTTGACTTTGTTGGGCAGTAGCACGCTCAGGGCCTGTGCGTTATCGGAGAGAAAATAGGCTAAGGCTTCGTAGTAGACCCCAGTGGCTTCGACCACGAACCACAATGGGGCGGCGGGCGCCTGTTGCTTGGCCGTCCAGGCCAGCAGGGCCGTGAAGCCGGCCAGCGTGTTGGCAAACGTGGTTTCTTTACCAAAACGCAGCTGCTGGCTGGCCTCGATGCGGCCGAAGCAGGCCACGAAGGTGTCTTTGGCAATGTCAATGCCCACAACGTATTTCAGCGGGGCGGTGGGGGAAGGGACGCGGGGCATCGGCACGGGGTAAAAAGGTGGAAAGCAACCAGCCAGCAAGGTTTTCACCGCAACTCTCCTTGTACAAATGCGGGATGCCATCCGCGCCAGGGCGGGGCTCCCTCCATACTGTGCAGTCTTCAGGCAAAAACGGGAAACGGGGCACAGATTCTCACACGCAACGTCGACGCCAAAGCACCGCATTTAGGGATGGATGGTGTCCCCGTTTCCTTTTCTAGCTACCCTTAAGTTAGGGTAGTACAATCATACAAGGGTAGGAGGGTGTGGGGGTAGGAAGGGTAAATTAAAATACGTCTGTCATCCTGAGCGCAGCGAAGGACCTTCTGCCCGCGGAACGAATCGTTGTTATGTCAATAGTTCTCACGTGATAAGGTCCTTCGCTGTGCTCAGGATGACAGACGTATTTTCACCTACAACTTCACCACCTAGCCCTCCCCACGCAGCACTGCCAGCGGAGGCCGCGTCAGCACGTCGCGGCTGTTAAAGAGACCGATGACGATGGTGAGGACCGTGGTGAGTGCCGCGAGCAGCAATAGGGGTAGGGGTGCGGCGGTGAAGCCAATATCAAACACCCAAATAGCCAGTGCCCAGCCGGCCAGCACAGCCAGCACAAGGCCCGTAGCTGCTGCCAGCAACCCCAGCAAGGCATATTCTACCAGCGTAATGCGTAGCATCTGGCGGCGGCTGGCACCTAAAGTGCGCAGGAGCACGCTTTCCTGCACGCGCTGGTAACGGCTCACAATCACGGAGCTGACGAGCACCACCAGGCCTGTAGCAATGCTGAAGAACGCCATGAAGCGAATCACGAAGGAAATCTTGCTCAGGATGTCGTCGAGAGTTTTCAGGATGAGGCCCAGGTCGATGGCCGACACGTTGGGGAAGCGTTGCACCAGATCACGCTGCACGCTGCCGAGCACCGTGTTGTCGGGCACGTGGGTGAGGAGTACATAGAACTGCGGCGCGGGCTCTAGTACGCCGCTGGGAAACACGACGCCAAAGTTGGTTTGTACCCGCGTCCAGTCCACAGTGCGCGTGCCACTCACGATGGTTGTAAGCGGAGCACCCTGCACGTTGAAGGTTAACGTATCGCCTAGCTTGAGCTTTAAACGCTCGAAAAAGCCCGTTTCCATGGAAATATGCGGAGTGCCATCGGCGGCGAGGTAGGGGAGCTTGCCTTCGGCCAGTTGCTCGGAGCTAATGAGCGAGTCGCGGTACGTAACGCGGTACTCGCGGGTGAGAGCCCCGCGTGAGCGGCCGTTGGTGCTGTCCTTCTTTAGCTCGACGGTAGGATTGCCGTTCAGCTCCGTCAACCGCATCGTTACGATGGGTACCTGTTGAATGACGGGTAGGCGGCGCTGGGTAAGCAACTGCGCCACGCCCGCCCGCTGCGCCGGCTGAATGTCGAACAGCACCAGATTGGGCTGGTTCTCGCCACCCGCCACCTGCACGCGGCTCAGCAGTAAGCCCTGGGTGATGTACAGCGTCGCCATCAGAAACACGCCCAGCCCGATAGAAATAATGAGCAGCAGCGTTTGATTGTTGGGCCGATACAGGTTAGCCAAGCCTTGCCGCCACATGTAGCTCCAGGAGGTAGGGAAATAGCGACGCACCAGCCAGCGCAGGCCCGCCGCTACGCCCGCCAGTCCGCCCAGTGCCACCAGCAGGCCCGCCGCAAAGCCCAGCGCCAACTTCACCTCACGCGTTTGGAGGTAGGCAAAGCCCGTCACAAACACGAAAATCAGCCCATACACGAGGTAGCGCAGCGGGTCGGGCGCGGTAGTGTCTTCTTCAAACGAGGCCCGCAAGGTGCGCAGCGGCGACACCCGCCGGATGCTCAGCAGCGGCAACAAGGCAAACAACACCGCCACCAGCACACCCGTAAGCACGCCCTGCGCCACCGCTCCCCACGACACCTGAATATCCACCGCTACGGGCAGGAACTCGGCAAACACGCGGGGCAATAGCAGCTGCACGGCTGTGCCCAGCGCCGCCCCCAGCAGGGCGCCCGCCAAGCCCAGGGCGGCCACCTGCAACAGGTAAATGAGCAGCGCCTGGCTGCCTCTGGCGCCCAGGCAACGCAGCACAGCTACCGAGGCAATCTTCTCGCGCACGTATAGGCTTACGGCACTCGCCACGCCTACGCAGCCCAGTAGCAAGGCCACAAACGCCACTAGGTTCAAGAAGCGGGTGAGGTCAGCGAAGGAACGGCCGGTTTGCTGTTTGCGCTCGGCAATAGTATCGGAGCCTATGTTGGCCTGGTCGAGGCGTTTTTCCAGGGGCTTGATGGTCTTCGCTACATCAGTGCCGGGCGCAAACAGGTAGTAGGTGCGGTACTGCACCCGGCTGCCGCGCTGCAGCAGGCCCGTGCCCGCCAGCGCCTCGCCGGAGATGAACACCGTAGGTGCCACCGCCGCGCTAAAACCTGATTGCCCCGGCGTTTCGCGCACGCGCCCAGCAATCAGAAAGGTGAGCTTGCCTACCCGGATAGAGTCGCCAGGCTGGGCGTTAAACTGCGCCAGCAGCGCATCGTCTACCAGCGCTACCCGCTGCCCGCCCGTAGCCTGCCGGAACTGCGCTACTGCCGACTCAGGCTCGGTGCGCCAGGTGCCATAGAACGGAAAACCGCCCGTGATGGCGCGTACCTGCGCCAATCGCACCCCCTGCCCTTTCGGGAACTGTACCAGCGAGGCAAACGATACCTCGCGGCTGCGGGTCCGGCCAAGGCGGTCGAGGGTAGGGCGCAGGGTAGAGTCGATGGGCTGGCTACTCGACAGCACCAAATCAGTACCCAGCAACTCGCGGGCCTGCTCGTCGATGCTACGCGCCAGGTTGGCCCCAAAGCCATTGATGCCTACCAGCGCTGCGATGCCTAGCACAATGGCCGCGCTGAACAGCAGGAGCCGGGAGCGGCTGCGGCGACTATCGCGCCACGCCATGCGCCAGAGCCAAATGAAATTCGTCATAATATGCAGAAGAGGCGCGTCGCACGCGCCCGTCGTTGTAGGGTGGGGTAGGGGGGCGTGTAACGCGCCCTTACAGGCTATCAGAAACCAGCTGCCCGCCTTTCAGCCGAATCACGCGCTGGGTTTTGTTGGCCAGCTCCGGGTCGTGTGTCACCAAGACCAATGTAGTGCCGGCTTCGCGGTTCAGCTCAAATAGCAGTTCTTCTACCGTGGCGCTGGTTTCGGCGTCGAGGTTGCCGGTGGGCTCGTCGGCGAAAAGAATTTTGGGTCGGTTGGCAAACGCCCGCGCCAAGGACACGCGCTGCTGCTCGCCGCCCGAAAGCTGGGTAGGGTAGTGGTGGCCGCGCCCGCCCAGCCCTACCCGCTCCAGCAGACCTTGGGCCGTGGCAGTGCCATTCGAGATGCCGCGCAGCTCCAACGGCACCAACACGTTTTCGAGGGCTGTGAGGGTAGGCAACAGTTGGAAATTCTGGAAGATAAAGCCCACATGCTCGTTGCGCACGGCTGCCCGCTGGTCTTCCGTGAGAGTATCGAGTTGAATACCGTTGAGCCACACGCTGCCCGAAGTGGCGCGGTCGAGGCCGGCGCATAGACCCAGCAGCGTCGTTTTGCCGCTCCCCGACGAGCCAATAATCGCTAGCGTATCGCCAGCCATCAGCTCAAAACTAACGTTTTGGAGCACCGTAAGCGCCCGGCCGCCGCTGGTGTAGGACTTGGTAAGATTTTCTATTTTGAGCACTGAGAGAAGAAAGCCAGATGAGAGAATCGTCTAAGTAGGTAACGTTGTAAGGCGAAGAATACTTTATGCGCGATGGGTTTTCCATCATAGAACGTCACGCTAAGCTGACCGTCATTTCGAGATTCCTCGGCAAGCTCGGCATGACGGTCTATGATATATTCAGATTGACAACGAAGCATACAAGTAGACCCTACCCAAACGCGTCTGCACCGGTTAGGTTAACCTTTGCGGCGTGTTCTGTCGTTACCACTCTACTTCTTAGACCTTCTGTATGAAACTTATCTGGACCTTTTTTAGCTGCTGGCTACTACTCGCGCTGGCCAGCTGTAGCACCAACGACTCCCAAACCACCACCGAAACGCCGCCCGCGGCCGGCAAACCCGCCGCCCCCTCTGCCGCTGGCAAACCTACCGTGCTATTCTTCGGCAACAGCCTCACCGCTGGCCTAGGCGTGGAGCCCGACGAAGCCTTCCCGGCCCTGATCGGCCAGAAAATTGACTCGGCGGGCCTGAGCTATACGGTGGTGAATGCCGGATTAAGTGGTGAAACCACCGCCGGCGGCCGCAGCCGGGTAGGGTGGGTGTTGCGCAAGCCGGTAGCGGTGTTTGTGCTGGAACTGGGCGGAAATGACGGCTTGCGTGGCATCCCGCTCACTGACACGCGCCGCAACCTGCAAGCCATCATCGACACGGTGCGGCAGCTGAGCCCGCAGGCGCAGATTGTACTGGCCGGCATGCAAATTCCGCCCAACCTGGGCGCCGACTATGCCGCCAAGTTCAAGCAACTCTACGGCGAATTGGCCCGCAAAAACAACCTCGTGCTAATACCCTTCCTGCTCGAAGGGGTAGGGGGCGTGGCCAAATTCAACCAACGCGACGGCATCCACCCCACGCCCGCCGGCCACCGGCTGGTGGCGCGTACGGTCTGGGGAATCTTGCAGCCCGTGTTGCAACAGCCCCAGCCAGCGGCGGGTAGCTAAAGCTGACCAAATAGTACTGCAGCCCGTTATTCTTCGACAAGCTTGGAATGAGGGGCTGATGATTTGAAGTAGTATGCTAACTCCCTAAATCACTCTATGCAACAATACCTGATTACTGCCTACGATTACACCGACCCTGAGGCCCTGCAACGTCGCCTTGCGGTGCGCGAAAACCACTTGGCTGGTGCGCGTCGGCTCAAAGCAACCGGCAACTTCCTCACCGGCGGCGCTATTTTGGATGCCGATGGTAAGATGATCGGCTCTATGATGGTGGCGCAGTTTGCCACTCCCGAAGAGCTGGCTGCCTGGCAGCGCGATGAGCCCTACCTCACCGGCCGCGTGTGGGAGAAGGTAGATATACGGCCCTTTCGGATGGCCGATGTGTGAGCCCGAAGGGTGCCGCTAATTCTCTGCGGAAAGTGCTAGTAAAACAAAGGGCTACCGACCAGTTAGGTCGGTAGCCCTTTGTTTTTTGGGCGCGGCTGTTGCGTAAACTGGCTTGTGATATAATAGGTGCATGTTGTTCTATGTATAGAAATTTATATATTATTCCCCGAAGCTTATTATCAACTGATTAACTATTCTTAACCGAACGAAAAGTATGTGGATCTATAGCAAAAAGTATTTGCCGATTTTTCTCCTGCTAGCCTTGCTTGCAGGGTGCCAGCAAAAGCCGAAGAAGGAGTACAGTTATCGGATCGTAGTTGACGCGGAAGGGTGTAAAGACTGCTACGCCAGGCTGTTTTTTTTTCAAGACACCACCGGTCACTCCGTTATCGATAGTATAACTAGCCGGGATGGTCATTTCACGTTGCAAGGCAATATCACCCAGCCAGGATTCTATGATGTGTCTTTCCACAGCGAAACAGACAAGACTGTTTCAAATATGATACAAGTGTATTTGCCAGCAGACTCAGTTCATATAAGAGCCGCAAAAAATAATATCCGGACAAAATTCTACCATAGGCCTAATATGGGTTCTTATATGAAAAATACGGTCGTTTCTTCTTCCTCCCCCTTGCAAAAGGAATTAGAAGAGTATTTCATCATACAAGACAGTTTGTGGCATCAATTCTTTGTAGATAGAGAACTAGTCAGAGCCAAGTTTGCCCAGACCTTCGACTCAGGCAACAAAGCCTTAGTGGAGCAGTGGGCCGACTCCGTTAGAAACTTTGAGTACAAGGTTTCCGGCTACTACGCCGCGGCTGCTCATGTATTCGCGCAACAGTACCCCGCCTCCGTAGTGACACTCTACGCCATGCTCAACAACCGCGGCGACCGGCCCTCGACGGAGCGCTTCCGCCAGTACTATCAGGCCATGCCTGTTGAGTTGCAACAAAGCTTCTACGGTCGAAAGCTAGACAAGGAACTGGCCAGAAACGAAAAGCGCGACGTGAACAACCAGCGCTTTGTGGGCCAGCGGGTACAGAGTCTGGCCGGTAAGAACCCGGACGGAAAGGAACTAGATGCCGAGCAGATCTTTCAGCAGAATAAGTTTACACTGGTCGAGTTCTGGGCCAGTTGGTGCGGCCCCTGCCGCATGGAGATGCCCAAGTACTACAGCCTGCACAAACAGTACCAGGGCAAAGGCTTTGGCATGGTAGGCGTCTCGCTAGACACCAACCACAACAAGTGGCAAAATGCCATTGCCGAGGACAGCTTGCAAATGCATCACCTATCAGAGTTGAAAGGCACGAGCGGGGAGGATATGCAGCGGTTTGGCATCAATGCCATTCCGGCCAATCTGCTCGTAGACGAGACGGGCAAGATTGTGGCCGTGGACATTCCCTACCCTAAGCTCAAAAAGAAACTGCAACAGGATTTGTAGAGGCCGATCTGATGCTTAGGTTTTTCTGTGTTTCAGCCTTTCGATATAACTGATTAGCTAATTCTAACCGAGCGAAAAATATGTGGAGCTATAGCAAAAAGTACTTGTCGATTTTTCTCCTGCTAGCCTTGCTTGTAGGGTGCAAGCAAGAAAAAAAAGAGAAATACAGTTACAAAATAGTTGCTGATATAAAAGAATGTAAAGACTGCTACGTCAGGCTGTTTTTTATGCACAATCCTGATGGTAACGATCTTATTGATAGTACAGCAGCTCGAGACGGACGTTTTACATTGCAAGGAAAAATTGCCCAGCCTGGCTTCTATAAAATATTCTATCAAAGTCAAACGGATAAGAATATAGCAGATTGGTTGACGGTATATCTGCCAGCAGACTCCGTTCATATTAAGACTATAGGAAGTAGCGCTCAGACGAAGTTTCACAAGGTGTCTGATGCTGATCCTCCCCAGAAACATGTAGTCATTTCCTCCCCTTCTCCCTTGCAAAAGGAGTTGGAGCAGTATTTTTTATTGGAAGACAGCCTCAGCCATCAATTCTCTGTAGACATAGAACTGATCAAGGCTAAGTTTACTCAGACCTTCGACTCGGGCGATAAGGTGTTGGTCGAACAGTGGGCCGATTCTATCAAAAACTTCGAATACAGGTTCCCTAGCTACTTAGCTGCGGCTGCTCATCTGTTTGTTCAACAACATCCTACCTCCGTGGTGTCGCTCTACGCCATGCTCGGCAACCGTGGCGACCTGCCATCGGTGGAGCGCTTCCGCCAATATTACCAAGCCATGCCTATCGAGTTGCAGCAAAGCTTTTATGGTAAGAGGCTGAATGAGGCATTGGCTGAAGGTGAAGAGCGCAACGTAAACAATCAGCGCTTTGTAGGCCAGCGCGTGCAAAGCTTGGCGGGCAAGACCCCAGATGGTAAGGAACTGAATGCCGAACAGATATTTAGACAGAATAAGCTGACGCTAGTCGAGTTCTGGGCTAGCTGGTGTGGCCCCTGCCGCATGGAGATACCCAAGTATTATAGCTTACAGAAGCAGTACAACGACAAAGGTTTTGGCATGGTAGGCGTCTCGCTGGACACCAACCACAATAAATGGATGCAAGCCATTGCCGAGGACAGTCTGCAAATGCATCACCTATCAGAACTGAAAGGGACTCGTGGGGAGGATATACAGCGGTTTGGCATCAATGCCATTCCGGCCAACCTGCTTGTAGACGAGACGGGCAAAATCGTGGCTGTCGACATTCCCTACCCTAAGCTCAAAAAGAAGCTGCAAAGCACCTTGTAATTGTCGATCCGGGAGAGGTAGGTGCGGCTATTATAGATGGTAGGAAACCATATAGCGGCAGCAGTAAGACCGTAGTAGTATAGTATACGAAAAAAATCGTAGATTACTCTTGCTTCTACGACATGTTTCGTATATACTTGCAATACGAATCAATTCGTACAACGTAATCACCTCGCTTTATGTCCGATACCCCCATCCCCAAGCCTACCGAATCGGAGCTGGAAATCCTGCAGGTGCTCTGGCAACAGGGTCCCAGCACCGTGCGCTTCGTGAACGACGAGCTGAACCGCAAGCGCGAAGTAGGCTACACCACCACGCTCAAGCTGCTGCAGCTGATGCTCGACAAGGGCCTAGTACTGCGCGACGACGATGCCCGCACGCACGTCTACCGCGCTGCCGTGCGGCAGGAAGAAACCCAGAGCCTGTTGCTCGACCGGTTTGTGGAGCAGGCCTTTGGTGGCTCGGCTATGAAGTTGGTGATGCAGGCCCTTGGCGGCGGCCGCACCTCGCAAGCTGAGCTGGAGCAGATCCGGAATCTGTTAAATGAACTAGGCGATACCGACAATCCTAACGCAGACAAGCAATGAACTGGCTCGAACAAACCCTTTCGCCCGCCTTAGTACGCGCCTTAGGCTGGACGCTGCTCCACTCGCTCTGGCAAGGTGCCGTAGTGGCCCTAGCTTTGGTAGGACTCTTGCTGCTCCTGCGCCGCCACAGTGCGCAGGTACGCTATACCACGGCCGCTGTAGCCCTGCTCACGCTGCTGGTGCTGTCGGCCGTTACATTTAGCAAATACTACCTGCTGGCAACGCCTGTAGCACCGGTACCAGCTGCTGTCACCTATGAGGTAGTGAACCTAGCAGCGTCTACTGGCACGGGTGAGGTAGCTTCGAAGCTACCTACCGCCGCGCCGGTAGCCACTACATCGGTATGGCAGCGCAGCCTGCTCTATTTTGATCAAAACATGCCGGTGCTAGTGGCAGCCTGGTTGCTGGGTCTGCTGGCCATGACGCTACGCCTGCTGGGCGGACTAGCCTACGTGCAACGTCTGCGTCACTACCGCGTGCAGCCCCTGGGGCAGGACTGGCAGCGCCGATTGGCGGAGCTGGCCCAGCGCGCTGGCTTGCAGCGCCCCGTGCAACTGCTGGAATCGGCCAGGGTGAAGGCGCCGCTGGTGGTAGGGCACCTGCAGCCCGTGATTCTGCTGCCGCTGGGTACCGTCACGGGGCTGAGTCAGACATATATGGAAGCTATTCTGGCCCACGAACTGGCCCACATAGCGCGCCGCGACTACTTGATGAATCTGCTACAATCTGTGGCCGAAATCCTGTTTTTCTATCATCCTGCGGTGTGGTTTATGACGGCCTGCCTGCGCACCGAGCGCGAAAACTGCTGCGACGACATGGCAATTACCTTGGTAGGCGGCAACCCCCTCACCTTGGCCCGCGCCCTGGCTGCACTAGCGGAGCACACCGTAGCACCAAAAGTCACCCCACAGCTGGCTTTGTCGGCAGTAGGGCCCAATGGCTCGTTGCTGGGCCGTATTCGGCGGCTGGTGCAGGGCCGCACGGCCCCTACCTTCACGGAGGGCTTTATGGCCGCCTGCGTAGTGCTGGTGGGGCTAGTGCTGCTGAGCACAGCCGTAACGCTGGCCGGCCCGCGCGCCGCGACCAATACGTCTGATACTCTTGTAGCCGCTTCCGAAGCAGCTGCAGTGGAACCGGACCCTGTGCTGGTGCGCGAGACGACGGCCCTAGCACCGGCCGCGGCGCCCACCGAAATGCGCATTCTCAGTATCTCGGCTGATGGCAAAGCGCTGGCGCAGATTGGCGCCATGCAGGTGAGCTTCGACACAACCCTGAACCCAAACGTAATGCGCCAACTGCGTGCGTTGGGACGCATTGAGGGTAACGGCAACGGTACCGTAGTCATCAAAAAAGACAAGAAAGGCCGCCTGAAAGAGCTGTACGTAGATGGTAGCCGCGTGGAGTTGGAAGAGTCCAAAGGCAAAAAGGCTAAAGGCGAGCAGGTGCAGGTAGTGCAGTTGCCTCCTCTAGCTAAGAGCAATATCAGTATCGACCTAAATGAGATGACGCGTAATGCATTGAGACAGGCCGAACGCGAGTTGAATCAAATAGATATAAATGCTATTACTGAAGATGCTTTAGCCGAAGCAAATCGTGAACTCAGATTAGTTGATATTCAATGGAATGTAAACCAGGCATTACGAGAGGTAGACAAGGAATACAGAGAAGCACGAAAGAATGCGACAACTGAAGACGAAATAGAAAAGCTAGAGGAGCAATGGCAGAGCAAACGCCATGAAGTAGATAAAGCTCTTAGAAATCTAGTAGAAGATCGGCACGAGATTCAAATTGAATTGAATAAACGTCAGCGTAAACTTGACGAAGCTCATCGGGAGGTAGAGGAATCGCGCCGCGAGATGGAAGAAAGCCGCCGCGACATGGAGGAATCGCGCCGAGAAGCCGAAGAGGAGCGACGCAATGCATTGGATGAAGCCTTGGAAACTGCGTTGCTGAAGGACGGCCTGATTAAATCTGCCGATAACTATCAGCTGCGACTGAGCGCAACAGAGCTGACCGTAAACGGCACCAAGCAGTCGGCCACGCTACAGAAGAAATACCTGGCGCTCTACGAATCGGCTAGCGGACGCAAGCTGAGCGGCACGGGTTCCGTGAACATCAACAAGAACAGCACGGGCCGCACCAACATTATCAGCGGGCCGCGGGGTAGCACGCGGCTGTCTGCCTCCGTAACGCGCTCCGGCACCGGTCGAGTGATGCCTACCCCGCCCGCGCCACCTGCCCCGCCGGCAGCGCCCGGTACGCCTGCCATGCCCGCTCCGCCGGCCCCACCGGCTGCTCCAGCCGCACCTAACGTGCCGGTCCCACCCGCGCCGCCTACCCCACCCACGCTCGGTACTGATGAACTACGCACGCAGCTGCGCAAAGACGGACTATTGGGAGCCAATGAAAAGAGCTTCCAGTTTCAGCTGGATAAAAATGGCCTGCGTGTAAACGGCAAGCCACAACCGGCGGCAATGACGGCCAAATACCGCCGGATCTATGACATACCCACTAGCGGCAACTCCAACCGCACGGTGCAAGTGTCAGTAAGCGAATGAGAAGAGAAAAAGGCCGGTAGCATTACGCTACCGGCCTTTTTTGTAGCAGTAGTAGCGTTGTTGGCAGTGGCCGTTTTTATTCTTCGGCGACTAAGCAACGCTTGTGGTCGGGTCTGCATCTATGGCCCCGTATAGCTGATTCATTGGCCTGCTTTTCTATCGTCCTACCTCTTCCCGCCCTGTATTTATGTTGCGTTTTTGTAGCCTGCTGTGGGTAGGCTTGGCTATGCTGTGCCTGCCCGCCGTGGCCCAGACTTCGGCGTCAGCTTCGGCCGTTACCCTGGCATCCAAAAAGCAATTGCAGGCCCTGCGCATCACAGAAGCCATCAAGCTCGATGGTGTGCTGGACGAGACCGTATGGCAGCAGGCGGAGGTAGCCTCGCAGTTTATCCAGAACCGCCCCGCGCCCGGCCGACCCGAGCGCCACCCCACGGAGGTGCGCATCCTCTACGACGACGCCAACCTCTACATTGGGGCCGTGATGCACGATGTTAGTGCCGATTCCATTCCGCGCCAGCTTACGCAGCGCGACGACCTCGACGGTAACACCGACTTCTTCGGTATCTTCCTCGATACCTACCACGACAAGCTCAATGGCTACGGCTTTTTCGTGACGACGGGTGGCGTGCAAGGCGATGCGCGCTACTCGCCGGCCGGCGGCGAAGACTTCAACTGGAATGCCGTCTGGGACTCGCGCACCGCCTTGCGCGGCACCGACTGGGTGGCTGAAATCCGGATTCCCTACTCTGCCATTCGCTTCAGCAACGTGCCCGAGCAGCTGTGGGGCCTCAACTTCATGCGCCAGCGCAAGCGCGACAACCAAGGCTTCTTCTGGAATGAAGTGAAGCCCGCCGTGGATGGTTTCGTAAACCAATGGGGCGAGCTACGCGGCATTCGCGACGTGAAGCCACCCCTGCGCCTCTCGCTTACGCCCTATTTATCAGCTTACGTGAACCGCAACGCCGTGAGCGTAGAAGGGCAGCGCCGCACCACCACCAGCTTCAACGGTGGTGCGGATGTGAAGTGGGGCATCAACGAGAGCTTCACGCTGGATGCTACCCTGGTGCCCGATTTCGGACAGGTGCAGAGTGATAACCAGGTCTTGAACCTGTCGCCGTTTGAGGTGCAGTTCAACGAAAACCGACAGTTCTTCACCGAGGGCACCGAGCTGTTCAACAAAGGCGGCCTGTTCTACTCACGTAGGGTAGGGGCGCAGCCCATCGGCTATGGCAGCGTGGAGGCCGGTGAAAACGAAAAAATCATCCGCAACCCCGGCGAAACACGTCTGCTGAACGCTACCAAAGTGTCGGGCCGTACTAGCAAGGGGCTGGGTATCGGGGTGTTCAATGCCTTGAGCAACAACGTGTACGCTACTCTGCGCGACACCGAGACTGGGCAGGAGCGCGAGGTGCTAACGCAGCCCTTCAGCAACTATAGTATTGTGGTGCTGGATCAGTCATTGAAAAACAACAGCTACGTCTCGCTTATCAATACCAACGTTACGCGCTTCGGCCGCACCTACGACGCCAACGTGACGGGCGGCTTGTTTCGCTTGGCCGATAAAAAGAACGCTTACGCTGTGAACGGGCAGCTGGTGTACTCGCGTCGGCGTGGCACTGTGTTTGGATCCGATACGCCCATCGACGACCAGGATGGCTACAAATACAAGCTGAGCGCTGGTAAAATCAGCGGCAACTTCACCTGGACTGTCAGCCATGGCATCGAGTCGGCCTCTTATAATCCCAACGATTTGGGCATTCTATTCGGCAACAACAACATCACGCAGGGCGTCAACTTCAGCTACAACAAGTATAACCCGTTCTGGAAGGTCAACAACCTGTATACGTGGTGGGGCATCGACCACTCGCTGCTCTACCGGCCCACGCGCTACCAGAACGCCGTACTATATGGCGGCGCCAATACCACCTTCACAAAGAAATTTCTGACAACAGGCATTAACTTCGATGCCAGCCCCGTAACCCGCGACTACTATGAGCCGCGCAAGTTGCCGCTCGGCGACTACTACGTGCGCATACCCGCCAATGCCAGCGTAAGCGGGTTTATTTCCAGCGACTACCGCAAGAAATTTGCCTACGACGTGAGTCTGGGTACGCGGTGGCATACCAAAGATGAGCGCTTAAATCGGCCGCGCCGCATGCACTACGACGTAGGCGTGTCGCCGCGCTACCGTGCCAGCAACCAGCTATTGTTCATTTACAGCATCGATTGGAGCTTGCGCGAGAACCAGATTGGTTACGTGAATGGTGGGCTGCGGATTGCAGAACCGATGGATTCGGTGTTTCAAGGGCAGGTGCCGCTGGGGCGGCGTCGGGTCGTGACGGTTACCAACGTGCTATCGACGGCCTATACCTTCACCAACCGCATGTCGCTCACGCTGCGCCTACGCCACTACACCAGCGACGTGCACTACCAGGACTTTGCCCGCCTCGACAAAAACGGCGAGGAAACCCTAGTCGACTACCGCCGCAACCGCGACAACACCTACAATGCCTTCAACCTGGATATGGTGTATGCGTGGTGGTTTGCGCCCGGCTCGCAGATTAGCATTGTGTGGAAAGCGGCCAGCACGGCCACGCTAGACGGTAACGAAGCTACACCACTATACTTCGCCAACCTCAACAATACCATCAATACCCCGCAGAATAACTCTGTGTCGGTGAAGGTGTTGTATTACCTCGACTACCTGGCCTTGCGCCGCAAGCGGGCGTAAGGGCGCGTGCAACGCGTCCTTCGTTGCTGATGTTGCTACTGGGGTAGGGCGTATACAATGCGGCAAGCAGCGCGTCTCTACCAGTCACTTGCTACCTTCGACGCATGAAACAGACCATTGGCGGCATCACCCTCTTGGTGTGCGACTACGACGAAGCCCTTGCATACTACTGCGAAAAGCTCGGGTTTGATGTGCTAGAAGATACCGCGCTGGGCGATGGCAAGCGGTGGGTGCTAGTGGCGCCGCCCGGCAGCACGGGCACGCCGCTGCTACTGGCACAGGCCGCTACTCCAGAGCAACAAGTCAGCATCGGCAATCAAGCCGGCGGGCGCGTCTTCCTGTTTCTGCATACCGATGATTTCTGGGCCGCATACCGCCATATGGAAGCACAGAGCGTGCAGTTTCTGGAAGAGCCCCGCCACGAACCCTACGGCTGGGTAGTGGTATTTGCTGATTGCTACGGTAACAAGTGGGATCTGTTGGGGCCGGCTACTTTTGAAAATGGGTAAATTCTATCGCGCAAAGACCATAGAATTGTCCCCACGAATAAAAAAAGAACGTCATGCTGAGCGCAGTCGAAGCATGACGTTCTAAATCGCAAATTGGCTACTTCAGCTTGATGCCTTGCGCCTCCATTTGCTGTTCCTGTTTGGCGTGGTTGTCCAGAAAATCGGTGTGCTGGGCCGCCGTACGCTCCGTGCCGAGGCTAGCCAGTTGCTCGCGCACCTTATCAGCTGGCAAATCGTTGCAGTAGATGGGGCCGCCGGGCTGCTGACGCCACGACTCGTGTAGGGTGCCACCATCCACGGCATCGAAGCCCAACTCTTCTACCAGCGCCATTACCTTCTGCTTAGCGGCGTCATCGTCGCTGGCGACGGGTAGGGCAATGCGGCCGGGCGTACCGGCGGGCTGGCCGTTTTTCTCCAGGTGCTCGGCAAAGATGTTGTTAAAGACCTTCACGACCGGACGACCCAGGTGCTGCTGTACCCAGCCGCTCTCGGTGAGGTCGCCGGTTTCCAACTCCGTCATCTGGCCGTCGCGCAGCAAGGGGTAGTAGTTGCTGGTGTCGATTACGGGTACTTCGGCGGGCACACCCGCGAATAGGTTGTTGGGTAGATCGGGGATGTTTTTCAGCGGGATGGTTACCACGATGAAGTCGCTGCCGCGCTGGGCCGCTTCCTCGGCCGTAACGGGGGTAGCACCGGTTTTCTGGGCTACGTCGTGCAGCGTCTCGGGGCCGCGGGAGTTGGCAATGTATACCTGATGGCCGAGGCTAGTGAGCCGCACGGCTAGAGCGCTGCCGATGTTGCCGGCCCCAATGATTCCAATGTTCATAGTTTGGGTGGTTTACGCGCCGGCATTGTACCGGTGCGGGTAGGTAAACAGCGGAAGTGGAATTTTGCTTTTTTAGTTGAACTGGCAGTTCCTGCTGGTCCAGGTCCATACATTTCAAATGTATTGACGGTCAGCAGCTATAATGCTGAAGTCACGAGGATTTACCGGGTCATACAAAACGGTTACCGTAGTGCCTTCTGGATAACGAGGTACTGCTAGTGCTACTCCGTGTTCATGCAGTGCCTCAATTGTCCGACCGTCCTGAGTCTCAAACCGAATAATGGGTCTAACTACAGTGGTACTTCCCCATTTTATTTTGTTCTGTACTATGACGCCCCGCGCACGCACACCGTTCGTCTGTAATCTATCGTCTCGTTCTTTAGTATTATAAAGAGTAAAAAGTAGCATAGCTGCAACTGCAATAAAAATCAATATTGTAAAAGGATTAAATACAAAAATCATAAGTGCGTAAGGGATTTTCGCAGTGGGTTAATGGCTATTTTAAAGCGAATTTAGGCTGTTGGTATTATGTTTGACAGACGCGCTGTCTTGTTTTTATCCTTTTTTCAACTTTACTTTTTTCTTGTGTATTCGCGTACCTTCCTAGCCGTATCCTTAGCCCTATTGGGCGGCCTCACTAGCTGCGATGATAACTCTGACATAAAGCCTACTCCTATTCTATCGGCAACTGACTTGCTGATGGCTAAAAGCTGGAAAATGACAGCTGTAACCGAAAAAGAAGGCAGTGAGCCAGCTAAGGACCTTTATACGGACGAGCCAGCTTGTATTCGAGACAATGTGTATCAGTTCCAAACCGATGGCGTCTTCGTAATGGATGAGGGGGCTACCCGCTGTGACCAAGCGCATCCGCAGACCCGTACGGGCACCTGGGCGCAGTCGAATAGTGGCATGCTCCTAAAGGCTACCATCGCTCTATCTACCCAGCCTGGGGCCGAAGCGAGTATGGAATTAAGTGGCACCATCGAATCGGTTTCCGCTACCCGCCTTGTGCTCGTGAACAAAGAGACGACGGCCGGGGTAACTACTGAGACCCGTACGACATTTACGGCTCAGTAAGTGGCCGCATAATTAAAAAAGCCGCTCTAATCAGGAGTGGCTTTTTTATTGACCATTTGGCCGTTGGAGACCAACGCGGCGAGCGTGTGCGGGTACCACTGTAGGGTAGTATTTCACAAACAACCTCCGCAACCATAAGCACGTGCAACGCGCCCCTACAGCAACTCCTGCGCCGCCCCAAAGGCCGATTTACTACCCTCGCGCACGGCCTGTTCGAGGGCGGGCAGGCGCTGCTGCACGTCGGGCTGGGCATAGAAGCGGGCCTCTAGGGTCTGGCGGATGGTATCGTGCAGCCAATGTAGGTTTTGCTCCTGGCGACGGCGCTGAAAATAGCCGCTGGCCTGGGTGTGCTGCATGTATTGCTGCACCACTTCCCACACCTCGGGCACACCCGCACCTGTGAGGGCCGAGCTAGTCGTTACCACGGGGCTCCAGCCGCTGGGTGCCAGCGGAAACAGGTGCAGGGCGTTCTGGTACTCGCGCCGGGCTAGGCGGGCGGCTTGCTCGTTGCCGTGGTCTGCTTTGGTGATGGTGAGGGCATCGGCCATTTCCATGATGCCCTTCTTGATGCCTTGCAGCTCGTCGCCAGCCCCGGCTAGCATCAGCAGCAGAAAAAAATCGACCATGCCGTGCACGGCGGTTTCACTTTGGCCTACGCCTACGGTTTCTACGAAAATAACGTCGTGCCCAGCCGCCTCGCAGAGTAGCAGTGCTTCGCGGGTGCTACGCGTGACGCCCCCCAGCGACCGTCCTGCCGGCGACGGTCGAATATATGCCGCTGGGTGCGCTGCCAGCTGGTTCATGCGGGTTTTATCACCCAGGATGCTGCCGCCGCTGCGCTGGGAGGTAGGGTCTACAGCCAGCACGGCCAACTGGTGCCCCTGCCCAACTAGACGCAGCCCCAGCGCCTCAATAAACGTGCTTTTGCCTACCCCCGGTACGCCTGTGATGCCCATCCGCACCGAGCGCCCGGTGTGGGGTAGCACGGCATCCAGCACCTGCTGGGCCAGCTCCTGGTCGGAGAGTAGGGTGCTTTCCACCAGCGTAATGGCCTGACTCAGCCGCACGCGGTTGCCGGCGAGGAGGCCATCGGCGTATTCGTGGGCGGTAAGGCGTTTGGGCATAGCAAGGAGGGTAGGGAGCGAAGTCGCAAGCTAAGACGCGCAGGCGAAACGCACCCAAAAACCATCTGTTACTCTGTCCTCTGCACCTCCACTCAGGATGACAGACTGTGCTAAGGCGCCAGCTACTTCGGCTCTATCAAAAAGCTGGGTAGACCCAGTTTGCTGCGGCGGCCACTTAGGCTTAGGCCATCGTCTTTGTAGTCGGCGGCTTTGCCGGTGGCGTTGGGGTTTTGGATGACGCCCAGGTAGCCGTTGTCTTCGCGGGCCACGTAGATTTTGCCGTCGGGACCGAGCTGGAGGGCGCCCACTTTGCGGTTAGCTGAGTTGCCAATTTGGGTGGCTTTGCTAGTTTTCAGGTCGAACTGCCAGATTTGGGCGTCGCCGCCACCGGCGCCGTTGCGGGTGCCGTAGAGCTTGGTACCGTCGGGCGAGAAGGCTACGCCGTAGGCTTCCTCGTACGGACCAAAGGCGCGCGGCTTGCTCACCTTGCCGGTGGTGCGGTCGAAGTCGAATACCTCGAACTTGTTGGCCTCGCGCCACAGCGCCACCGCTAATTGTTTGCCGTCGGGCGCAAATGCCATGGCCCCAATGGCGTTGCGGCCAGGACCGGCGTGCATAGAGCCCACGTTGCTCAGAATGGGCTTGCCAGCTTCTACCCCTTCGGGCGTGACGAGGTAGGCCACAAAGCCGTTAGAGTTCCAGCGGTGAGCCACTACCCACACGTCGCGGCCATTTTGGTGGCGCACGGCGGCCAGCTTTTCGGCCACGGGCGAGATGAGCAGCAGGTTGGCGCGGGGTACGTCGCCGAGGCCATTGTCGCGGGTCATGTCTACAATGGAGTAGCGCAGGCCCACATTGGTTCCTTGCGGTGCTACCGTGAAGACGTAGAAAATGTTGCCGCTGCCGGGGTCGGGCACCACCAGAGCGCTTTGGGTACTGGAGTTGCTACCCTGGAGCTTGCGGCCGTTGGGCATCACCTGGTGCTGGCGGTTCCAGATGGTTTCACCGTTGGTATAGAACAGCAGCTGTCCGCGCTTGTTGGTGGCCACGGCGCAACCCTCGTAGGTGGTCATCTTGCCATCGTTGAGGGAGGTAGGGGCGCCGTTGGTGAAGCTGAGGCCGGCTTGTTGGCCGAAGTACCAGAAGTTTTGCTCGCTTTGGGCATGGGCAGAAAAAGCCGCACAGCAAGAAATCAACAAAAGCAGGAAGAAGCGCATAGGCTGAAAATCAGAAAAAACTAGTCATTTCCAGGAAGTCTAACGAAATGCCGTGCCAGAATGAGGTATTCGTATGCTTAATCATTCTGTTTTATACCTCCCACTCCCCCGCTACAAGCCGAGGCAGCAGCGTCCGCACCATGTGGTAGCTGGCGCCCCACAAGGGGTAGGGCCCTACCCGGTAAAACGACACCGCCATCGGTGCCAGCCAGCCAGGTAGCTGCCAGGTTTCTGTCACGCGAGCATCGGGGAGCAACAGGTCGTCGACTACCACGCTCAGCACCTCGGCAATTTCGGTGGGCTGCCAGCGCCATTGTGCGGGCGGCTCGATGTGCCCCACAAACGGCCATATCCGAAACCCCGAAACCTCCGTGACAATGGGCGGCAACTTGCCCAGCACCCGCACCTGTGCGGAGGGTAGGCCAATTTCTTCTTCGGTTTCGCGCAGAGCCGTGGCTTCCAGGGTAGCATCCTGCAACTCCCGCTTGCCGCCCGGAAACGCCAACTGCCCACCGTGCACACCAAAATCGGTGCGCCGAATGACTATCATGCGCAGCTGGTTAGCGTCGTCGCGGTAGAGCGGAAGGAGTACGGCAGCATCGCGCAAGGGTGGGGTAGGAGCAGGCATAGTGGGGAAGGAGGAGACGCCGGGTAGGGTCGGGCTATTAGCGTACGGTATAGGCGCCTCTGGCATCGGTAGCCAGCTGCGGCAATTGGTGGTTCTGCTCGAAAAACAGATAGCCGGCACGCAGGTTTTGCCAGAAAGCAGCGTGTGCACTGTGCCGCCGCGCAGCCAGATTTTCCGGCGTGAGCGGAAATGGGAAAATGTGCATCCCAATCGTATCCTGTCCGGCAGCGCGGGCCTCTACGGCCAGCACGTACAGCTCCTCGATACCGGCGTCGGTGATGGGTAGGCAGCCCACGGTAGCGTTGGAACCGTGAATAAAAATGTCGCCGCCAGGATGCTGGGAGTCGCTCTGGCGCAAGTCGCTGGCATTAGGATAGTTGAGACCGAGCGAGAGATGGTACAGGCTGCTGGGATTGAAACGGTCGACTTGGTAGAAGCCCTCGGGCACCTGCCTGTCGCCCTCTCGGTGCTTGGGCCCCAGTGTGCCCGAGGTGCCTGCCAGATAGAACGTCCGAACCAGCACAAAGGGCGTGGCGGTGGTGCGGGTGCGCGCCCACACCTCCAAGCTCCGCCCTACCTTGAACGCGCGTATGAAAAGCTCGGGCTGGTCAGGGTCGATGCCGTGGGCAGCCAGGCGCAGGCGCCATCCCGACCACGTACGCTCATACGCGGTGCGCACGCGCGGAAAACGCTGCTGCTCGTCGCGGAAAGCACTTTGTGAAGGATTGGATTGGCAGAACGTAAAAAGTAGAAAGCCTGTGAAAAGCAGTAGGCGTATCATCTGATAAATAGGATAAAAAGCAGGAACGTGGCTGTTATCTATATAGTGTATAGAGTATATCATAACTTTCGCTTGAGCCCATACCGAGCATCTTTAAACCATAGAAATAAAGAGCGCCTGCTAACTTGCACGCGTGGAAACCCCTCCCGACTACGACGTGGCCATTCTGGGTGCCGGCCCGGCCGGCGCGGCCTGTGCGCTGGCCCTGCACGGCCATGGCTTGCGCGTGGTGATGGTAGACAAAGCCATGTTTCCGCGCGACAAAGTGTGCGGCGATGCCATTCCCGGCTTGGCGCTCAAGGCCCTGCGCCAGCTCAATCCGGCTTGGCATGCCGAGCTGCTGGCCACCCTCACGCCCCGCGCCGACACCCGCGACAGTCGCGTGGTGGCACCCAACGGCCGCGAACTGCGTATCCGCTGGCAGCTGCCTACCTTCAACAGCGCCCGTCTGCACTTCGACGACCATTTGCTGAACCTGGTGCGCCGCCGTACAAATACCGAAATCCGGGAGAGCTACGCCGTGCGCGATGTGCACACCACAGCTGCGGGCGTGCAGCTCCTACCCACCGATTCGTCGGTGGCGCCCATCACAGCCCGCGTGCTGGTGGCCTGCGACGGCGCCAATTCCGTGGCGGCCCGCTGCCTCACCCAGCGCACCATCGACAAGGCTTACCACTGCGCGGCCGTGCGGGCCTACTACTCGGGCATTGCGGAGGTAGATGGCACCACCACCGAGTTTTTCTTCCTGCACGAGTACATGGCTGGCTACTGCTGGATTTTTCCAGTAGGCAACGGCGTCTACAACGTGGGCTTCGGGATGCTCTCCGAGGCCGTGGCCCGCCAGCGTGTCGACCTTAAGAAAATGCTGCCGCAGCTGCTGGCCACGCACCCCGAGCTGGCGCGGCGCTTTGCCGGGGCGCAACAGCTCTCGGAGGTAGAAGGCTTTGGCCTACCCCTGGGCGGCCGCCCGCGTCCGTTGGTAGGGGAGCGGTACCTGCTCTGCGGCGACGCGGCCTCGCTCATCGACCCATTGCAGGGCCACGGCATCGATACAGCCATGCAAAGCGGTATCCTGGCAGCCCAGCAGGTGGTGCGCAGCTGTCAGCAGAATAATTTCAATCACGCCTTCTTAGCTGACTACGAGCAGCAAATACACCACAAAATCAGCCGAAAACTAGCACGCAGCTACCGCCTTATGCGCCTGGTAGCCCCGCGCCCCTGGCTGATGAACGTGGGATTTGCCCTGGCCCGGCAGCCGCTGCTGAAGCGGTGGTTGCTGCGGGTAGCAGGGTAGGACCCTAAGCTTATCCTGCGGCCGCAAGTTTGCGTAGGTACCGATTATGAACACTACGTTTCGTTGCCTGGGTGTGCTAAGCGGGGTAGGCCTGTTGTTGACAGTGCTGCTGGGTGCCGCCCCGCCGGCCTCACTCGCTGCTACCCTGAAAGCCAATCAGTGGAAAAAGCGCGTGCTGCTCCTCCACGCACCCACCGCCGCCGATGCCACGCTGAAGCGCCAGCGCGCCCTGCTTGCTGCCCAGCTGGAAGGCCTCAGCCAGCGCGATATGCTGGTGCTGAACGTGATAGAAGATCAGCTCAGCACCGCCGACAGCCACTACGTCCGCCAGGAATTGAAGCTGCCCGCCGATAGCTTCACTGTTGTGCTGATTGGTAAAGACGGCGGCGTGAAACAGCGCAGCGCCACGCCCCTACCCCCCAACGAACTGTTCGGCACCATTGATAAAATGCCCATGCGCCGCCAAGAAATGCGCAGCGAGAAATAAAGGGATTGTAGCCATAAGGGACAACCGTAGGCTGTTCCTACGTATAGGAAGTATAATTCCTTATACATGTCTAGTAAGCCTACCCCCACCGAATTACAAGATCAGCCCAAAGGTCCCGCGGCCACCGCGGCCACCGAAACCATACCACCGCACGAGGCAGATGCTAAGCCAACTGTGTATGGACCACGTTGGTGGCGCAAGCAAGTGATGCAGGGCCTGATGGTGGTAGCTGGTATTTTCTCGGCAGCGCTGGGGCTCGAAAGCTTTCTGCTGCCCAACGGCTTCATCGACGGCGGCGTGACGGGTATTTCTTTGCTCACCAACCACACCACGCATATTTCGCTGTCCTTGTTGATCGTGGTGCTCAATATTCCCTTTGTGGTGATGGGCTATTTCCAACTGGGTCGCAGCTTTGCAGCGCGCACGCTGGCCGCCATTCTGGGTCTGGCCACGGTGCTGTACTTCGTGCATTTCCCGGTGTTGGCCGAAGACAAGCTGCTGGCCGCTGTGTTTGGAGGCTTTTTCCTGGGCTCAGGTATTGGCCTGGCGGTACGCGGCGGTGCCGTGCTCGATGGTACCGAAATCCTGGCTGTGTATCTCAGCAAGAAACTTCCTTTGACGGTCGGGGATATTATCCTGCTGATCAACATTGTCATCTTTGGTGTGGCGGCATTGCTATTATCCATCACCACAGCACTCTACTCCATTCTGGCCTACCTGGCCGCCGCCAAAATGGTCGATTTCATCATCGAAGGCATTGAAGAGTATACCGGCGTCACCATCATTTCGCCTAAAAGCGAAGATATCCGGCGCATGGTAACCGAGGAGCTGGGTCGTGGTGCTACCCTATACATGGGCAAGAGCGGCTACCAGACTCAAGGGCACGACCAGAGTGGCATCGACATCATTTTTACGGTCGTGACGCGGCTAGAAGTAACCCGTCTCACCGACGAAATCGACAAAATAGACCCCAATGCCTTCGTGGTGATGAGTAGCGTGCGTGACACAAAAGGCGGCATAGTAAAGCGACGCCCGTTGCATTAAAATAAGCAGCGTTGTGGAAGGGGTGTAATAGGCCATACAGGGCCAGGTTGCGTACACAGGCAGATGAAGAAGCTACTGCCACTTTTGCTAGTCCTGGCAGCCTGCGTGCCCAGCGCCCAGGTCACGGCCGTTGACCAGATGGCCGGAACCGATTTCACGGCTTACCATACCTACAACTTTCCGGCTGCCGGTGCCCGCAACGAGGCCGGCTACCAGGTGATGAGCCCAACCCTACCTGTGTGGCAGGCCGCTATTGCCCGCGAGCTGGAAAAGCGGGGTTACCGCCGCGCCCCCCAGCCCGATGTGTGGGTGCATGTGGGAGTGGTGGTAGCCGACAAGGTGCAAACCCGCGAAACGCAAATCTGGGAAGCCCCGCCCTACATGGGGCAACGCCGCTATGGGTGGCAGAGTCAGCAGGTGCCCGTGCAGGCCTACCGCGAGGGTACTACCACCGTCGACGTGGTAGATGCGGCCCGCAACACGCTGGTGTGGCAGGGCAATGTAGCGGGTGCCATCACCAAGAAGCCCAACCGGCAGGTAGAGCAAATCGACAACAGCGTGGCCGAGCTGTTTGCGCGCTACCCGGTGCCCGCGCCCTAAAACATCCGGTTGTGCTGCCTAGTTGGTACAACCAGCCGCGCATGCCCGCGTATCAACATCATCACTAAGCTTGTTTCCTTGGAAAACCCATTCACCTCCGCTCGCCCCGAAGACCTGTTGTTTGATGCCGCCCGCCGGGGCGACGTAGCCTACCTACGCGAGCTGCTTGCCACGGGCGTCGATGTTAATACGCAGGACGCCAAAGGCTTCACTCCCCTCATCATTGCTGCCTACGACGACCACCTGGAGGCCACCAAACTTCTGCTAGAATCGGGTGCTGATGTGAACGTGCAGGACCGCGCTGGCAATACCGCTCTGATGGGTGTGTGCTTCAAAGGCTACCCCGAAATAGCCCGGCAGCTTATTGCCCACGGCGCCAACTTGGACCTGCAAAACGGCAACGGCGGCACCGCCCTTATGTTTGCTACCTTGTTTGGCCGCAACCAATTGCTACCGATCTTGCTAGAGGCTGGTGCTGATACCAGCATCCGCGACGTGCGCGGCCTCTCGGCCCACGACCTAGCAATACAGCAAGGCAACGAAGCCGCATTGGAGCTTTTGTAAGCAGACGATATAAAGACTGGATAATGCCGCGGGTCGCCAGCTTCAACTGACGGCCCGCGGCATTATTCATTATAGCTTCACAGCAAGTAGGAGGCTACAACATTTCTTCAGATAGCGTAGCGACGCATGGCATGCGCCCCATTGTTAACATGGTGCGGTGCCAAAAGATGCGTTAGAACGTAACGCGGCAGTTTCGTAAATGCGGTATGCTGGCGCTAATAGCCCATGAAATATTTGCTCTTATTGCCGGCAACAGCCTTTATTACCGAAATGGCAGCGAAGCAAAACAACAAATCAGCTGCAAAAATGAGCGTAGAGTTGAAAAAAGTAGGCTGCCAATTGAGCAAATCTTCTTGCATCAAATAATCAATGAAATACAAGAAATAATAATGTAGAAAATACAAGGCAAAGCTGACGTTGGATAGTTTCGTTAGGTTAGTAGACAGAAATTTATTCTGCATGATTTTGCCATTGAACTTCCATAGCAAATAGATAATAGTCCAGCAGATCAGCAGCTTTTGGCAATACAGAAACTGCTCAATAAATCGAATTTCCTTTTGATTGAATACGGTGCCGAGCACGAGAAAAGCAGCCGTAAGTCCAATCAGAATGGGCCATAGCATATCGGTGATAGACAGCAGCCGCTTGTGGTACCTGCTCGCAAACATGCCCAGCAGATAGATGGAGATGTAGTGGATAAAAGCCAGGTGAAACCGGTACAGATCTGATGATCTGGTGACTAGCAGCGACAGGCACATGAACACAGGAAGGAAATAATAGACTGTCCTGTTGCGGTCGAGATAGACAAAAACCGGTGCCAGCAGGTAGTAAAAGCAGATCATGGGAATAAACCAGAAGGGCACGAGGTGCATCCCGGTCACGTAATAGGCAATGAGCTGCGTGGGTAGAGAATAGGTATAGAAGGCCGGAAATACTTCTGTTATATCGGGATTGTGGTGGTGGGTGGCAAAACGAATAAGTAAGATAGGAAGCGAAACCAGCACGTAGGGCACCAGAATATTCTGCACCTTCTTGTACCAATATGTCTTCTTTTCGAACCGCTTGGAAAGGTACTGGAACAAGAACCCGGAAATGAACATGAACAGCAACGTGCCCCGTTGCAAGATGATGGGTTCAAACTCGGGCTTGAGGATGCCGTAGCAGTGGATAGCAACAATGAAGAGGATAGCAACAGCACGAGCATTCTGGATATAATCCAGGAAAGCCGGTTTGCGGACAGTGGATGTTGCTATGTTGGCTTTATCTAAGAAAATAGGCGCCCGCTTTGCTACAAAAGTATTTGCTGTTTCCATATCAAGCCCTTGCTAAAGTGGAGCAGAAGATGTTGTTCTATTAATAGTGCCTTTAAAGGCAGGTAAATAGTACTATATCTGTAAAGAGGTATTTATATCTGCATAAATGCCCATTTCTATGGCTTTTTTCAAAGACGCCACAGAATACAATAGGCATATGCTGTACAAATTAAGTTCGGCTATACGCCTTCGGTATAGAAAGGTTGTAGTATGTTAAAATCTAGATGAATTTCACTGTGCTGATAAGGAGAGCAGGTATGTACAACAAATTGTAAGAAGTGGTGCAGTACCCCTATGGTGATAACCTTTCCGACCTATAGAAAGTAGTATATTGTGCTATAGATCAAGTGTTTGAGTAATATGTAGTGTTAAATATAATATATGCTTAATTTGAATAAATTTAATTTTACAATAACCACGTTTCTATTCTAGTTATACGTGTAGTGTAAATGTTTTATAATAATTCGGTGTTATGTAATTATTATTACAGAGTGTATTGTGAAAAACTAAATCGTCTTATCTTAAAATAAATACAAGTCATATCTCCGATTTTTGAAACTATATAATCGCTTTACAAAAGCCATACATAGATACCAGTTTATATTTATGTGAGATGATAGATTTATATCAGATACAGATGAGCTACAGCTGTTTCTATCCACTATCCAGAAAGCCGCTTTAGTGTATACTAATGGCCTTCACAGGAGAGGATGCGTAAGAGGTAGGAATTCAGTTTTTAATTCCTACACCTATGAAACTCAAACCCATCGAGGAGCAGACAATTGTTATTACGGGCGCTACCAGTGGTATTGGCTTGGCCACTGCCCAACTAGCCGCTAAAAAAGGCGCGAAGCTAGTGCTGGCAGCGCGCAGTGAGGCAGACTTACAGAAAGTGGCCCAGGAACTAGGCGGCGAAGTAGCCACTGTAGCGGCCGATGTGGCCAATGCCGATGAGGTGCGGCGCATTGCTGAAACAGCCCTGGCACGTTTCGGCAGCATCGATACCTGGGTGAACAACGCCGGGGTAGGCATTGTCGGGATGATTGAGCAGGGGAGCGTGGAAGACTACCGCAAGCTGTTCGACACCAACTTTTGGGGCGTGGTGAATGGTTCGCTGGAAGCCCTGAAGCACCTGAAACCAAAAGGCGGCGCACTGATTAACCTGGGTAGCGAGGTGTCCGATTTGGGCGTGGCGCTCCAGGGGGTGTATGCCGCCAGCAAGCACGCCATCAAAGGCTTTACCGACGCGCTGCGCGCCGAGCTGGAGCATGAGGGGGCGCCGGTATCGGTTACGCTCATCAAACCGGCCGGTATCAATACGCCCTTTATGCAAAATGCGCGTAACTACCTTGACCGGGAGCCGAAGCTACCCGACCCAGTGTACGCGCCCGAAGAGGTGGCCTACGCTATTGTGTACGCCGCCGCGCATACCGAGCGCGACGTGTATGTGGGTGGGGGTAGCAAACTGTTCAGCTCCCTGAACAAGGTGGCTCCCAATGCCGTCGACTGGGTGAATGCCCACGTGATGCCCAGCCAGGAGGTGCGCCCCGATCAGGCGCCCAGCAACCCCGAAGGTGGTTTGCATCAGCCCGGCGTTGGGGGCCGCGTGCACGGCGACCATCCGGGTTATGTGTTCCAGAAAAGCTACTACACGCGTGCCTCCCTGCATCCAGTAGCCTCGGGGGCACTCTTGGCCCTGATAGGCGGCGCCGTGGCCCTGTGGCTGTCAAAGAAATAAGCGTTTCTTAGAAACATAAAGCCCCCTGCACCGGATACGGGTAGGGGGCTTTTGTGTGGCTGCGTACAGCCGCTGCTCCACAATAGGTATCGGCTACTGATCAGCCGCTATTCTTTCTTCATTGATTTTTTTCTACAGTACTCCGGCGTTATGCGCAATTTCTGGAAAATCGTTGGGTGGTTTGTGGTGAGTGTGGTGGCGGTGTTGGTAGTGGCAGGGGTAGCATTTGCGCAACTGAGCCCGGAGCTGGGCGGCAAACCAACCAAGGCGCAACTGGCAGCTTATGCCGAGTCAGGGCACTACAAGGATGGGGAGTTTCAGAACCTGGTGCCGACGGAAGTGATGACCGGGGGAAACACGGTGAAGGTGTTCTGGCAGTTTTTGTTCAGCAAAACGCCCAACAGCGAGCCGCCCGGCCCGTTGCCTACCCACCAGCTCGACTCGCTTAGTATCACCCGCAAAACGCCGGACATGGTGCGCGTCACGTGGTTCGGGCACTCGGCTAGCTTGGTGGAAATAGCTGGCAAAAACATCCTTTTTGACCCCATGCTGAGCGTGAAGATGGGGCCGCTACCCCTCGTGACGCCCAAGCGCTACAACGATTCCCTGGCCATCACGGCCGAGGAGCTGCCGCTCATCGAAGCCGTTCTGATTTCACACGACCACTACGACCACCTCGACTACAAAACCATCGTCAAGCTCAAGGACAAGGTAGCCCACTTCTATGTGCCGCTGGGGGTAGGGGCACACCTACTGGCCTGGGGCGTAGACCCGGCCCGCGTGCAAGAGCTGGACTGGCACGACTCCATCCAGCTACCCGGCCTGACGATTGTGAGCACGCCGGCGCGTCACTTCTCCGGGCGCGGCCTGGGCAACCGCAACAGCACCTCGTGGTCGTCGTGGGTGCTGAAAACGCCTACCCACCGTGTGTTCTATAGCGGCGACGGTGGCTACGGACCGCACTTCCAGACCATCGGCCAGCAGTATGGCCCCTTCGATCTGGCGCTGCTGGAGTGCGGGCAGTATGATAAGAACTGGGCCGAGATTCACATGCTGCCCGAGCAAACCGTACAAGCCGCCCTCGACGTGCAGGCGCGGGTGTTTCTGCCGGTGCACTGGGGTGCCTTCACCGAAGCCCACCACCCCTGGAACGAATCCGTGAAGCGCGCCACCGCCGAAGCCGCCCGCCGCAACGTGCCCTTCACCACTCCCGAGCTAGGCCAACCCGTGAATCTCGGCGCTGGGCCGCTGCCGCAACGGCGGTGGTGGGAGTAGAGGCTTTGGCGAGGATACAGACTGATTGCAATTACTGTGGTTCAATATTCAACAATGCTTTGCTTTCTAAGTATTCATAAAGCTTTGTTATACTTTTGTAAATATTGTTTTTTATTAACTCTGTATCATAGTCAGAGTGATACACTGACTTTATTGAATTTTCGCGCCAGTAATATTCTAGTGTTTTGTTATCAAAACCAGTTAATACTACGTTACTTACAGTAAAATGGTCTTCTTGAAAGTTGAATACGATCATAATTCCTGTATTAAATCCATTTCCTAATTGTCTAAAGTGATGAAATCTTTTCTGAATTGTTATAAATTCTAATTCCTTATTTAAAGATTTAGAGTAGTTTTTCAAACTATCTTTGAATTCATGTAAGTCATTTTTTTGAATTGTGTGGGATGAATTATCAATATTTGAAGATAAATAAACTAAATAACTTTTTTGCATAAATAAGTCTTCGAAAATTTTGCTCTGGTTATCTAGAATATCAATCCATTTTTCTAGTAAATCGGTGTAAATGTTTTCCTGTGTCTCTTCATTCCATAGAATTTGAATAGCATCTTTTTGATATAAAACTTGCTTTTTTAATAAAGCTAATTTCTTGTCTAAATCATCCGGTTCGTCAATAGATTCACCTTTAGCTGCGCGAATCATGAGCTGAAGTGAAGCGGCCACATTTTCGTTAATAAAACGATAAAAAGGCTCTATTTCACCAGCATCAGCTTCGGCTAATGCCGCTAAGTAGCGGTTACGGTCTGTTGCTTTAATCACCGTCATAGGGTAGCCGTGACGTAACAGAATCAGGTTCATTAGCAGACGCGACATGCGACCATTGCCATCATCGAAAGGATGGATGCGTACGAAGCGATAATGAAATTCGGCGGCCAATGCTACAGGGTGCAGAGTAGACTGTTCTGCCTCCTGACGGTACCAAGCTACGAGGTCCGTCATCTTGGCCGGTGTTTCCTCGGGGCTGGCGAAATAGAACATTTCGCCGGTAACCGTTAAAACGTTATTGGGGCTAGATTTGTAGCGACCAGGTTGAACGTGCTTGCGAGTTGGTTGGCCATCGGGTGTTTGTGCTGGCACGTCGTAGCCTTCACCTAATAATACCTGATGCATTTCGCGGATAAACTGCTCCGTAAGTGGCCGTTCGTCATGCACCATTTCTTCGAGCCCACGAACGGCTTCGTTATGCCCTTTGATATCGAGGTGGTCGCGCAGCGGTTTGCCTTCCGCCGTGAGACCATGTAACAATAGGGAACGAGTTTCCCCAAGCGTAAGTGAGTTACCTTCTATAGCGTTGGAATTATAATTCCAATCCAGCCGAAACTTTTGGAGAATACGGGCTTCCTGTTCCGGAGAAAGAGGACGTAACTCATCTAACTCCCTTTTCAGTAGATCCATTTCTGAGAATAACGACATATTGCAATGCGTGCTAGTTTGTAAGTCAACTGATTTGTAATCTATTATTTGTGTTGCTAAAGATGTGTATGGGTGAATTGTAAATTCAGTTGAGTAGAAACAAATTATGCTAATTTATTCTATAGTTGCTTCTTTCCACAAGTGTTCTAAAGCAAATTCTACAGTAATAACAGTTAAGGAGTAGCTGAAAAGCATTAAATGAAATTCTGGTTGTATAACCAGAATAAAGCCGACTACTGGAAGTAATATAAGAGGTGCTAATACAGAAATAATTATATCGTAATGCAATGTTTTGTGCCATGCTAATTTATTATAGTTATTCTTGTCTTCTAGTACAAGCAATTTGCATAAACGTACTAATGTGGCTACCAATAATATCAAGTATCCCCAATCCTTTTCAGACCAGTACTCAACTATCTTTAAATAGATATATACAAACCCCTTGTATAGTACAAAGAAGATTATCAAGGGCATGATTGTAACTAAAATACTTCTATAAACTTTACTCTGATACATACCACCTAAAAATAAATATTTTTTAAAGCTAAATAAACATTAGCTTACTCTCCCAACTTACCCAAAATCTCCTGCGCCGCCATGGCAATAACCGTCCCCGGCCCGTACACCCCGGCTACGCCCGCGTCATACAGAAACTGGTAGTCCTGCGCCGGAATCACGCCGCCGGCAATGACGAGGATATCCTCGCGGCCGAGCTGCCGTAGCTCCTCCAGCAGCTGCGGAATCAGGGTTTTGTGGCCGGCGGCGAGGCTGCTGACGCCCACCACGTGCACGTCGTTTTCAGTGGCTTGGCGGGCTACCTCGGCGGGCGTTTGGAACAGGGGCGCAATGTCCACATCGAAGCCTACGTCGGCGAAGGAGGTAGCAATGATTTTGGAGCCCCGGTCGTGGCCGTCTTGGCCCATTTTGGCCACCATCATGCGCGGGCGTCGGCCCTCACGGGCGGCGAAGTCGTCGGCCATCTGGCGGGCCTGGGCAAATTGCTCATCGTAGCTCATCTCCGCCGAATATACACCCGAAATAGCCCGAATGGTAGCCTGGTGGCGGCCATATACTTTTTCGAGGGCATCGGAGATTTCGCCGAGGGTAGCGCGCAGGCGGGCGGCGTTTACGGCTAGGTCCAGCAGGTTCTCCTTCCCCGAGCGGGCGGCCTCGGTTAGCATATCTAGGGCGCGCAGCACGGCCACCGAGTCGCGCTCTGTGCGGATGGTGTTCAGCCGCGCAATCTGCGACTCGCGCACGGCGGCGTTGTCGATGTCGAGCAGTTCGATGTTCGTCGGCTCGTCAATCTTGTATTGATTCACGCCTACTACCACCTCCTTGCCCGAGTCGATTCGGGCCTGCTTGCGAGCAGCGGCTTCCTCGATGCGCATTTTGGGTAGGCCGGTTTCGATGGCCTTGGCCATGCCGCCCAGTTCTTCCACCTCCTGAATTAAGGCCCAGGCTTTGTCAGCTAGCTCGTGCGTGAGGGTTTCCACGTAGTAGGAGCCGCCCCAAGGGTCTACCACACGCGTAATGTCGGTTTCGTGCTGGAGGTAAAGCTGGGTGTTGCGGGCAATGCGGGCCGAGAAGTCGGTGGGGAGGGCAATGGCCTCGTCGAGGGCGTTGGTATGCAGGCTTTGAGTGCCGCCGAGCACAGCGGCCAGCGCCTCCACGGTAGTGCGGGCCACGTTATTATACGGGTCCTGCTCGGTGAGGGAGTAGCCCGAGGTCTGGCAGTGCGTGCGCAACGCCAGCGACTTCGGGTTTTGTGGATTGAACTGCTGGATGAGCTTGGCCCAGAGCAAGCGGGCAGCGCGCATCTTAGCAATTTCCATGAAGTGGTTCATGCCAATGGCCCAGAAAAACGACAGTCGCGGCGCGAAGTCGTCAATGCTCAGGCCCGCCGCTAGGCCAGTGCGCACATACTCCAACCCATCGGCCAGGGTATACGCCAGCTCAATATCGGCGGTGGCGCCGGCCTCCTGCATGTGGTAGCCCGAGATGCTAATGCTGTTGAACTTGGGCATGTGCCGCGCCGTATACTCGAAAATATCGGCAATGATGCGCATGCTGGGTAAGGGCGGATAGATATAGGTGTTGCGCACCATAAACTCCTTCAGAATATCATTCTGAATGGTGCCCGCCAGCTTGTCCGGCGTCACGCCCTGCTCCTCGGCCGCCACAATGTAAAAAGCCATAATCGGTAGCACCGCCCCGTTCATGGTCATGCTCACCGACATCTGATCCAGCGGAATCTGGTCGAACAGCACCTTCATGTCCTCCACCGAGTCGATGGCCACACCGGCCTTGCCCACGTCGCCCTCCACGCGGGGGTGGTCGGAGTCGTAGCCGCGGTGCGTAGCTAGGTCAAACGCCACCGACAAGCCCTTTTGCCCGCCCGCCAGGTTGCGGCGGTAGAAGGCGTTGCTTTCCTCGGCCGTCGAGAAACCCGCGTACTGCCGCACGGTCCAGGGCTTCTGCACATACATGGTGGAGTAGGGGCCGCGCAGGTAGGGCGCCACGCCTGCCCCGAAGCCTAAGTGGTCGAGGCCAGCCACGTCCTGCGCCGTGTAGTAGCTTTTCAGCTCGATGCCTTCGGGAGTAGGAGCGGAGGTAGGCGCGGCAGCGGGAGTAGGCAGCGTGCCAGCGTTATAGGGAATATGGGCGAAGTCAGGCGTCATGGGAGTAGAAGTAGGGGCGTGTGGTGGGCGCCTAACGGTGGGGGAGGGAAATGGGGTAGCTTGCAGGGGGCAGCAATGAAACAGCCGTGGGGCGTGTAGTACGCGCCCCTATCGTTTGCCCTGCAAGCGTGCCAGCACGTCTTCGGTGCTGTAGCCTTCCACCACAAACTCTTGGAAACCAAAAAACTGCACGGCTTCCTGCAAAGTAGCCAGGTCCGACGTGAGCAAGGGCGAGGGTAGGAAAGACGGGTCGTCGGCTGGCACCCGGTGCACCAAGCGGGCTAGGCGACTGAACTGCTCCGGCGTGGCGTACATTAGGGTGGCTTCCTCGGAAGAAGAGAACAGCACCGATACCGTGCCTTCCGGATGGCTCTCGCGTAGCTCCGGCCGCTCCGACTCGGGAAGGGTCTGCAGAAACGATTCCAGAATGTGCTGATTGGTATGCGCGCCCAGTAGCACCACGGCTGCCCGCTTCAGCTTCTTCTCGCGCCGCTGGAAGTGCAACGCCGTAGCCAGTTGCAACACCTCCGAAGGGTAGGCCGCTCTGGTCGAGTCGAACTCCGCGCTACGCAACAGGCGCTTGGGGTTGAAGCTGAACTGTTCGCGCGGATTCTGGTAGCGGTTGGTACCTACAATCACCTGCTCGCCGGTGGCAATGCGCCGGAACTGCGCCTGTGTGGTAGTTTGCAGCTGACTTATAACAAGCCGGGTAGCGCGGGGGAAGCCACCCGCCGCGTGCACCTCCTGAAACAGCGCCCAGGCGTTGCGGGCTAGCTCGTCGGTCAGGGTTTCGAGGTAGTAGGAACCGGCAGCTGGGTCGGCTACTTGTTGCAAGTGCACCTCCGTGCGCAGCAGGGTAGGAATGTTACGGGCCAAGCGGTCGGCAAAGGCATTGGGCGCCGCAAACAGGCTGTCGAAGGGCGTCACGCTCACAGCATCGGCACCGCCTACCACGGCGGCCATGGCCGCCGTGGTGGTGCGCAGCAGATTGGTAGGCGGGTCGAGCGTGGTCTGGCTCCAGGTGGCCGTGCTGGCGTAGATGCGCAGTTGGCTGGCCATTTCGGTGGGTAACTGGTGGGCATACAGCAGCGTAGCCCATAACCGGCGCAGGGCGCGCAGCTTGGCTATTTCGGTGAAGTAGCTAGGGTTGATGGCCACTTGCACCTGCACGGCGGCGGCCACCGTGGCCACCTCCAAGTCGTTGCTGGGTAGGCAATCGAGGTAATACGCCGCCGCGCTCAGAGCAAAAGCCAGCTGCTGTGTGGCCGTGCCGCCCCGATTACCGAAGTACGCTCCGTTCAGCGTCAGTGCTTTAAACTCTGGTAGGTGCTGGGTCAACTGCACTACGGTTCGCAGCGCAGCAAGCTGCCCCTGCAAGTCCGGCAGATGATCGGTTATGGGGTCGAAGCGCAGAAAGCCGCGAAGAGTATTGTCACTAGCTGCTAGCAGACGCTCAAGCAAGAGTAGGGGCGTGGCGCGCACCGAGTAGCCCACATACGTAGCAGCCAGGGGTAGGCGCTGGGCCAAGTAGGCAACATCGAAAGCGGTAGTATCGGCCAGGTCGAAATGGGCACCATCGGCCCCGCGTTGCAGCGCCTCCACTGCCCGGTCGATGGCGGCATGGCCGTTGTCTTGGGCTGGTACCAAGTAGGTGGGTACATTCAGCCAAGCGTTGGTTTCAGCGCTGCGCACCTGGGGCGTGGCGGGCGTAGCTAGAGCATCCAGGGCTTCGCGGTGGTAGAAGGGTTCTACTACCACGCCTTCGGGCGATTGCCAGCGCAGGGTAGCCGGATCCTGGCCTTTCAGGTCGCGACGGATGCGCTCCTGCCAGGCGGCCGTGCTTAACGGGCTGAATTCAGAAAAGGAAAGCGGGGTGGAAGAGGATGGGGTATCGGCCATAAGATGTACCACTACTATGCGGAAGACCAGGATGGGACGCTGGAATATGGGATAAAGTTACCGGGTTATGACAAAGGTGCTAGCTGGTAGATGTTGCGCTCTGATTATTGTACTAATGCTATAGCTTTGAGGTTTGGTTAATGCAACCAGCTATATCTTCTAATAAAGTCAAAGTATGCGTAAACTATTACGACTAATTTTTTTAATACTAATGTGCTTGCCAATACTAGTACAAGCACAAACTGATTTCCGAGTGGGGTACGTAGTGCAACCTAATGGCGATACGCTGCGAGGTGAGGTAGACTACCGAGGTGCGCAACGCAGTGCATATGTAGCTCGCTTTCGGCAGCAAGGACAGGTTACTGAATACTCGCCAACACAACTGCGCGGCTACGGTTTCCCCGGCGACCTACTATATCAATCCGAGACAATACAATTGGCAGACTCCACCAAGCAGGTGGTGTTTCTAGAGGTGGTAGTATCTGGGCCAGTGAGTCTCTTCTATATGCGAGACCGAAATGGTACGGATTTGCTTTACCTACGGAATGTAAATAGTGAATTACAAGCCCTAACTCAGACAACCGAGCGTATCGAAAGAGATGGCGCACGCTACGATCAGAAAGATAATGCCTTTCAACGCACATTAGCCGCGGCTTTGGTGGCGTGTCCGGCTGTTCAACCGAGTTTATCTCGACTCGCATATACTACCCGTGCTATTGCAAATGTAGTGCGTCAGTATAACCGTTGTGTAAATGGTGGCTCACATGAGGAGGCTGCATCAACGGAGAAACCTATTTCGCTGGCAGTGGCAGTAATGGCTGGTGGGACTGGCAGTCAACTCCGTTTTGTAAGTGATGTTAATTATGCGAATACTAGTATTAGGTCGGGTCTTGTACCGGTGGGTGGAGTAGCGGCTCACCTGTGGCTGCCTGGCTTGAACAAGCATTTGGCAGTGCGGTTGGAAGCTTTGTATATGGCTAATACTACGTATAAGAACACGTACGAAGGACAAGAAGATATGTATACTGTATACCGGGAAACGTATGCCCAACTTAGCAGCATCCGCGTACCGGTATTGCTACGCTATAGCTGGCCAGGAAAACGTATTCAGCCTTTTGTACAAATAGGAGTAAGCGGCAGCTACTTGCTAAATAGCAAGAATGAAACTCGCTATCGTTACCTCAATCGCGCAGCTTTTCCAGACTATTATCCGTGGCGTGCCATTATAGAACAGCCGCGTAAATTCGAGCAGGGGGCAATAGGAAGTATCGGCTTAAGTGTACTACCTGCTAGTAAGCATGCTATAAATGTTGAGCTTCGGTATGAACGAACAAATGGTTTTAGCGATGCTTATTCAATAACAACTCGGTTGGCATATTATTCTCTACTGATGAGTTACAACTTAACGAAACAGGCTCAATAGCAGAGCTGGGGCGTGGTTCAGTATGGCATACATCGCGAAAAAGGCACAATTCGCGTACCTTTGCGCTTCTGTATGCCCTACCTGCTTATGTCGTTTTTTCGTACGCGTACCACTGCTCTTGGCTGGCTGCTGGCTGTAGCCCTGCTGCCTGCTTGCCAGCGCGCCGTCTACCAGCCCCAGGCTGCCCTGGCCCCCGTTACGGCCCGCCCCGTCGATAAAAATCAGCCCGAGGATGCAAAGATGGCCGCTGAAATTGCCCCCTACCGTCAGCGCGTTACGGAGCAGATGTCGGCAGTATTGGGTACGGCCCCAGTAGCCCTCACCAAGAACGCAGGCGAGTCGCCCCTGGGTAATTTTGTGGCCGACTTGCAGCGGGAACGTGCCGCCGAAGCCCTGCACCAGCCCATCGATTTGGCTGTGATGACCAACGGCGGCCTGCGCACAGCCTTCCCGGCTGGCCCCATCACACTAGGCTCGGTGTTTGAGCTGATGCCGTTTGAGAACAAGCTAGTGGTGCTGGATGCTCCTGGCCCCGTAGTGCAGCAGCTATTCGACTACTCCGCTCGCATCAAAATGGCCGTTTCCGGAGCTACCTATACCGTTTCGCCCGATGGTAAAGCCACCAACATTCGTATTGACGGACAGCCTTTCAATCCGGCCCGCGTCTACGCCATTGCCATTTCTGACTATTTGGCCGGCGGTGGCGACAACCTCCTGTTCTTCAAGCCCCTCACCCAGCGCGACACGGGCGTGCTGCTGCGTCAGGCCATTGCCGACAAAATCACGAGCCTCACGGCCCAGGGTAAACCCGTAGAAGCCCGAGTAGAGGGTAGGGTGAAATGAAAGGTTGAGTTGTACGCGTTGAATTTTGAATGGCTTAGAGAGGTTGTGGAAAGCGCCGCTCTATCCTTCTCATTTCATACATGTGCTAGAAACTCGACTCAAAACGCAACATTCATACTTCAACATTTCCAACGTGAACCGTCGCGATTTTATAAAGCATTCGACGCTGGGTGCGGCCAGCCTGGGGCTATTGGGCCTAAACCACTCGGCGGCTGCGGCCGATACCAAGGGCCGGCTGGTGATTTTGCACACCAACGATATGCACTCGCGCATCGACCCGTTTCCCGACAACGGCGGGCAGTGGGCCAACATGGGCGGCATGGCCCGCCGCGCCGCCCTGATTCAGCAGATTCGACAGCAGGAGCCGCACGTGCTGCTCCTCGACTCGGGCGACATCTGGCAGGGTACGCCCTATTTCAATTTCTTTGAGGGAGAGCTGGAGTATAAGCTGATGACGGAAATGGCCTACGACGCCAGCACCCTCGGCAACCACGACTTCGACAACGGCCTAGAAGGGCTGCAAAAACAGCTGCCCAACGCGGGCTTCCCCTTTCTCATTGCCAATTACGACTTCTCAGGCACCATTCTGGCCGGTAAGTTTAAGCCGTATAAGGTATTCGAGAAAGCCGGGCACCGCATTGGCGTGTTTGGGGTTGGCATTGAATTGGCGGGTCTGGTGGCCGATAAGAACTTCGGGGCCACTAAGTACCTCGACCCCATCACGGTTGCCAACAACATGGTAACCCAGCTGCGCGGCCCCGAGCGTTGCGACATGGTCATTTGCCTTTCGCACCTAGGCTATCAGTACAAAGGCCCTAAAGTGGACGACTTCAAGCTGGCCGCTGGTGCCCCCGGCATCGACCTGATTCTGGGCGGCCACACCCACACGTTCCTCGACAAACCCGATATGGTAGCCGGCCCCAACGGCCACCAAACGCTCATCAACCAGGTAGGCTGGTCGGGCATCAACCTGGGCCGCCTCGACTACACATTTGCGAAGGCTACCCGCCGCCCGGCCGTGGCCGCCGCTGCCGTAGTGCCCATTCACACCGCCTAACAGGAAGTTGACAAAAGCAAGAGGAAGGGGCGTTTTTTTGTCTCCTGACTTTTCCACATTTTTGTCTCCCTTTGCCGGAAACGAACCGCTCCTCGGTCCGTGACGACGGCTTTTTGTCCACTATTCGCTCGCCTTTTTGTTGCTGCAACTGTTTGATGCTGAAGGATTTTAGAACCGTATGGGTCAACTGTCTGCGCGTCATCAAAGCGAATATTGGTGAGCAGAGCTTCCGCACGTGGTTTGAGCCCATTGTGCCGGTGCAGTTGCACAATAACGTATTGATTATCCAAGTACCCAGTCAATTTTTTTATGAGTGGCTGGAGGAGCATTATGTGGACGTGCTCAAAAAAAGTATCTTCCAGGAGCTGGGGTCCGAGGGCCGATTGGAGTACTCTATTGTAGTGGATCAGGGCAACGCTCAGTCGCAGCCGCGCACCCTGAACCTGCCTACCTCGCGCAAAGCGGCTCAACCTGCACCTACGGCCGGACCGGCTGCTGCGCTGGCTGCTGGGCCTATGTCGTCGTCGGCGCGGCACGTGGCGGGAGCGGCGGCGGCTCCGGCGGCCACACCATCTACCCTGCGCAACCCATTCGAGGCCATCAAGGTAGTTGACCGCAACTACGTCAACTCCCAGCTCAACACCACCTACACCTTCGAAAACTACATTGAGGGTGACTGTAACCGCTTGGCCCGCTCGGCGGGTTTGGCAGTGGCCAACAAGCCGGGTACTACCTCCTTCAACCCGCTGATGGTATACGGAGGGGTAGGGTTGGGCAAAACGCACTTGGTACAGGCTATTGGCAACCACATTAAGGCCACCACGCCCGATAAGTTTGTGCTCTACGTTTCGGCGGAGAAATTCACGAACCAGTTTATCGAGAGCGTGCGCATCAACTCGGTGCAGGATTTCGCCAACTTCTATTTGCTGGTGGATATTCTGATCTTAGACGACGTGCAGTTTATGTCGGGCAAGGACAAGACGCAGGAGATGTTCTTTCACATCTTCAACCACTTGCACCAGGCTGGCAAGCAAATCGTGATGACTTCTGACCGGCCCCCGCGCGATTTGAACGGCCTAGAAGACCGCCTACTCTCGCGCTTCAAGTGGGGCCTAACGGCCGACCTGCAAAGCCCTGACTTTGAGACGCGCATGGCCATCATCCAGAACAAGATGCAGCAGGATGGCATCGATATTCCGCCGCAGGTAGTGGAGTACCTGGCGCACTCCGTGAATACCAATGTACGCGAGCTGGAAGGCGTGCTGATTTCGCTGGTGGCCCAAAGTAGCCTCAATCGCCGCGAGATTGACCTGGAAATGGCCAAACAGGCACTTCGCCACATCATTGAGGAGGTAGAAGCCGAAGTAAACCTCGACTTCATCCAGAAAACCGTGGCCGAGTATTTCAGCCTACCCGTGGAGCTGCTGAAGGCCAAGACTCGCAAGAAAGAAGTGGTAACGGCCCGGCAGGTAGCCATGTATTTTGCCAAGGAACATACCACGCACTCGCTGAAAAGCATCGGGCACCACTTCGGGGGGCGCGACCACAGTACCGTGATTCACTCCGTGCAAACCGTATCGGACCTGATAGACAGCGACAAGAGCTTCCGCAGCTCGGTACAGGAGCTACGCAAGAAGTTTGCGGGGAAGTAGGAGTGAGATAGAAGTTTAAAAAGCAGACCGGTCTGCTTTCTTTCTGACGCGTCTACTTTTCCTGGGAGTCGCGCAGGGGAATCTGATGGTTGGCCGCAAACCGCTGCACCTGCTCGTGCAGAATCCGGCGTCGCCGGGAGCCGCGCACCTCGCGCAGGCTCAATACATAACTATTTCCATCCCGGAGCTTTACCCGTAGCTGGCGTAGGGCCAGCTCCAGTGAGGAAATATCCTCGGCCGGGAAAGCCTGCTTAGGCTGAAACAGGCCGCCTTTGTGCACCATGTAGGCGGGGGTGAACTCCAGATACGTCTGCGTGCCGAAAATAGGCGCGTTGTTGACCAGCACGTAGCCGATATAAATCAGGCTGAACACCAGAAATACGTAATCCAGAAAGTGCTGATCAGTGCTATTGCTATCAGTCACTAGGCGCGAACCGACGTAGAAAATCCAGAGCAAGCCGATAGCCATCTGCCCCCAAAACGGGATGCGCGAGTTGTTGGCGGGTTGCAAACGGATACGGGTAGAGGTAGGGGGCATACAGCGCAAGCTAAGGGTAGGACAGCTGCAAAGTAACTCAGTTTTCTGTTGTCCGCTGGTGATTGGTAGAGTAGATCGTCATTTCGAATGGGGTGAGAAGTCTCGCGTGCTGATGTTAAATACTACCTGATATCAGTACGCGAGACTTCTCACCCCATTCGAAATAACGGTCCTTTTCTGACGATAATTAACTTATTTCAGCGTGGCTGAGGTGAGTTCCATCTCGGGGACGGCGCTAAGCAGCTGCGAGATGGGGCAGTTTTCCTTGGCGTTTTCAGCCTGCTTCTGAAACTCTTCCTGCGAGAGTCCTTCCACTTCGCCTTCGGTGGTAATAGCAATTTTCACCACCTTCGGTACGTCGCCGGAGGTGTCGAGCGTTACTTTCGACTCCGTGCGGATTTGCTTCACCTGATGGCCGGCTTTTGTGAGCTGGCTGGTCAGAAACATGGTGTAGCAGCCGGCATGCGCCGCGCCTACCAGCTCCTCGGGGTTGGTGCCTTTTTGGCCCTCAAAGCGGGCGCCTACTGAGTAAGGTGCCTCTACTACGCCACTCTGGGTGCTGATGGTGCCGCTGCCTTTAATGTCGCCGTTCCAGACGGCCTTACCACGTTGGTTGATCATGGAAAATGAAAATGAGATGGTGGAAAATGGCTGTTGAGTTGATACATACCTTGAACGTGGACAGTAGGTTGCGGCAGGACCATTCGTGCTTTTTTCCTGCGAGCGAGGTACCAGGGTAGGCCGCTTCGGCATGTAGTGACTGTAGGCGCTCAGGCTGACCACTTGGCCAACGAGTCGTTTTCTGCGTAGGGCGTACTAAACGCGCGTCGCCCGTGCTAGTGCAGGTTCCTTACCTTTGGGGAATATACTGTTCAGCTGATTTTTTACTATGGCGTTGAAAGCTACTCTGAGCCGACCCTTGGCGGCCTATGTTGCCCACCGCTACCAGCGCTGGATGCAAGACCCGGTAGGTACGCAGCAGCGTGTGCTGACTGGGTTGTTAGGTCTGGCTAGCCGCACATCATTCGGCCACGACCATGATTTTCTAGCCATCAGCGACGCCGCCGGCTTGGCCCGCCAGGTGCCGGTGCGCGACTACGAAGCCCTGCGCCCCTACCTCGACCGGGTGCAGGCCGGTGAGGCCGATGTATTGTGGCCCGGCCATCCGCTGTATCTGGCCAAAACCTCGGGTACCACCAGTGGCGCCAAATATATTCCGATAACCAAAGACAGTATTCCCAACCACATCAACGGTGCCCGCGATGCGCTGCTGCACTACATCGACTACACTGGCCGTAGCCGGTTTTTGGATGGCCGGCTGATGTTTTTGTCGGGTAGCCCGGAGCTGGAAATCGTGAACGGCATTCAGACGGGCCGATTGTCGGGTATCGTCAACCACCACGTGCCGGCCTACCTGCGCCGCAGCCAGCTGCCCAGCTACGCCACCAACATCATCGACGACTGGGAAACCAAGCTCGACCAGATTGTGGAGGAAACCCTGGGGCAGCCCATGTCCCTGATTTCGGGGATTCCGCCCTGGGTACAAATGTATTTTGACCGAGTTGTGGCGCGCACGGGCAAGACGGTGAAAGAAGTTTTTCCGGAGTTCAGCCTGTTTGTGTATGGCGGCGTGAACTTCGAGCCCTACCGCAAAAAGCTGTTCGAAACGCTGGGTGGCCCCGTGGATAGCATCGAAACCTTCCCGGCTTCCGAAGGATTTTTGGCGTTTCAGGATCAGCCCGGTAATCCGGGGTTGCTGCTGCTGCTGGATGCTGGTATTTTCTTCGAGTTTATTCCGGCCGAACGCTTTTTCGAAGACAACCCGCCCCGCCTGACTATTGGGGAGGTAGAGCTAGATCAGCAATACGCTGTGGTGCTTAGCAGCAACGCCGGCCTATGGGGCTACTCCCTCGGCGACACGGTACGCTTTGTAAGCCGCTTTCCGCACCGCGTGGTGGTGTCGGGACGCATCAAGCATTTCCTATCTGCCTTTGGCGAGCATGTGATAGGGGAGGAGGTAGAGCAAACCCTACGCGAGGCCATGCATCAGCACCCTGAGGTAGAAGTGGTAGAATTTACGGTGGCCCCGCTCGTCAGCGATGACCCCGCCGTGCCCTCCCGCCACGAGTGGCTTATCGAGTTTGCCCAGACCCCGCACGATACGGCCGCCTTTGCCGCGGCCCTAGATGCAGGCTTGCGCCAGCGCAACGTATACTACGATGACCTGCTGACAGGCAATATTCTGACCTCGTTGCAACTCACTGCCCTACCCTCCGGGGCGTTTCAGCGGTACATGAAAAGCCAGGGCAAGCTGGGTGGGCAGAACAAGGTGCCGCGCCTCAGCAATGATAGGATGTTGGCTGAAGGCTTATTGCGTGCGCAATAGTATTGGGGAGGGAAGGAAGGTGTAGTTCAACCAAGAAGGCTAACTTGGCCGGTAAATTCGAGGTTTTTACTCTTTTCTTCTTTCCCATGCGCCTACTCGTTCTCTTGCTTAGTTGCCTGCTGTTCACGCAAGCTGCCGTTGCCCAAAAAACTGCCACTACCCCCTTGCGCGTGGCTACCTACAACCTGCGTATGAACACGGCCAGTGACGGCCCCAACGCCTGGCCCAACCGCGCGGAGATGGTGCGCAACCTCGTGAGCTACTACGATTTCGACGTGTTCGGCACGCAAGAGGGCTTTCGAACCCAGCTCAACGACGTGGCCCAGCTCAAGCAATATGCCTTTGTGGGCAAGGGTAGGGACGATGGCAAGGAAGCCGGCGAGCACTCGGCCATTTTCTACAAGAAAGACCGCCTGAAGCTGCTGCAAACCGGCGACTTCTGGTTGAGCCAAACGCCCGACAAGCCCGGCAAGGGGTGGGATGCCACCTGCTGCAACCGCATCTGCACCTGGGGTAAGTTCCAAGATCTACAAACCAAAAAGGAATTCTACTTCTTCAGCGCCCATTTCGACCACGAGGGGGTAGAGGCTCGTCGGGAATCCGGCAAGCTGATGGTGCAGAAGATCAAAGAAATTGCCAAAAACGCCCCCGTTATTTTCGTCGGCGACCTTAACTCTACGCCCGATACTGAACAGGTGAAGATCATCCAGGCCTCACTGCGCAACGCATACGATGCCACGCAAAAGCCGGCATATGGTCCGGTAGGCACCTTCCAAGGCTTCAAGCTGGACGCGCCCTTGCAAGACCGCATCGACCACATCTTTGTGAGCAAAGAATACACCGTGCTCAACTACGCTGTCCTAACCGACTCCATGCGCGGCCGCTACCCCTCCGACCATTTTCCGGTAATGGTAGATGTGGTGTTGAAGTAGAAGCAATTACTGAATATGTGGAGTGACGTAATTGACTACTACGAAATAAGAAGCGCTGGCCCATACGTAGGCACTGCTAAGACTGAGGTAATTAAAGCTCAATTCGATAAACTGCCGGAAATACAGCGGCAGGGATTAATTGAGTATAAGGGTATTGGTAACTATATCGGCATAAGTTTTTGCTTGATAAAAGGAAACAACGGTAACTATGCTTTAGATCACGATACTTGGACAGAGGAATTTAATATGATTCCAATTATATGTGCAAAATCAGAAAATGGAAAAACACCACAGTACCATATAAGCTTTTTAATCAGACTTGCTCGCATATTGAATTGGGAGCTTATTAATGAAGAGAATGACGCAGGTGAAGAAAACGTGATACTATGGCAGCCTCAGTGAAACCCGCTCTCCACGCCGCCTGCCTTGCCTACCTTCAGCAGCGCATCGATGCCGCTCAATCGGCGATGCTAGCCGCGCAGGAGTCGGCCAACTCTGAAACCAAGAGCAGCGCCGGCGACAAGTACGAAACCGGCCGCGCCATGGCCCACGAGGAACGCAACCGAAACGCTGTGCAGCTCCGCGAAGCCCTGAATCTAAAAGCTGAGCTGGAGCGCATCAACCCCGAAGCGGCCTGCGATACAGTGCGCCCCGGCGCGCTAGTTACTACCAGCATGGGCCGTTTCTACCTAAGCATCAGCGCCGGGAAACTGATAGTGCAAGGTGTCGATTACTTCGCCGTGTCGCCGGCTGCGCCGGTGGCCGCGGTGCTGAGCGGCAAGCGAGTAGGAGAGGAAGCAGTGTTTAATGGGAAGAAAGTACAAATAGAGGATATTCTATAGGGTGCGAGGTAGGGACGACTGTCCGCCGTCCCTACCTCGTCCTCTCCGCTGACAGGCCGGAACAGATATTGCCTGCGAAGCAGAACTTCGCCTTACTTTTGTTCATGCCTACTCCTACCCCCAAGCGCGTCACCCTGCTCGGCTCTACCGGCTCCATTGGTACGCAGGCGCTCGACGTGATGCGCGCTCATCCTACCCGCTTCACTGTTACGGCGATTTCGGCGCACTCCAATGCCGAGCTGCTGATTACCCAGGCCCGCGAGTTTCGGCCCGCCGTGGTAGTCATTGGCGACGAAGCTAAATACGAAACCGTGAAGTCGGCGCTGGCCCAGCAGCCCGAAACTGAGGTGCTGGCCGGGGCCGCTGCCCTTGCAGAAGTAGCCGCCCGCCCCGATTCAGACATTGTGCTCACGGCCATGGTAGGCTACGCGGGGCTGTTGCCCACGGTGGCAGCCATTCGGGCGGGCAAAGACATTGCCCTCGCCAACAAAGAAACGTTGGTGGTAGCGGGGCAACTCATCACCGAGCTGGTGCAGGAATACAATGTGAAACTGCTACCCGTCGACTCGGAGCACTCGGCTATTTTCCAGTGCCTGGTAGGCGAGGAGCAAAATCCGATTGAGAAAATCATCCTCACAGCTTCGGGCGGACCATTTCGGGGTAGGAGCCGGGCAGAGCTGGCAACCGTCACCAAAGCGCAGGCCTTGAAACATCCTAACTGGGATATGGGTGCCAAAATCACCATTGACTCGGCCTCGCTGATGAACAAGGGCCTGGAGGTGATTGAGGCCAAGTGGCTGTTCGGCCTGCGCGACGACCAGATTGACGTGGTGGTACACCCGCAAAGCATCATTCATTCCCTGGTGCAGTTTGAAGACGGTTCTCTAAAAGCTCAGCTCGGCCTACCCGACATGAAGCTGCCCATTCAGTATGCCCTGGGCTACCCTGAGCGCCTACCCTCCAATTTTCCGCGCTTCAACTTTCTGGCCTACCCTCAATTCACCTTTGAGGAGCCCGATACGGCTACCTTTCGCAACCTCGCGCTGGCCTTCGAGGCCATGCGCCGGGGTGGTAATGCGCCCTGCATCCTCAACGCTGCCAATGAGGTAGCAGTGGCGGCGTTTCTGCGCGACGAAATCAGTTTCCTGGAAATGTCGGACTTGGTGGAAAGTTGCCTCACCAAGGTTTCGTACCTTGCTACCCCATCGCTCGATGACTACATGCACACCGATCAGGAAACGCGCCGCATGGCACAAACGCTGGTCGGCAGCGGAACAAAGTCGGCATAGGAACTGTCATGCTGAACAACTGTCATCCTGCACGCAGCGCAGAATGACAATCTTACATTTTTAATTTCTTCGCTACTTTGGAAGGATTAGTTATGGCCGGCAACCTGTTGCTGGGCCTTTCGCTTTTGGTTGGTTTGCACGAGTTTGGTCACTTCGCCGCCGCGAAGTATTTCAAGATTCGCGTCGATAAGTTTTACATCTTCTTTGACTTCCTGTTTCCGATGCCGGGCGTGCTCAACTTCGCCCTGTTCAAGAAGAAAATTGGGGAGACTGAATACGGCCTGGGCTGGTTTCCGCTGGGTGGCTACGTGGCCATCCACGGCATGATCGACGAGACGCAGGACGCCGAAAGCCTGGCCGCTGAGCCGGCCCCCAATGAGTTTCGGGCCAAGCCGGCCTGGCAGCGTCTGATTGTGATGCTGGGAGGTATCATCATGAACGTGATTACCGGTATCGTCATTTTCACGGCACTCACCTATACTCACGGCGAAAGCTACCTGCCGGCCTCGGAGGTGCGTTACGGCGTGCTGCCCAACGAGTTGGGTAAGGAAATCGGCTTTCAGATGGGCGACAAAATTGTGAAAATCAACGGTCGGCCGTTCACTGAGTTCAACGAGGTGTATGAGCCCGAAGTAATTTTGGGCAGCAACAGCTACTACACCGTTGAGCGCAACGGCAAGCTCGTCGATATCGACGTGCCGGCTGACTTTATGGACCGCCTCTCTGAGAAAGACCAAGGTGCATTCGTGGTGCCCCTCGACCCGTTTCAGGTAGATGAGGTGGTGCCCAACAGCGCCGCCGCTAAGGCCGGCCTCCAGCCCGGCGACCGGGTAGCCGCCGTGGCCGGAACGCCCATTCACTACTTCCCCGAGCTGCAACAAGAGCTGAAAAAGCAGGCCGGCAAAACCATCCCGCTGACAGTGGAGCGTGCTGGTGCCCCTACCCAACTCACCGTGACGGTAGAGCCGGAAGGTACTATCGGGTTCCGCCCTAAGTCGCTGCTGCATTTCGATACGCGCCACTACTCGTTGGCTGAGTCGGTGCCGCAGGGTACCAAGCAGGCCTTCGGCATCGTGACCACGCAGGCGAAAGCATTTGGGAAGATTTTCCGGGGTGAGGCGTCGTTTCGCAAGTCGGTGGGCGGCCCCATCGAAATTGCGCAGCAATACGGTGGCAAGTGGGACTGGCTGCGCTTCTGGACGCTCACCGGCATGCTTTCCATGGTGCTGGCATTCATGAACCTGCTTCCTATTCCGGCCCTCGATGGCGGCCATGTAATGTTTCTGCTCTATGAGATGATAGCCGGCCGTAAGCCTTCCGATTCCTTCCTTGAGGGTGCTCAGAAGGTAGGCATGGTGCTGATTCTCGGGCTGATGGCTTTCGTGCTGATTATCAACCCCATTCTGAAAAACTTCCTCTAATGCGCGGATGGCTGTTTTTGTTGCTTTTGTTGATAGGCGTAGTGGGCCAGGCGCAGGCCCATGCCTACCACGCCAGCATCATGGACGTGCGCTACAACTCGCAGAAAAAACAGCTGGAAGTGGCGGTGAAGGTATTCACCGATGATTTAGAAAAGGCCCTGTCGGCGAACCAGCCTAGGCCCGTGAGCGTGTTGGAAGACCCGAGGCCGCAGCTGGCTACCCTCACTACGGCGCTGCTGCGGCGGGCATTGGCATTCGGCACCAAACCCGGCGAGTCCCTACCCTGGCGCTACGTAGGCATGGAGCGCGACCATGATGCGCACTGGCTCTATTTGGCAGTACCGCTGTCTACCGCGCCGCCGGCCCTCTACCTGCGCAACCACCTACTGCTCGACACCTTCGATGACCAGATGAACATCGTAAATGTGGAGGCCAACGGCAAGAAGCAAAGCGCTTTGTTTCGCGGTGGCGAAGACGTACAGAAGCTGATGTTGTAGGCTTATAGATCAGCACACCCGGCTGTCATCCTGAACGCAGTGAAGGACCTTATCACACAAGAACAAGTCGTTGGTACGAGTATCGTTCTGACGTGACAAGGTCCTTCACTGCGTTCAGGATGACAGCCGGGTGTGCTCTACCTCTACCAGTCCGAACCGCCACTGGCTGCGGGCTTCTTGCTTTCGCCTTCAGGCTTAATCAACTGAAACTCTACCCTGCGGTTCACCTTCGCGTCTTCCTCAGTTACTTCTTCCTTGAGGGGCTTGGTGCTACCCAAGCCGTTGCTGTCGATGCGGTTGGGCTGGAGCTTGCCTTTCTGCTCGATGTAGCGCCGAATGGCCTCGGCACGATCCTGCGAAAGTTTTTCGTTCACGTCGGGGTTGCCGCGGGCATCGGTGTGGCCCGTGATGCTGAGGCGGTAGGTAGGGTGGTCGACCATAAACAGAGCGATACGGTCGAGGGTGCCGTGCATAGTGGATAGCACGTTAGCTTTTGTGGCCTCAAACTCAATATTGCGGAAAATGAGGGGTAGGCTGCTATCGAAGCTGGCCGTCATCAGTTTCATCAGCGTATCCGATTTCAGGTCGAATTGCTTTTCTACCGTGAAATAATCGGGGCTACGGATAAGCATTACATAGTGTGAGCCTTCCATTAGATCGAAGTCAAACGAGCCATCGGGCCGCAGGTATTTGCTGGCGACTTCAATCCCATTGTTTGTGTCGATGATGCTAACGATGCCGTTAAGCGGCTTGTTGGTCACAGAGTCCACCAACGAGCCTTCGAAGTGCGTAGTGGCCAGCGGCTGCGCCTCCATAGGTAGCGGGAAGGAGTAGAGGTCGAGGTTGTGAGGCGTTTTAGCCTCAGCTCGGGCGTAGTACAGATTTTTGGAGTCGCGGTCGATGGTGAAATAGTATTCCGAGCCTTTGCCATTTACCAACGGGCCAATGTTGCGCGGCTCCTGCCAGCGGCCATTTACGCGGTAAGTTTTGTAGATATCGAAATCACCAAAATTGAGCAACTGCCCCCGCGAGCTGAAATACAGTACATTATATAAAGGGTGGTAAAACGGACTTACCTCGCTTTCACGGGTATTCACTACGGGCCCCATATTTTCGGCTTTCGCCCATTCGCCGTTTTTGGTTTTGTAGGTGTACCAAATATCCGACAGGCCAAAACCGCCTAAACGGTCGGAAGCGAAATACAGGGTGTCCTCATTGGGCGAGAGGGTAGGCTGCGAGTCCCAGGCCACAGAGTTGACGTTTGGCCCCAGGCTCTTGGGCGTCGACCACTGCCCATCCTGGAAGGTAGAGGAGTACAGGTCACAGTTGCCGTGGCAATCGGGGCACTCGCACCGGGCAAAGTAGATGGTTTTGCCATCGTGCGAGAAACATGCCGAGCCCTCGTTGTACTGCGAGTTGATGGGTTTGGGTAGGGGCTCAGCATCGGTCCAGTATTCGCCCTCGCGGCGCGAGGTGTACAAATCCTCGTCTACTACCTGCTTGATGTTGCCGCGCACCTTGCGCTTGGAGGAAAACACAAATAGTCCAGCTTCGCTGCTCAATGCAGGCCCATAGTCTTCCACCGGCGAGTTGATGCCCGCACCCATGCTGGTATACACCCCCACGGGCGGATGAAACGTGGCTAGGTTCTTCCGGTACTCCACCATGGCATAGTACTCCTGCATGGGCACGTACAGGTCGGCCGTTTTCTGCTCCAGCGAGTCGTAGTAGAGCTGCACTTTTTTCAGCTCGCGGCGGCGGTGCTTTAGGGCCAGGCTGTAGTAGATTTTGGCCTGCTGCTCGTTGTCGGTGCGCTCGTAGAGCTGACCCAGCCGCCAGAGCATGTCCGTGTTTCTGGCAAAGTTCTCAATGCCAAACTTACCCACATAAGCTGCCAGCAGCTTGCGGGCCTGCCCCCAGTTGTGGCGCTTCTCAGCCTGCTGAATAGCCTTCAGCTCCTTTTTGTTTTGGTAGAACGCAAGGCGGTTAACATTGGGAAACGTAGGCGTGCCGTCGGGGCGCACGCGCAACTGCTTGGTAGCGCTGGCGTTGCGTGCCAGCTCCCGTTGGGCGAGGGGAGGGGTAGAAGTTGTCTGCTGGGCCTGAGCGGGTAGGAAAGCCGCGCAGCTGCCCAGCAGCACCAGCCACAAACAAAGGGAGCGTAGCATAAGAAGTCAGACAACGCTACCGTTGTCAGGATAGAAAGGAGGGTACCAAAAATAGTGAATTCCTGATACTACCGGGCAGTAGCGTATCCCAATCTGGGGCAAGTGCCGTGCCGTGTTGGCGCAGCTTGCCTCAAAAAAGAATTTTAGCTCGTGATGGCATGACGCTTGCCCAATCCGTAATCTTGCAAAAGGCAGCCGCAACCAAACGTATTTATGCCAGGTAAGCTGTCATTCTGGCACGAACTAATCGTGCATCCCCGCTATTCCCATGAGTAAATCCTTCTTTCAAGACGCTACTCCCTACTTGCTGGCCAAAGACACGGTAGAGATGGTTTCTATTGTTGCCACCGACCCCGATCAGCCGCTTACCGGCGAAGATGCTCCCGAAGTGTTGCCGCTACTGGCCGTGCGCAATACGGTGTTGTTTCCGGGCGTGGTACTGCCCGTTACGGTGTCGCGTAAGAAAAGCGTACGGCTGGTGCGCAAAGCCTACCGAGGCAACAAGATCATTGGGGTGGTAGCCCAGAAAAATACCCAGAGCGACGACCCTGAACTGGCTGATCTGTACCAAATTGGTACTATGGCGCGTATCCTGAAAATGCTGGTGCTGCCCGATGGTAATACCACTATTATTATTCAGGGACAGCAGCGCTTCCAGATTGAGGAGCAGGTGCAGGATATGCCCTACCTCACGGCCCGGGTAGGTTACCTGACCGAAACCTTCCACAACAAAAACAGCAAGGAAGTGAAAGCCCTCGTGGCTTCGCTGAAAGAGGCGGCTGCCAAAATCCTGAAGCTGAATCCTGAGATTCCGCAGGAAGCCCAGGTAGCGCTGGATAATATTGACTCGCCGGCTTTTCTGACGCATTTCCTGTCGTCCAACATCAATGCGGAGGTAGGCACTAAGCAGCACCTGCTGGAAATAAACGACGGCGTGGAGCGCGGCACGCACCTGCTGGAGCTGATGCTAAAAGAGATTCAGCACCTGGAAATCAAGCGCGAAATTCATACGAAAGTCCACACCGACATCGACCAGCAGCAGCGCGACTATTTCCTGCGTCAGCAAATCAAGGTGTTGCAGGATGAGCTTGGCTTTGATGGACCCGATCAGGAAATCGACAAGCTGCGCGCTCGTGCCAAGGATAAGAAGTGGCCTGAAGCAGTGGCTAAACACTTCACCAAAGAGGTGGATAAGCTCACGCGTCTCAACCCGCAGGCTGCCGAGTACCCCGTGAGCGTCAATTACGTGGAGTTTTTGCTCGACCTACCCTGGGGCGAGTACACCAAAGACAACTTCAACCTAAAGCGTACCCGCAAAATCCTCGACCAGGACCACTACGGTATGGAGAAGGTGAAGGAGCGCATTGTGGAGTACCTGGCCGTTCTGAAACTGAAGCAGGACATGAAGGCGCCGATTTTGTGCCTCTACGGCCCGCCCGGCGTGGGCAAAACCAGCCTGGGGCGTTCCATTGCCAAGGCGTTGGGTAGGCAATACGTGCGCATGAGTTTGGGTGGCGTGCGCGACGAGGCAGAAATCCGCGGGCACCGCAAAACCTATGTAGGCGCCATGCCTGGCCGCATTGTCAGCCAGATCAAGAAAGCCGGTGCTTCCAACCCCGTGATTATTCTGGATGAGGTAGACAAGGTAAGCGCTGATTTCCGGGGCGACCCTAGCTCGGCGCTGCTTGAAGTGCTGGATCCGGAGCAAAACTCCACCTTTACTGATAATTACCTGGAAGTGGAGTATGATCTTTCGCGAGTGTTATTTATTGCCACGGCCAACTCCCTCGATACCATCCAGCCCGCCCTGCGCGACCGGATGGAAATCATCGACGTGACGGGTTACACGCTAGAAGAGAAAACGCAGATTGCCAAAAAGCACCTGTGGCCTAAGCTCCTCGCCGACCATGGTTTGCAACCTAAAGATGTGAATATCACGACGCCCGCTCTGCAACGCGTGATTGACGACTACACCCGCGAATCGGGCGTACGTAGTCTGGAACGCAAGCTGGGTGCAGTGGTGCGCAACGTGGCCAAGCATAAGGCCTTGGAGGAAGCCTACCCGGCTACCTTGGAACCAAAAGATGTGGCTCGCATTCTGGGCGCCGCCATCTTCGACCGTGACCAATACCAGGACAACGACACTGCTGGCGTGGTAACGGGGTTGGCCTGGACTTCGGTGGGTGGGGACATCCTCTTCATCGAAAGCCTATTGAGTCGGGGTAGGGGCAAGCTCACGCTCTCGGGGCAGCTGGGCGACGTGATGAAGGAATCGGCTATTACGGCGCTTTCCTACCTGCGCAGTCGGGCCGAGGAGCTGGGTATCGATTACCGCCTGTTCGACCAGTACGACCTGCACATTCACTTTCCTGAGGGTGCCGTACCCAAAGATGGGCCTAGCGCCGGTATTGCCATATTCACCAGCATTGCATCGGTATTTACGCAACGCAAAATTCGCAGCCATCTGGCTATGACGGGCGAAATCACCCTACGCGGTAAGGTATTGCCGGTGGGCGGTATCAAGGAGAAAATCCTAGCGGCGCGTCGGGCGGGCATCAAAGACGTGATTTTGTGCCAGAAGAACCGCAAGGACATCGACGAAATCCCTGCCGAATACATCAAAGGGCTCACCGTTCATTACGCCGACCGCGTGGATGACGTGCTAGCCGTGGCCCTGTTGCCGGAGCTGGTGAAGCACCCCATGAAGCTGACCGTGCGCGACGAGCCAATTACACCGGCTGTACCAAGTGTGGAAGTGCAGTAGCGGTTTCCATAGCTGTCATTTCGACTATTCTGCGCATCAGGCAAAGAGAAGAAATGACAGCTAGGTTCGGATGCGCACCCCTTGCAATTTCCTCAGTATCTTCCGCCAATGATTGCACCGCTACGCCAGTACTTGTTGGGGATTGTCAGCATGTTGGTACTGGGCATAGCCAAGCCAGCAGCGGCGCAGATTGGCGGGCGGCGGGCCTTCTCGTTTCTGAATGTACCCGCGGGTGCTAAGCTGGCGGCGCTGGGTGGTGCTAACGTTTCTTCTCGCGACGCCGATGGCACCATGCTTTTCGCTAATCCGGCTTTGCTGAACCAGGAAATGGATGGCCGGCTAGCCCTGAGCTACGTCGATTACCTGGCAGACATCAGCCAGACCAGCGCTGTGTATGTCTTCAACACCCAGCGTGCCGGTCGTTTTGGGGTGGGGCTGAACTACCTAAGCTATGGAGAATTTCAGCAGGTAGATGCATCCGGTAATGTAATTGGCGAGTTCTCGGTGAATGAATATGCCATCAGTGTAGCCGACTCGTACACCAGCGGCAATTTTACGCTAGGCGGCACACTGAAGCTTGCCGTATCGGGTATTGCTGGCAACCACTCAGTGGGCGTGCTAGCCGACATGGGGGCGTTATTCAAGCACCCCGAGCAAGATTTCACGGTAGGGCTGGCAGTGCGCAACCTCGGGTATCAGCTGAAGCCTTACACCGGCTCTAGCCGTGAGCCTATGCCGTTGAATGTGGAACTGGGTACTTCTTTCAAGCCCGAGCATTTACCATTCCGCTTCTCCCTCACGGCGCACCATCTGCAGCAGTTGGATATTGTATACCTCGATCCTACCCAAAGCACGCAGCTGGACGAAAATGGCAACCCTATCCTGCCCAAAAAAAGCCTGGGCGATAAAATTGCCCGACATTTTGCGGTAGGTGGGGAGCTACTGCTCAGCAAGAACCTACACCTGCGCGTCGGGTACAACCATTTGACTAGGCGTGAATTGCGCCTGGTTGACGTAGGCGGGGGCGCGGGCTTCAGCTTTGGGGCGATGATACGCATCAGTCAGTTCCAGCTGGATTATACACGGGCTGGCTACCATGCTTCGGGCGCTGCCAATTATTTCACCATTGCGCGCAACATTGATTCGTTGTTTACGAAGGAGAAGTAGGGTAGGGGGCAGCAACTCTGTCGGATTGGAGCGGATAAAACACAACCCTGACCAGCTAAATCAGTATTTGTGGCAGACGCAAGCCTTCAGGCAACGTTTTGCCGGATAGTTGCTTCTCACTTGCATAGCCCGACCACATCTTTCGGGCGCTTTCACTTTTGATGTATGATAGAATCCGATGTTTTTCTGACGCCGGCGCAGATTGTAGCCGAGCTGGATAAGTATATCATTGGTCAGCACGAGGCCAAGCGCCACGTGGCCATTGCCTTGCGCAACCGTTGGCGCCGCCTGCATGCCCCCCTCGACATGCAGCACGAAATTGTACCCAATAACATCCTGATGATTGGCTCTACGGGGGTAGGCAAAACCGAAATTGCCCGCCGTCTCGCCAGTATCGCCGACGCGCCTTTCACCAAAGTAGAGGCCTCTAAGTTCACGGAGGTAGGCTACGTGGGCCGCGATGTGGAAAGCATGGTGCGCGACCTAGCAGAACAATCAGTGAATATGGTGAAGCTGCGCCGCAAGGAAGCCGTAAAGACGCAGGCGGCGCAGGTGGTAGAAGACATTATCCTCGATGCCCTGATTCCACCTATCTCTGGCAATGCTACCCCCATCACCCGCCAGGGGGTAGGCTTCGGCACTGCCGCTGATGGCAGCCAAATGCCTACTTCCGACCAGGAACTAAACGAACGCACCCGCGACAAATTCCGCGAGAAAATCCGGAGTGGTGAGTTGGATGAGCGCAAAATTGAGATAAAAGTAGAACAGAGCAGCACTTCCGGTATTGGTATTCTAGGCGGACAGACAGGCATGGACGAAGCCTCGCTCTCGGGCTTGCAGGACATGTTAGGGAACATGCTACCCAAGAAAACCAAGAAACGCCGCGTGACCATTGCTGAGGCCCGCCGCATTCTGCTGGATGAAGAGGCCGCTAAGCTTGTTGATATGGAGGAAGTGAAGGAGGACGCTCTGCGCCATGCTGCCAACTCGGGCATTATCTTCATCGATGAGATTGACAAGGTAGCTAGTCGTAGCGGCAAAGGTGGCGGTGGCCCCGATGTGAGCCGCGAGGGTGTGCAGCGTGACCTCCTACCCATTGTAGAAGGCTCTGCTGTGAGCACCAAATACGGTATCCTCAATACCGATCATATCCTGTTTATTGCCGCCGGTGCCTTCCATGTCGCCAAACCCTCCGACCTGATACCGGAGCTGCAAGGTCGCTTCCCCATCCGGGTAGAGCTGCAAAGCCTGTCGAAAGATGACTTTTACCGTATTCTCAAAGACCCTAAAAACGCTCTGACCAAGCAATACGAAGCGCTGTTGCAAGCCGAAGAGGTGGAGCTAACCTTTGACGATACCGCGTTGGAGCGCTTGGCCGAAATTGCCTTTGAGGTAAACAGCGAGGTGGAAAATATCGGGGCCCGCCGCCTGCACACTGTTATGAGCCGCCTGCTCAACGACATTCTGTTCGACGTGCCAGATAAAATCGGCGCTAATGCCCGCATCCAAATCACGCGCGAGCTGGTAGACGAACGCCTGAAAGACATGGTGCGCAACCGCGACCTGACGCAGTATATTTTGTAAGGTAAAACAGACCGAAAACGTACGGGCCGATCAACGGCGTCCTGCTCTCCCGCGTAGTAGCGCAGAGACAGGGCGCCGTTGATCGGCTCGTACGTTTTTGAGACTCTACCCATTCACCCTATGCATTATTACATCATCACAGGTGCCAGCCGTGGCTTAGGCAAGGCGCTGGCAGAAGCCGTTCTTTCCTATCCCGATACCAACGTGCTGGGCGTATCACGCCACGCCACCATCGAGCACAACCGGTACCAGCATCAGCCCCTGGACCTGTCGGATATGGAAGCGCTTCAAAATAACATCACCAAGATATTTCCAGCGTGGCCAGATGCTGATAGTATTACCTTAATTAATAATGCCGGCGTGCTAGGTGAAATTGCCTATGTGGGCGAGCAAACCAACGAACATTACAATTTCGTGTTTGATGTGAATCTGGTTGCTCCCTCCATGCTGATGAATACTTTCCTAAGCGCCTATTCCAGCTTAAAAGCGCCCCGCACTGTTCTCAATATCAGCAGTGGCGCTGCCCAGCGACCTGTGGATGGTTGGGGAGCCTATTGTGCCTCCAAAGCAGCACTGGAAATGCTGAGTCAGGTAGCGCAAAAAGAACAAGACCTGCGCGGCTCCGGCGTCCGCATCCACGCATTGGCTCCAGGGGTAGTAGACACAGGTATGCAAGAGCAAATACGCCAAGCAAATGGAAAACAGTTTAGTGAGGCAGAGCGATTTGAGGCGCTACATAAGGATGGTAAGTTGATCAAATCAGAAGAAGTAGCACAGAGAATTGTAACGTGGTTGCTCAAGCCAGGGGGGGAATCGGAAGTCGTACTTAGAATAGGATCTGTATAGGGGTATGCCACCGCTCTATAACGACAAGTGAATTCCGTTTGAATAAGTCAGCTATAACTTGCGGACGTTTAGATAGAGTGTATATAAATTTACCATATTACACATAGTCAACGTTTTATGTGTAATATGGGATGATTGTGTAAGCTTATATATTTAATTAATAATAATGAATATGTTAAATTTAAATTAAAAAAATGCTAATATCAGCGCTATTTTTACCTATACTTGCCATGTTAAGTCAATCCGTTTACACCTTTTTTTTCAATTCACTCACCAAATCAACCACATGAAAAAAGGCTTACTTCTAGTCTTGTTTCTGATTACTGTCCTGTTGCAGCAGGCAGTAGCACAGGACCGAGCTATTTCTGGGCGCGTTACCGATAGAGCTAATAGTCAAGGCTTACCCGGTGTGACCGTTCTGGTAAAAGGAACCACAATTGGTGTATCAACCAATGAAGACGGCGTTTACTCAATCAACGTACCGGCTTCAGCTACTACATTAGTTTTCTCTTCTATTGGTTATGTTCCAGTAGAGCAGCCTATTTCTTCTTCTACAATCAACGTAGCACTTGGTGCAGATTCCAAGCAATTAGGAGAAGTTGTTGTGACTGGTGCCCTTGGTATTGAGCGTCAGGCACGCGAATTAGGATATTCTACAGCCACTGTAGATTCTAAAGATTTAACTCAAGCACGTGTTACTAACGTAACGAATGGTCTTGCTGGTAAGGTAGCAGGTCTACAAATTCAGACTGTCAACAATGGTATTAACCCTGATGTACGTATTACACTTCGTGGTAACCGTTCGTTAACAGGCCAGAACCAAGCGTTGGTGGTAATTGACGGTGTGCAGCAGCCTGATCAGAATGTTCTGAACTCTCTGAACCCAGATGATATTGCTGACATCACTGTGCTGAAAGGTGCTAACGCGGCTGCTTTGTATGGTTCACAAGCTACAAATGGTGCTCTAATCGTCACTACTAAGAAAGGTGGCGGCGGCAAGCCCACTGTTACTTTTTCTCATACGTCACAGTTTGAAAGCATCAGTTTTTGGCCAAAGCTGCAAAGCGAGTTTGGACCTGGCTCAACTAGCTGGGAACAGGTATTTGATCCTATCGAAAATCAACAATACGGCCCTCGTTTTGATGGCAGTCCAGTAGAAATTGGTAGCACACTAGCAAACGGTGACAGGCAAACTGTTCCTTATAGAGCTAATAACAAAGAGTATAAGAATTTCTTTAACACCGGTTATCAAATGCAGAACGGTGTTTCGTTTTCAGGAGGCACTAAAGAAAGTAAATTCTTTCTATCAGCTCAGAATTTGAAAAACCATGGTATTGTTCCAAAGGATAAATTCGAGCGTAATTCTTTCCGTGCTAATGCTTCCACCCAAATAGGGAAGCTATCGGCTGGTTTTAACGTATCATATGCGCAGACTCAAACTAATACTACGAGTACCCTCAGTGGTACTCAGCCTGTATATTGGTCTGTTCTCAATACATCTCCTCTAATTCGCTTAACTCAATACAAGGATTGGCGCAATGACCAATTTGCAAACCCCAATGGGTATTACAACGAGTATTATGAGAACCCTTATTATTCAATAGATAATAACCGTAGTAATGGGCGCCAAAATAATCTCATTGGTGATATTAATGTAGGTTATAAGGCTACTGATTGGCTTTCTTTCCAATACAGAATAGGTCTCACTCGGCGTGACCAAGTGAGTAAAGACTATACAGAGAAATTTACTTACACTGCTTTCACTTTAAATCGTCCTGAGAATTTTAGAAGGAATATTCCCGGTTACGTAAACGATTTGAGTAGCTCAATTACTCAAGTAAACTCGGATCTGTTTGTTAATGCAATCAAGACGTTCGGTGACTTCTCGATATCGGCCATTCTCGGTAACAACATCCGTCAGAATAATGCTCAATATTTAACAGCTACAGCTAATGCGCTTTCTGTACCTGGAATTTATAATATTGCTACTAACCGAGTAGGTGAATTATTAGGTGATCAAGGGCAGTATCAGTTCCGGCAATACGCGTTTTTTGGTGATTTGACTCTAGGATATAAGAATTTTCTATTCCTACACGGCTCCGGCCGTCAGGAAAATGTATCTATTCTTAGCAAAGGCAATCGGAACTATTTTTATCCTTCTGTAGATGCGTCTGTCGTTTTCTCCGAAGCTATTCCTGTCTTAAAAGATGTAAGCTTCTTAGATTACGGTAAGGTTAGAGCTGGTTACGCTAAAGTAGGACAAGTAAACCTTCCTACAGGCTTAACAGGCGCTGGAGTTGCTAACTCTCTCGGTGCTTATCAACTTGCTCCTGTTTACAATGCAGGTAGTGGCTTCCCCTTCGGATCTTTAGCTTCTTATACATTATCAAACCGTGATGTTACGCAAAATCTCCAGCCAGAATTTACGCATTCATATGAAGCTGGTTTAGAAGTGAGTTTCCTTAAAGGTAGGGTTAATGCTTCCTCTACTTATTATTTCCAGAAATCGATTAATCAAACACTGGCAGCTAGCGTTCCTCCTTCTACAGGCTTTACTTCCTATTTATTCAATGCAGGTGAAGTTCAAAACCGAGGCGTAGAAGTTACACTGAATTTCATTCCGGTTCGGACTGATAATTTTACTTGGCGTGTAGGTGGTAACTACAATTACAATAATAACGAGGTAATTAAAGTAACTGATCAAGTAAGTTCTCTTGCTCTAACTTCTGGTGGACTTGCTCAAAGTTATGCTATTGAAGGTAAGCCATTTCCCTATTTACAAGGTTCAGATTATGTTCGTGATAAAGAAGGGAGAGTGATTTTGACTTACCTTAACTTGCCTGACGCTGTGGGTCAAGATGGAAATCCAGTAACGCGCAAAGGTTGGGTGCCATCACGAGCTGGTGCTAACGCAGACTTTGGTAATACGCTTCCTAAACATACTGCTGGTTTTAACACGAGTTTCACCTATAAAGGGATTACTTTAGCTGGTCAAGCTGAATATCGCGCCGGATATTACATCATGAACCAAATCGGTTCAGATCTGGATTTCACAGGAGCATCAGCACGTAGTGCACAGTATGGTCGTCAGCCATTCTTGTTCCCTAATTCTGTGATATTGGAAAATGGAGTCTCTGTTCCAAATACTAGTAACTTAACTCCTGGTGGTGCTGAATTTTGGGCTAATACTTCGTATAACCGTAGCATAGCCTCGAATTATATTACTAAAGGAAACTTCTTCAAACTTCGCGAGGTTACGCTGAGCTATAGCCTACCTGCAAGCTTGCTCGGTTCAACAAAGTTTATCAAAGAAGTCAACTTGAATGCTTTCGGCCGTAACTTGTTCCTTTGGGTTCCGAAAGAGAATCAATATACCGATCCTGAGTTTAGCTTTACTGCAGGAAACGGAATTGGTATAAATGACAACCGCCAGACACCTCCTACTCGGTTTTACGGCCTCAGTGTGTCAGCAACTCTGTAATCAAGATCACCAATGAAAAATATAGCAAAGCTTTTTGTTGTCGCATCTTTGCTATCCGTAGCAACGGGTTGCGAATCTTTTCTGGACGTTAATACAAATCCAAATAATCCTTCTTTAGAATCATTGCAGCCCAATTTTGTATTGGCTCAATCTTTAAAAGTCACAGGTGACTTGTCCTATAACACTCTCAATACATATGGTAGTTGGGTCGCTGGTTATTGGGCACAAGCTGGTGGCGTTAATGGCTACGGAGAAGAACGCACATATACTTATACCGCCATATATAATCAAGACTTTTGGCGTGATACGTATGACAATCTTAAGGATTACGATATAATTGAGCGTGACGGACCTGCTGCCGGCTATCCTTATCACGCTGCAATTGCCAAAATCATGAAGGTATTCGATTATCAAATGTTGGTAGACGAATACGGCGATATTCCTTATACACAAGCGCTGCAAGGGGCATCAGTAATTACTCCTAAGTATGATAAAGCTGAGGATATCTATAAAGACTTCATCGTGAAGCTCGATGAAGCAATAACAGAAATAAAGGCTGTACCTGCTGCTACTGCTAAGCCTGGAACGGAAGATATTATCTTTCGAGGTGATATGAATAACTGGGTGAAATTTGCTAACACACTTAAATTGCGCATACTCATTCGGCAATCGTTCGTTCCAACTTTAAACGATTACGTGAAGTCTGAAATAGCTAAGCTTCAGTCTTCTGATGGTTTCATTACCACTGACGTACTTGTACAGCCTGGCTACCTGCAAACCACAGGTAAGCAAAATCCATTTTGGAACCGATACCGTGCTACGCCTGCAGCAGATGCCACTGCACGTAACTATCAGGCAGGAACTCAATACGTTATTGATCAGTATAAAAATAACAACGATCCTAGACTTGCTCAACTATATGTTCGAGCAAATGACGGAACCTATAAAGGGCTAATCCCTGGTGATCAAGCTCCCCCCCTCGGAGGACCAGCTATATCTCGTTGGAAAGATTATGGTGGTATTTTGAAGGGATTTGATGCTCCTAGTCCTATAATGTTGGCAGCAGAAAGTTACTTTCTTCAAGCTGAAGCTAAATCTCGTGGCTTCTTGTCTGGTGGAGATAGTGGTGCTGGAACAGACTTCAATAATGGTATTCGAGCATCCTTCGTGTATTTCTATACCCCTGCTCCATCTGCTCCTGCTGATTCCCGTGTACTAGGTCAAGTAGATAGTGATTATCAGACCTATCTTGCTGCAAACACCAATAATCCTATGGTAAATTGGAGTACTGCTTCTAACCGTGCTGATAAGCTTGATAAAATTATTTATCAGAAATATTTAGCGATGAATTCGGTAACTGGAGGGGAGGCATGGAGTGAATATAGAAGGACAACTTATCCAAAGTTTCCAGCTTCACTAGAATCGGCCTCTTCACGTGCTGATAAGCTACCTGTTCGCTTGCTCTACCCACAATATGAGATTAGCACAAACCCAGAAAATATTCCAAGTGGTGTTAATCAATTTACATCCAAGATATTTTGGGATGTCTTAGATTAAAGAATGGTTTCCATAAAAAAAGGCGGTCAACTTGACCGCCTTTTTTTATGGAAATATATAATTACCCCTGCATCAAATACGCCTTGATATACTCATCCAAATCCCCATCCAACACGGCTTGCACGTCGGTGCGCTCTACGCTGGTGCGGAGGTCTTTAATGAGCTTGTAAGGGTGCAACACATAGTTGCGGATTTGAGAGCCGAAATCGATACGTTTTTTGCCGGCTTCGATCTTGGCGCGCTCCTCGTTGCGTTTGTCTAGCTCTTGTTGGTAGAGGCGGGACTTAAGCATGCGTAGTGCGTGCTCTTTGTTCATGAGCTGGCTGCGCTCAATCTGCACGGCGATGATAATACCAGAAGGTGCGTGGGTGAGGCGTACGGCAGTTTCTACCTTGTTTACGTTCTGTCCACCGGCGCCACCGGCCCGGAACGTGTCCCAGGTGATATCGGCAGGGTTGATCTGGATATCAATGGTCTCATCTACGACAGGGTAGGCGTAGATGGATGCAAAGGATGTATGACGCCGGCCACTGCTGTCGAAAGGAGAGATGCGCACGAGACGGTGCACACCACTTTCACCTTTGAGGTAGCCATAGGCAAAATCGCCAGTTATTTCTAGTGATGCTGACTTGATGCCAGCGCCTTCGCCAGGCTGGTAGCTGAGCTGTTTCACCGTGAAGCCGTGTTTTTCGCCCCACATGATGTACATGCGCATCAGCATCTCGGCCCAATCCTGGCTTTCAGTACCGCCAGCGCCGGGGTTGATTTCCAAGATGGCGGAGAGCTGATCTTCCTCCTCAGAAAGCATGCGCTTGAATTCCAAGTCTTCAACGGCTTTTTGGGCTATTGAGAATTCCTGTTGCAACTCAGCTTCGGTGGCTTCACCTTCGCGATAGAAATCAAACAGTACTTCTACATCAGCAATGCGTTGCTCTACGGTCTCGTAGTCGTCGGTCCAGAACTTCTGGCTTTTGATTTCCTTGAGCGTGAGTTCCGCTTGCTTGGAGTCGTCCCAGAAGTCGGGGGCAAGGGTGCGCTGCTCGGTTTCTTCTATCTGCTCTTTGCGGGCATCGTAGTCAAAGATACCTCCTCAGGGCCTCAGCACGGCCCTTCAATTCCTTCACCTGATCTTGCGTCATTATGGGGAATATTAAATGATGAATACGCAAAGGTCGGTAGGATTACCGACTGTTATGAGGTAGGGCGCAGAATAAGCATGAAATGCAAAGCTCGGCTTCGCAGTGAATAGCTAGAGTCGAAGGATGACTTAGCTGCTCTCTGCAAAGCCGAGCTTGCTGTTGTTGATTTACTTATATGCTCACCATCCAGTTGTGCTCATCAGGAGCACTGCCTACCCGGATATCGGTGAGAGCAGCGCTAACCCGGCGGGCAAAAGAGTCATCGGAGAGAGGGAGCAGTTCGAAGTCTTGGCCACGGTAACCAATAACGGCTATGGGCGCGATGGTAACGGCGGTGCCTACCCCGAATGCTTCCTGCAGCGTACCATTGGCCTGCGCCTCCAGAATTTCCACGGAAGATACTTTGCGCTCTTCCACAGTCATGCCCCAATCGCGGGCAAGTTGCAGCACGCTTTTGCGCGTGATACCGTCTAGGATAGACGAGCTGACGGCGGGCGTAATCAGACGGCCATCTACCACAAACATCACGTTCATGGTACCAGATTCCTCAATGAAACGGTGTTCGGAAGCATCGGTCCAAAGCAGTTGGTTGTAGCCATCTTGCTGGGCAAGCTTGGTAGGATACATAGCCGCGCCGTAGTTACCGGCATTTTTGGCGAAGCCCGCACCACCTTCGGCAGAGCGCACATACTTCTCCTCGAACCGTACGCGAAGCGGCTTATTGAAGAAAGCAGCTACCGGGCACGTGATAATGACAAACCGGTAGGTGCTAGACGGCCGAACGCCCAGCATACCATCGGTGGCAAACATGAACGGGCGGATGTAGAGCGAGGTGCCGGGGGCGTTGGGTACCCATTCGGCATCCACCCGAATCAGCTGGAGCAACCCTTGCATAAACAGCTCCTCGGGTACGGCCGGCATGCACATGCGCTCCGCCGACAGGTTGAGGCGACGGAGATTATCGAGTGGCCGGAACAGGGTGATAGCACCTTCAGAGTTTTTATACGCCTTCATACCCTCAAAAATGGCCTGTCCGTAGTGCAGCGCCGAGTTGGCGGGGCTTACTTCAAAGGGGCCGTAGGGCACGATGCGCGGCTGCTGCCAGCTCCCGTCGTGGTAGTCTACCACCAGCATGTGGTCAGAGAAGGTCTGGCCAAATTCGAGGCGGCTTAGATCTAGCTGTGGGAGGGTAGAAGCCGTAGTGCGTTGGGTTGGGATGTCGAGCGTGAGAGCCATAAAAAAGCGGGAAAAGAAAACAGGGTGGGTGGGTAGGAAACGAGGCTATAAGCGGGGCTTCCAGGTGACTTCTTCGGCACCAAGGTCGTGGGCCATCTGGCGACCCAATACAAACAGGTAATCGGACAGACGGTTCAGGTAGACGACCACCAGATCAGCTACGAAAGATCCTTCGCGCAGATGAATCACCAGGCGCTCGGCGCGGCGGCAGACGCAGCGCGCCACGTGCGCTACTGATACCGATGGGTGTCCGCCGGGCAGGATAAACTCGCGCAACTCGGGTAGAGTGGCGTTCATCCGGTCCATCTCCTGTTCCAGCAGCGCCACGTCTTCCGCGTGCAAATCTGGAATCTTCATCTTCGATTTTTCAGGATCCGAGGCCAGCGAAGCGCCGATGGTGAAGAGTCTATCTTGGATTTCCTTGAGTAAGCCACGGCGGCTGCCATTTACATCTTGGTCGCGCAGCAGGCCGATATAGGCGTTCAGCTCATCCACCGTCCCGTAACAATCAATGCGTAGGCTGGACTTCGGCACACGTGTGCCGCCAATAAGAGAAGTCAGGCCCTGGTCGCCGGTTTTGGTGTAGATTTTCATGGGGTAGGGGTGAATGGGTGAATGAGTGAAGAATGCAAAACAGCTAATCATTCACTCATTCGCTTATTTACCCGTTCACTACGTGCGTTGTCACGTGCTCGTTGATGATGTCGGACTCGATTAGACCGTCGCGTAGGCGAACCACGCGGTGGGCGTAGTTGGCAATATCTTCTTCGTGTGTCACCATGATAATGGTATTGCCCTTCGCATACAGCGCCTCAAACAAATCCATAATCTCGTGGCTGGTTTTGGAGTCGAGGGCGCCGGTGGGTTCGTCGGCGAGGATGATGCTGGGGTCGTTGACGAGGGCGCGGGCAATGGCCACGCGCTGGCGCTGGCCACCGCTCAGCTCATTGGGGCGGTGCAGGGCGCGCTCGGCCAGGCCCACGCTGCGCAGGGCTTCGCGGGCGCGCTCCTGCCGCTCGCTCTTGCCATAACCGGCGTAGATGAGGGGTAGGGCCACGTTATCGAGGGCCGTAGCGCGGGGCAGTAGGTTAAAGGACTGGAAGACGAATCCGATTTCGCGGTTGCGCACGTCGGCCAGCTGGTTGTCCGACATGTGGCTGACGTCGTTGTTATTCAACACGTACCGTCCGCCAGAGGGCGTATCCAAGCAGCCTACAATATTCATCAAGGTAGACTTGCCGGATCCCGAAGGGCCCATAAATGCCACATACTCGCCCCGATTGATGCTGATGGATACGGATTGCAGCGCATGAATCTCCTCCATGCCCATGCGGTATACCTTGGATATATTGGTGGTTTGGATAATAGGCTGCGGCATGGCCAGATAGGTTAGTTCCAGGATTCTGTGGCGGTGGTTAGCGCGGCCCGGCGGGCCTCGTACTGCGCAAGAAAGGTAGCGTATTCGGGGGGCGAAAGCAACGCACGCAACTGGTTAAGCGGATCGGTGGCATAGGTGCTCAGCCCTACGGGTAGAGTAGCCAGCACATACGCTCGTAGGAGTTGGGTCGAATTAGGGGCATACTCCAGACCGCGTACCAATGCGTCGTACGCTTGCTGATATTTCTGCTGATTGGTATAGAAGTCGGCAGCGGCCAATATGGCCTCCGGCTCAAACGGTGCCTCGCGTAGCAAAACGGTAAATGGTTTATCGGCGGTAGTAGATTGGACGTGCGCCGCTAATAGTGCCTGATAGGTCAAATATTTGGGCCGATCAGTAACCGAAAAATAGCCAGTTGATACCAATTGTTGCAATTCGTCCCATCGTTGCTCGGCTAGATACAGCTTGCCGCGCACCACATTCCAACGGGAGGCCAAGCGGCTTTTGGTGGCGGGAGGGGGCGCTGCCTGCTCTACTATCTGCCGAACCGATGCCACTTGTCCGACTTCTAATGCGCGAGGCAACTGGGCCAGCAAGGCTACTGGCCGCACCGAAGCGGGCAGGGCTACTGCTGCTGGCAGCCACTGAGCCGGCGGTAGCGTACTACCCTGCACCACCAAAAAATGCGCTTTCACAGAATCAGGCGCGGTGGCATAGTCGGTGGGGTAGGAGAGAGTAAGCACCTGGCGCAGCAGGCGCCCGGCATAGTCGAGGCTATCGGGGGCAGGTAGAGCCGTGCGGCCCCATTCTGGCTCACCATTCAGTGCAAACGCATAGGCGCGCCCTACCCTCGCTTCGGGGTAGCCATGAACCAGCGCTGAGGTGAACAGGTTTTCAGCACGTGTGTAGAGTTGTTGTTGCAGCAGCCAAGTACCCATCAGGTTCTGGTAATAGGCAGCGCTGGCATTGGTGCCAAGCGTGAGCGGTTGCAGCGTAGTTTGTGCTGCTGCCAGCCGGCCACCGTAGTGCTGGGTAAGCGCTAGCAGGAAGGTAAGCTGCTCGTGGTAGGCGCTGTCGATGGGCTGCTGGTGTAGCTGCCGTAGGGTAGAGAGGAGACTGGTGTCGCGAGCGGTGGCGTGAGCCAGCGCGAGGTGGTAGAGCCGGGCAAACGTAGGCAGCGACAAGCCTTGGTTTACCTCCGGCTGCGGCACCGTGGGCGCGGGCTGTTGCGCAAGCCGCGCCAGCAGCAGCTCATTGCTCTGCAACGCGGGCTGCTCGTTGGTGGCGGCGTGGTTGGCAGACCATTCCCGGGCGGCAGCCAGGTCTTGCTGCTGGATCAGAAAGGCCAAGCGGTTGGTGCGGATAGCCTCGTTGGCGGGGGCAGCCGCTTCGGCCCGGTTCAGGTAGTAATCTACAGAGTCGGTGAGGGTAGAGCGGGAGTAGAGCTGAGCCATGTCGCTGGCCAGAAGCGCATCATCCGGCGCTGCCCGCAGGCCTTCGCGCAACGCTTGCTGACGGTCGAAAAAGTCAGCTGGTTCGTTGTAGAGGGCGGCCAGCCGCAACGACAGGCGTGGGGAAGGCGCCCGGCTTAGAGCGCGGCGTAGTGCGTTAATTTCATTCTGGCGCTGAAACCGGAAGCGGTAGAGGGCCGCCCGCCCCCAACTGGCTTTGTGGTTGAAGCGGTCCAGCACGTCGCTTTCAGCATAGTAGCGCTCGGCCAGCAGGGCAATGGGCGTTACTTCTGGCTGCTGCTCGCTCTGGAGGCGGGTCACATCGCCTAGATTGTTGTAGAAACCTGCCTCTACCTGATCCAGCACGAAAAAATGCGTGCGCAGTCCGGTAATCAGCAACAGACCCAGGCCCATAATGTAGACCACGTAGAACGGCAGGCGGCGCGGCTGGTACACCACCCGGTACACCGGCAGCCGTTGCTTGATAAGTGGCCCAAAATTGAAAATTAGATACAGCAAAAAGCCGCCACCACATCCCAGAAAAGCCAGCGCCGTGAATTGCCGGGCCGCTTCCAGCAACGGGTCGTTGAGGGTAGCCAGGGCGTAGCCCAACGTGGCGGCTGCTATGGCCAGCAGCGTGAGGTAGAGCGGAGCCATGCCCGTAGCGTAGGGCAGCCACTCGTTGTAGGTGGGGGCGCGGCGGCGCAAGCCCAACCACCCAACCAGTGCGGCAGGCGGCAGAAAGACCAGTGGATCGAGGCGGAAGGTAGCCGTGAGCTGCACTGTGCCGTTTCGCCAGTAATACAGAAAAAGCAGCGTGAGGTACAGAATACTAAGCGCTAGCAAGGGTAGGCGCCCGAGGCGGTAGCGTGGCTGTTCGCTCAGCGTGCCTACCCACAGCAGGCCGTGCACATTCTCGAAGCCTAGCCATAGTACTACCAAGGCCACCGCCACGGCGCCGCCACGGGTAGCATAGGTAGCTAATTGCAGCGCCGTGATGTCGGTGGGGTAGGAACTGCGCGTGAAGAGCAGCGCGCTCAGTCCTGCTACCAGCACTGCAAAGGCTGCCAAGCGCTGCCAGCGCGGCACATCGGGCCAGAAAGCATGGAAAGCATACGCTGGCAGCCCCAACGTTACCAGCGCTATTACCAGAAAATACTGCCGTTGCGCATCGAATACCCCCAGCAAATCGGGGCTCAAAGACATCAGCAGAAAAAACACCGATGCCATGCCTGCCACAAAAACCGGCCGGCTGAGGGAGGTGATGGTAGACAGAAAATAAACGAGACTACCCGCCAGCACCGCCAGAAAGACCAGCGCTGCCGTTGGCCGCACAAAGGGGCCTGCTACATCGTGAGTTTGCGTGAGCAGGTAAGCGTTGGCCCGCACGGGCAGGCCCGCCAGCCCTACTCGCACTGTATCGAGGGTGAGGGGTAGGGGCTTGAGCTGTGTGACCGGCTGGAGCGGCAGCGTGTACTGTGCCCCGGTGAAGTAATGAAACAGCGCCAGCCCTACGGCTAGCACTGCCAGCAGCGCCGGACCCAGCAGCCAGGGGCTCCAACGATGCAGTGGAACAGAAGGAGCAGAAGTCGGCACTAAAAGAGGGAGTTAATCCAGAACTTTGGGCACACGGAAATAGTCGGAGTCTTTGCGCGGGGCGTTGCGCAAGCCCTCCTGGTGGCTCACGGTGTTGTGGGCTTCATCGGGACGCAGTACGTTGATTTCCTGCGATAAATGCACCAGCGGAGCCACGTTGCTAGTGTCGAGCTGGCGGAGCTGGTCTACCCAATCTAGAATTTCGTTGAGGGCGCCCAGCATCTCTTGCTCTTTGGTAGCGTCAAACTCGAGGCGGGAAAGGTGGGCCAGCTGGCGCAGGGTATTGATATCGGTGCTCAAAGCAAAGTGGCGTTAGGGTAGGGAAAACAGCAGCAGTCAACTACATCGGCTGCCAGCTTTCAAAATTACGAATTTGGCAGACTTAGTTCGGTCTGGTCGTCGCGGTGCGGCGCGGTTTCCTGCGCTACGGCACGAGGAACAGGTGGGGTAGGGCGCCACGTGAAGGCCGGTGGTAAGCCGGCCGCTTCGGGTTGAAATTCGCTGGCAATGAGGTCGTGCGCGCGTTGTTTCAGGGCAGGCACATCGGCCATCGTAAGATTTATCGTCGGAATGGGCTCGTGCAACACGATGCGCAGGGGCGTGTAGCGGATGCGCAGCCCTCCTACGTCGGGCATAAAGCGGTGGTTCAGCGGCATTGACACGGGTACCAGCGGCACGCCGGCGGCAATAGCCAGCTGGAAAGCACCGTCTTTAAACGGCATCATCTTCTCGCCGGGCTTCTCCGAAATGGTGCCTTCCGGAAAAATGACTACCGAGCGCCCCGCCGCCAAACTTTGCTTGGCCAGTACCATCGAGCGGCCCCGGCTCACGGCGCTGTCGCGGTTTACGGTGATATACGTGCGCCCAAAGATGGGGCCCCACAGAGGAGTATCCGCCAGGGAGCTTTTGCCGATAATGTTCAGAAACCCCGGAATGGCGCGGAAAAGCAGCGGAATATCAATGTAGGAGCTGTGGTTGGCCACGTATACGCACGGCTGGCCTGCGGGCAATTGATTCTTGCGCACAATGCTCACCGGCATACCCCACATAAAAATGGCCGACGACGACCAGAACCGGTTGACGCGGTGCAGCCATGGGTGCCGAGTAGGCTTGCGCGCCAGCACCCATTGCAACGGGTAGGTGTAGAAAAACGGCGACACAAACCAGAACGTGCACCAGGTAGTGTAGAGTCGTTGGCCAATAAAACGCAGTAACTGACGCATAGGGCAAGTAATGTAGCGAACAACAAATACAGCGCTCCGGAAGCGCCGCAAGCATACGCAGAGATTTCTAAAGCAACAGTGAAGACCGGCCGCCTACCCCAGTTGCTGCCGGCTGGCTAGCACGCGCTCGGCCTTCAGCAAACCAGCCACACTAATGGCATCGGTGATGCGGTTTTGCATCACCATTTCCACGGCTTCGGCCAGGGGCAGGTGCCATAGGCGTAGCTCTTCGGTTTCCTCGGGCTCTACTTCACCGGGTACCAGATCCTCGGCCAGGAACACGAATCCTTCTTCATCGGTGACAGAATTGGAAGTATGCAGGCGAGCAATGTTGGTCCAGCGGCGGGCTGTGAAGCCGGTTTCTTCGCGCAGCTCCCGCTGGGCTGATTCCAGAGTGTCAAGCTCCACGGGGCCGCCGCCCATCGGAATCTCCCAACTGTACTCGTTCAGTGTGTAGCGGTATTGGCCTACCAGCCAAGTGTAGCCCTGTGCATCAACGGGCACAATGCCTAGGGCTTTGTTTTTCATCGACACTACCCCATAAATGCCGGGGTTGCCGGCCGGGTTCAGCACCTGGTCTTCGCGCACGCTAATCCAGGGGTTCTGGTACTGCACGGCGGTGCTCAGCACTTGCCAGGGGTTGCGGGTTTCGTCAAAATCAGCGGCTGGAACGGAGGTCATAGGAAGAACTAAATAGGGAAGATACCTCACAAAAATACGATTACACGGTTACTATAGCGGCAGCTGCTGGTCGGTTAGAAGTATGCATTGGTCGACAGAAGCAAGCAAGTAGTCCAGTTTAAGTAGTATTATTCGCTGCTATATGGTAGCTTTGTCTTAATAAAATTAAATAACACAGGTCAGGATAGTGGAAAGGAAGGTTCTGCCTGTGTGCGTTGTTCGGCGAAAGGAATAGGGTGGATGATTTTAACCCCGGACAACGTTCGGAAAGGCCATTGCGGTACGCAATGGCCTTTTTTCGTTGCGGCTGTCCGCTAACCTCCAGCGTAGAGCTGCCGTATCAGACAAGAGCAGGTAGCCGTTCACATTCCGGCTGCCCATTCTGCTCTATGGCTAACGACCCTAAAAAGAACAACCAGACTAACGCCAACCTGCCCAAAGAAGGCGACCCGCTATTCAATCTGCACCATGCCCAAGCCGAAGCCGAACTGGCCAAGCAAAATGGTGGCCTCGGCCCCACCACCAATGAGTACATGACCGAAGACGAGCTGAACGACGTGGACGCCTCTATCGCGCCGCGCGACAGCCAGGGTTTTGTCCGTGGTAAGGACGATTCCGACGTGATTGGCAGCAACGCCGGCGACCATAAATAGCCTGCATCGTATCTGATAGCTATAAAATGGCCCGGCTGGTAGCATATGCGCTGCCGGCCGGGCCGTTTTCATGGCCGGTGTGCGTACGTTTGCACTCACGTATGCTGCTTCCTTCTCACACTACGCACCCACACGAGGCTGGCCTCGACGAAGCTGGGCGGGGCTGTCTGGCTGGGCCGGTGTTTGCCGCCGCCGTGATATTGCCCCCCGATTTCCACTCGCCCTACCTCAACGACTCCAAGCAGATGACCGCCCGCCGCCGCGAGCAGGTACGTGCCGATATATGCCGTGAGGCCATTGCCTGGGCCGTAGCCGAGGCTTCGCCAGTTGAAATAGGAGAGATAAATATTGCGCAGGCCAGCTACTTGGCCATGCACCGTGCCGTGCAGCAACTGCCCATCGTACCCGATTTCTTACTGGTGGATGGCAACCGCTTTCGGCCCTACCCAGGACTGGAACATGCCTGTATTATTGGCGGCGACGCGCTGTACCGCAACATTGCGGCGGCATCAGTACTGGCCAAAACGTTTCGGGATGAGCGCATGCGGGAGCTGGCAGAGGCGTATCCGCACTATGGCTGGGAGCAGAACGCGGGCTACCCTACCCCCAAGCACCGGGAGGCTATTCGACTACACGGCCCCTGCGAGCATCACCGGCTTGGCTTCCGGTTGGTGTAATGTATTGCGAGTTGTTGGTAAAGGCGCGAGTGGCCCTACCTAGCATCCTCTATTGGTCTTTTAGGCGCAGCAAATCCAGAAACAGGCTGAAACCGTCGATAGTGGTAGCACCTTCACCAAACTTATCGAAGCTGAGCGGCTTGATGATGTAGCCGCTCACGGCTAGGTTTTGCGCTTTCAGGCGGTCAGTTTCCAGGTCTGAGGTAGTCGTGATGAACACGTTGAGGCCCACCAGCTCGGGGTCGGAGCGGAATTCTTTGAGCAATTCCAGCCCATTCATGCGGGGCATATTGATGTCGAGGATAACCACGCTGGGCTTGCTGATGCGGGACTCGCCATTCTCGCCGCGCAACAGGTTAAGGGCTTCGCGGCCGTTGCGGGCAATGTGCAGCGGCACGGCCACATTGTGTTTGCGCAATTCGCGCTGCACATTCATAATATCCAGTTGGTCATCTTCAACCAACAGGATACTGGGGGTAGGATCGGCAGACATACGGAAAGAGTACTAAGCAATAAAGTCTATAAGTGACTACGCTTAATACGATAGGTCAGGTGTTTGGATTACGTAAATTAGTTGATAATAAAGCGGCTTCGTTGGCAGGCATCTGCTTCGCCCAGCTGAAAATGAAGGTAGCGCCGGCGCCCTCCGCCGATTCTACTCGGATGGTGCCCCCGTGGCGCTCCACGATTTTTTTCACAATAGCCAGGCCCACGCCGGTACTTTCCAGCGTGTCGCGCTCGGTCAGCGTCTGGAAAATGACAAAAATCCGCTCGTGGTATTCCGGCGCGATGCCGGGACCGTTGTCGGCCACCGCAAATATATACTGCCGACGATTTTCCTGCATGCTGATGCGTACGTGGCCGGTAGCGGGGTGGTCGTGGTATTTGAGCGCGTTGCTGATCAGGTTGGTAAAGACCTGCTGGAGCGGCACGCGGCTGGTAACAAAGGTGGGGAGGAAAGTAGGCAGCTCCACCTGAAAGCCCGCGGGCGGCGCCAGAGAATCCACAATCTCGGTGAGCAGCTCCCGCACGTCTACCCACTCTTCGGATTGCTGCACCCTGCCGATGCGGGTAAGGTCCAGAATGCCGGTAATGAGGTGCTCCATGCGGTGCACGCGGGTGCGCATCAGGGTCAGAAACTCGCGGATATGGGTAGGGAGTTCCTGGTCCATATCTTCCTCAATCCAGCGCGAGGCGCTTTCGATGCCGCGCAGGGGCGCCTTCAAATCGTGCGAAACCACGTAGGCAAACTGGTCTAGCTCCTCGTTGCGGCGGGCCAGCTGCGTAATGTTGGTGTCGATGGTGCGGGCCATGCGGTTCAGCGACTGCGCCAGCTCGCTCAGCTCGTCGCGCTGGGTGTCGCGTATACCCGTACTGTAGTTGCCACTGGCAATCCGGCGGGCCAGCTGTACCATGCTGCCAATACGTCCCGAAATCTGCTGCACAATGTAGGACGCCCACAGCAGGCTTAGCACGCCCGCCAGCACCGATATGGCAATGGACAAGATGCGGGCCTGCTGAATACTCTCTGCAAGCTTTACGCGCTGCTTGTCACGGCTGTCAAACTCTTCTTTATCAAATTTTTCAAACAAGACTCTGATCTGGTCAACCAGCTGCTTACCCGTCAGGGTAGTCATGAGGCTGCTGTGGGGCATTTCGAGCAGTAGGCGCTGCTCCACATTACGGCGGTGTGCCTCACGCTTTTCGCTTACCAGCATGTGCGAGTAGTCGGCCCATTGCTGGTATAGGTGCTGGGCCCGCTCGATGCGCCCCTGCTGCGGCGAGCCGCTTTTAAGCTGAGTCCGCAGGCGCAGAAACCGCCCCAGCAAATCCCGCTCGCCCTTGTAGTAAGACTCCAGCATTTTCTCGTTGCCAACCAGCAGGTAGCCCCGAAAGCCCGATTCCATATCCACAATGCTGCGCAGGAGCAGGGTAGCCTCGGCCGTGATGCGCTGCGACTCCTCGACGCGCTGAGAGTTGCGCAGCACATTGCGCGAGAGCTGGTAGTTGACGGCCACCACGACCGCAAACAGCAGCATCACCACAATAAAACCAGCGAAGAGCTTAGTGGAAAGTTTCAGTTTCATGAATACCACAAACAGTCGGACCGCTGGGGGAGCTAAAAAACCGAGCCGTATTTTCTTTGGCGGCGCGCTGCCAGCGGGTGAGTTTCAAAGATAGCAGGATACAGGCAGGTGCGGACCACCGGCCGGAATTGGCTACTTTTGTCCACATCCGACCCCGGTTGGCCCTGGTTTGTTTTCCTACCCTTCTTCTGTTTTCTCCATGAGCGAAGCTCTCAAAACCGTTGCCCTGAACGACGTGCACCAGCAGCTGGGTGCCAAAATGGTGCCTTTCGCGGGCTTCAACATGCCCGTGCGCTACTCCTCTGACCTTGAAGAGCACCGGACTGTGCGCCGGGGCGTGGGTATTTTCGACGTGTCGCACATGGGTGAGTTCCGAGTGCGCGGTCCGCAGGCCCTCGACCTCATCCAGCGCGTCACCACCAACGATGTCAGCAAGCTCCAGGACGGCAAGGCGCAGTACTCGTGCCTACCCAATGAGGAAGGTGGCATTGTAGACGACCTGCTGGTATACAAGCTGGCCGATGAAGACTACCTGCTGGTGGTAAATGCTGGCAACATCGACAAGGACTGGGCCTGGATTTCGGCGCGCAACACGGAGGGCGCGGAACTGGAAAACCAGTCGGATGAGTGGAGCCTGTTTGCTGTGCAGGGACCCAAGGCCTCGGCAGCGCTTCAGTCGCTCACCGACACTGACCTAAGCAGCATTCCGTATTATTCCTTTGTGCAAGGCACACTGGCGGGCGCACCAGGCGTCATCATCTCGGCCACGGGCTACACCGGCGCGGGCGGTTTTGAACTGTACGTGCCCAACGAGCACGCCCGACAGGTGTGGGAAGCCGTGCTGGAAGCCGGGCAGGAATACGGCATTAAGCCCATTGGCCTGGGTGCCCGCGACACGCTACGCCTGGAAATGGGCTACTGCCTCTACGGCAACGACATCACCGACAAAACCTCCCCCTTAGAGGCCGGTCTGGGCTGGATTACCAAATTCACCAAGGACTTCACCAACGCCGAGGCCCTGAAGCAGCAGAAAGCCGAAGGCGTAACGCGTAAGCTGGTTGGCTTCGTGATGGATGGTCCCGGCATTCCGCGCAGCCACTACGAGCTGGTGAACGAAGCCGGCGAGAAAATAGGAGAGGTAACATCAGGCACCCAATCGCCCTCGCTCAGTAAAGGGGTAGGGCTAGGCTACGTGCAAACCGCCTACAGCCAGCCCGGCAGCCAGATTTTTGTGCTAGTGCGCGGCAAGCAGCTGCCAGCTACCGTTGCCAAGCTGCCTTTCGTATCGGGCACAGAAGCCTAAGCACTGAGTAGATGGACAGGGGTAGGGACGGCTCATCAGCATCCCTACCCCTGTTCTTTGTATAGGGTCATCACGACTATCGGGCGCCTGCAAGGTGCTTATTTACATGCCAAACCTAGATATTTGTTTTTCGCCTGACCTGCTGTCGCTCTACGATTTACGTGGGCGCATAGCTGTAGTGGTGGATATTTTGCGGGCTACCTCTAGCATAGTCACGGCGCTGGCGCAGGGCGTTACGCACTTAGTGCCCGTGGAGACGCTAGCAGAATGCCGCGCGCTGGCCGCCGATAATTACTTGACTGCTGCCGAGCGTGATGGGGTGCAGGCCGAAGGCGTCGACCTGGGCAATTCGCCCTTCGGTTACCTCGATGGGGTAGTGCCGGTGCAGGGCCGTTGCGTGGCCATCACGACCACCAACGGCACCCGCGCCATGCACCTGTCGCGTGCGGCCGATGAGGTGGTGGTAGGGGCCTTCCTGAATCTAGGCGCCGTGGCCGACTTTCTGCGCCAGCAGGGCAAAGATGTGGTAGTGGTGTGTGCTGGCTGGAAAGGACATTTTTGCCTCGAAGACACGCTGTTCGGCGGCGCACTAGCTGCCCGCCTTGCGCAGGACTTCGACATAACCAGCTCCGATGCTACCCTGGCCGCCCTCGACCTGTGGGAAAAAGCCAGCCCCAACGTAGCCGCCTACCTCCTGAAATCGGCCCACGTACGCCGCCTCAACCGTCTCGAAGCTCACAAAGACATGGAGTTCTGCGTGCACCAAGACGAATACAACTTGGTGCCGGTGTGGCGGAATGGTGAGATTGTGAAGTTGTGAGCTGGTGAAATGAGCGTAAAAAACGGTCTGTCATCCTGAGCTTGCGAAGGACCTTCTCACGTTAGAACGACAGATGTACCAACGACTCGTTCTGCGGGCATAAGGTCCTTCGCAAGCTCAGGATGACAGACCGTTTTTTACGCTTATTCCACCAGCTCACAACTTCACCTTTATCTCAACTTCTCATTCTCTTGATGACGAGTGGCGTCTCGCTGCGTCTTTTTCAAAAGGTTTCGCTGCAAAGCCTCGGTTAAGTTGACGCCGGTTTGGTTGGCCAGGCAGATAACCACGAACAACACATCGGCCAGTTCATCGGCCAGCACTTTGTCCTTATCCGATTCTTTGAACGACTGTTCGCCGTATTGCCGGGCAATGATGCGGGCCACTTCGCCTACCTCTTCTGTCAGCATCGCCATGTTGGTTAGCTCGTTGAAATAGCGTACTCCTGTGGTTTGAATCCACTGGTCAACGGTCTTCTGGGCTTCTTCGATGGTCATGAGCGGTGAGATGGTGAGTTTGATGTTCTACTGGCGCAAGTTGCGCAAACTGCGCTGTTAGAACGTCAAACTTACCATTTCACTATCTCACCGTTCTAGCACAATCGTTACGGGGCCGTCGTTTACCAGCTCTACCTGCATGTCGGCGCCGAACTCGCCAGTGGGTACGGGCTGGTTCAGTAGCTGCGTGAGCTGCTCCACAAACTGCTCGTAGAGCGGCACGGCCACGGCTGGCGGCGCAGCGCCTATATAGCTGGGGCGCGTGCCTTTGCTGGCATCGGCCAGTAATGTGAACTGACTGACAACCAATACCTGTCCGTCCACATCCTGCACCGAGCGGTTCATCTTGCCTTCGTCGTCGGAGAAAATGCGGAGCTGCACCAGCTTCCGGGCCATCCAGTCGAGGGTAGCCGGGGTGTCGGTGGGCGTGAAGCCGACCAGCACCAGCAGGCCCGGCCCAATCTGACCTGTTACGCGGTGCTCTACCGTGACTTTGGCGTGGCGCACACGCTGCACAACTATTCGCATACAACAGAAGAAAAGCTTGGATTGGGCACAGATTAGCGAACTTCGTGGTGCGTTGCTACCCGCCAGCCCGCCGAATGAAAGAAGAAATCAGAACGAAATACGCTAATCTGTCGCAACTAGCCATGTGGGCGTGGCTGCTACCCGCGCTGCTGTTGGTGCTGGCAGTGCGGCTGCACGGCTTGTCGCAGGCCTCCTTAGCTGATTTCGACTCGGTGCGCAACTGGCAGATTGTGCAGGAGGTAGCTGCAGGCAATCTGCACGACTGGTTTCACCATCGCAGCCCCGGCTTCTACCTGTTCTTCGCGCCTCTGGCGGCTCTGCACCCCGATTTTCATTGGTTTCTCTACCTGAACGCCCTGCTATCAGTAGTAGCGGTAGGGTGGCTGACGCATTTTATCAGTATCGAGGCGGCCCTGCGTCCTTTCGAAGCGGTCCTGCTGGCGTTGCTGCTGGGCACCTCCACGTTCCTGACCTTTTCGGGTCGCGATTTTGCGCTCAGTTCTCTCAGCCTAGTGCTGTACGTGGGACTGTTGCGAAGCTATTTTTTGCGGCTGCAGCAGCCCTCTCGGCGGCAATTGCTGCGCGCAGTTACTTGGGTAGCAGTGGGACTCACCGTGAATTATAAGTTCTTGCTGGCCCTACCCATTATCGGCCTTTTCGAGCTGTTGCGGGCCGATAAGCTGCTGTTGCAGCGCGGCATGCTGTGGCGGGTGTTGGGTATTCTGGCTGCGCCTTACGTGGTGCTGAGTCTGATCGGCTGGATGTCTGGCCTACCCTGGTGGCGCTGGCTAGCTATGTACTACGACATCGTATTTCCTACCCAGCCTAATGCGGCCGGGCGCACGGGTCACATGCACTTCGATGTATTGTATTACCCGCGCTTTCTGCTCGATTTCGAGTCCCCGCTTTCCTGGCTGGGGGTAGGGCTGTTTCCGGTGGTGTTCTGGCGCGAGGTGCGAGCTACCTGGCAGCGGCCCAGTTTGGCGCTGTACGTGGCCGTGTGGGCGTATTGCTGGCTGGCGGGCATGTCGCTGCTGCTGAAAGCGCCGCGGGGGCTACTATTTGCTTACGGCTTGTTTGCTATCCTGGGGTTCCTGGTGCTGCGACGTTTAGGCCGTGGGCAGAGCGTAGTAGTAGCGGTACTCACTATTGGAGCCATTGGCTGGAATTTCACTCGCATCCGGGCCGAAGTGTATGCCTACACCCCCACAAACTACCCGGCAGTGGCTACGTGGCTGCATGCGCATGGGGCGCACCGCATGGTGAGTACGGTAGGGCTGAGCCTGGCGCCTTATCTTGCGCCTACCGATTCTATTCGGGCAATTACCACAGAGCGGGTGTTGCCCACGTTTCGGCGGCGGGGCTACCGCTACGTATTGCTGGATGGCTACTGGCGCGTGACCAACATTCGGCAGTTCGACTCGCTGCGCCGGCAGCCGCCCGTTGCGGCGTGGTCGGAGCCGATGCTGGTAGCCCCTCTGAATTTTCTGGAGCACTCTGAGTATACAGCCCTCTCGTACACTGAGACGCTGCAGCTGCAACGGCTAGCGCAGCGCGACACCACACAACTCCTCTTATATAAATTACAAGAGTAGGTGCAGTGGCACGACGAATAATTATGCCGTAAATGAAAAAGGTAGCTATTCTGCAATCAAACTATATTCCCTGGAAAGGGTATTTTGATATTATTCACGCAGTAGATGAATTTATTTTATACGATGATATGCAGTATACACGCCGCGACTGGCGTAATAGAAATAAAATTGTTACATCACACGGCTTGCAATGGCTGACTATACCGGTGCAACAATATGACTTCAAGCAAAAAATAAAGGATACGCCCGTCATAAGTTCAATTTGGCAACAAAAACATTGGCGTAGCATCCAGCAAGCGTATGCGAAGTCTTTGTTTTTTAAAAATTATGAAAGCATTTTTCAAAGTTTATACGAGGCTAATCAATATACTTATTTAAGCGAAATCAATTATACTTTTATTAAGGCTATTTGTGACGTGCTTGGTATCACTACCAAAATTTCCTGGTCGATGGAGTATACCTTAGCTGCGGGAAAAACTGAGCGGCTGGTGAAGCTGGTGCAGGATGCAGGCGGTACAGAATACTTATCGGGGCCAGCGGCCAAGGACTACCTGGACGAGTCGTTGTTTGCAGCGGCTGGTATTGCGGTGCGTTGGATGGATTACAGCGGCTATCCGTCGTATCAGCAGCTTGGCAATCAGCCGTTCGAGCACGGTGTTTCGGTGCTGGATCTATTGTTCAACGAAGGCCCGAACGCGCCGAAGTTTATGAAAACCTTTTCTACTCCCTAGCTTTCGTACATGACGGCCGTTGCTTATTCTGTTATCGTACCGGTGTACCAAGGCGAAGAAACCCTGCGCCCATTGGTGGCACAACTGCGCGATTTCTTTGCGCAAGCCGGCTGGACGTACGAAATCATCCTCGTGTACGATTGTGGCCCCGACCAGTCGTGGGCGGTTATTCAGGCGCTGCACCAGCAGTTCGGGAACCAGGTAAAAGGCGTGCGGCTGTCGCGGAACTTTGGGCAGCATAACGCTCTAATCTGCGGGTTTGGGCACGCCCGTGGCCAGTTCATCATTACCCTAGACGAGGATTTACAGCATCGTCCCGCAGATATTGCCTTGCTGATTGCGCAGCAGCAACAAGGCAATTTTGATGTGGTATATGGCAAATATGAAACCCTGCAACACTCCGCTTTTCGTAATTACACTTCTCGTCTGTTAAAGAAGTTGCTGCGCGTAGGTATTCCGGGATTACACTCAGATTACTCGGCTTTTCGGCTGATAAAAACCAGTGTGGCGAAATACTGTCTGGAGATGAATAATTCGTATACGTTTCTGGATGGTTATTTATCCTGGATAACAGATAGTGTGAGTAGCGTAGCCGTGGCACATCAACCACGAGTCGCTGGAAAAAGTAGTTATACTCTACGAAAATTACTCAATCACTCTATCAATATATTTGTTACATTTTCTGATTTGCCCGTGCGGATTTTATCCGTGCTTTCTATTCTTGTCTTTTTAGTTACGCTGATATATTCCACTTATGTGTTGATTCGTAAGCTGATCTATAATGACTTTCTTTCTGGTTTCCCTTCGCTGATTATTGCCATTGGTTTTGGGGTAGGGCTTATTATGCTAGGCATGGGTGTTCTGGGCGAATACATACACCGCATTAATTTAAAAACCACCCGGCGGCCAAACTTTGTGGAGCGGGAAACGCTGGACTAGCACTACATGAAGCACCGAATTGCTTTTCTGGTTTCGGGTGGTGGGGGCACGCTGCGCCTGGTGCATCAGGCAGCGCGCCGCTTGCAGTTACCCTGGGAAATCTGCCTGGTGCTGGCCGACCGGCCCTGCGGTGCTCTGGCCTATGCCGACGATCAGCAATTGCCGGTAGCGCAAGTAACCTATTCCCGGCAGGCGCCCGAAGCGTTGCAGGCGGCGCTGCAACAAGCCCAACCCGATGTGGTGGTATTGGCTTTCGACCGTATCCTGGATGCGGCAACGCTGGCATTGTTTCCTGGGCGCTTTATCAACGTGCATTATTCCTTGCTCCCGTCTTTTGCCGGTCTGGTAGGCATGAAAACCGTGGAGCAGGCGCGGGCGCAACAGGTACGCATATTGGGCGCCACGTGCCATGAGGTGACAGAGCAGGTAGACGGCGGCCCGGTGTTGGCCCAGTGCGCCCTACCTGTCGACTGGCAACGCGATGCGCCTGCTACGCTGCACCAAGTGCTGTTTCGGGGCGCGGGGCTAATATTATTGCAAAGCCTGTTGCACCGGTTTGGGTGGGTAGGCGGCCCCGAGCAAGAGCAACTCCGCTACCTGCAAAAAACGCTGCTGTGCTCCCCGCCGCTAACCTTTGATGCCGGACTGCTGACCGAGGAGTTGTGGCAGCAAGTAAGTGGCTAATCTTAACATTATTACCGCATGATCTTCAGGCTATCCAGTGTGTGCTGGTAACGGCGGGCATTCAGCTTGTGCTCGGCGAAGGTTTCGGCAAAATCGGAGTAGCCGCTCCGGTCGGGGCGGGCGCAAAAGAAGAGGTACTGGTGTGCCGCCGGGCGCAGCACGGCATCCAGGCTCTGGCGGTTGGCCGAGGTGATGGGGCCAGGCGGAAGGCCAGCGTGCTTGTAGGTATTATAAGGCGAGTCCACCAGCTTATCCCTGTTCAGCACCCGCTTCACCCCAAAGTTACCGATGGCCCAGAGTAGGGTAGGGTCTGCTTGCAGGCGCATACGGCGGCGCAGGCGATTGAGGTACACGCCGGCAATAATGGGCTTATCTTGCGGCATGGCCGTTTCGCGTTGCACGATGCTAGCTAGCACATGCACCTGGGTAGGCGATAAACCCAACGAATCGGCCTGCTGGCGGCGCTGGGCAGTCCAGAACCGCCGGTGTGTGGCCGCCGCCGAATCCAGAAACTGCCGCGCCGAGGTGTTCCAGACCAGCTGGTAGGAACCCGGCAGAAACAGCGTCAGCACGGTGGTAGTATCAAGTCGGTACTGCTGCTGAAGCCACTCGTTGTCTTGCAGCAACTGCCGCAATGCCAGCGAATCAGTTTCCAGCTGTTGGACTATCTGCCGGATCAGCTGCGGCTTGTATTTGAAAGCACTTAGTTGAAAATCAACTGTGTCCTGCTCACCTTGCAGCAGCTTGTCGAGTAGGGCCGCATTACCGAGCCCAAAATCGAGGCGGTAGCGGCCGGGCCGAATCTGTGCAGGGTAGCCGCGCCGTTGGGCCAGCCAAGCAAACGTACTGGGCTCGTGCAGGAGCTCCTGCCGCCGCAGCGTATCCAGCACCGACTCAAACGAGGTGCCCGTGCGAATGTACAGGTAGGCTGGCCCCAGTGGTGAGGCCACCACGTTGGGTTTGCGCCACACCCGCCACCACGCATAGCTACCTGCCAATCCTAGCAACGTGAGCACGCCAAACAACCCAAATGCCACCCGCCAGCGCAAGCGGGTAGAAGCAGAATTTTCTGTCATCATACAAAGATAAAACACAAAAAAGCCCGGCACGAACCGGGCTTTTTCGGGAAAAGTCATGGGCTTTCGGAAAATACAGCCGTTTGCTTTTATTGGAAAGGCGATGCAATCGTGTCGTACGGCAACTGGTGCTGCATGGCGGTATCGCGCAGAATGGCGCGTTGCCAGGGGCGCAAAGCGTGGTCAGCACCTTCTTCGATGATATCGGATATCAGCCGGTTTGAGAGCACCAGATTGGCTACATATACGTTGATATCTTCCGTAATAAAGGTTTTCAACTGCAGTAACAGTTGCTCGCGGGCGTCGGCGCGGGCAGCCTTCTCGCCGGTGAGGCGGCGCCGAAACGGGAAGCGGCGCTGCTCTGGCGGTAGGGTAGGCTCAGGTACTGGCACAAACACGTCGGGTAGGAAGCCCGCCAGTTGATCGAGGTAGGGGGCTCGTTTCAGCTCGGGGTGTAAGCCCCGGGCGGCTTGCCACTCGGCCAGGGTGCGGGGCGTGTCGCGGGCCAGTTCGGCCAGACGGTCGTTGGCAAAGACCATGTATGGCGGCCGATCAATTTGCCGGGCTACTTGGTCGCGTAGTAAATACAAATCGCGAAACAGCGGCATTTCGGGCGGCAGAATGCGGTATTTGCCCGCAATGCGTAGGTAGGGCCGTTCGTCGCGGGTGTAGCGTACGTCTTCCAGCGCAACGTTTTCCTCTTCGGCCCATTGGGAGCGGCCTAGCGCCGCTAGCTTCGTTTGCAGGCGGTCGGCCAGCTCAAACAGGTAGAGCACATCGTTGGCGGCATACTGCTTCTGTGCATCCGTGAGGGGCCGCTTCAGCCAGTTCGATTTCTGCTCTCCCTTGTCTACTTCGATGCCCAGCTCGCTCTGAATCAGACGGCCCAACGAAATATTGTTGTCTGACTCGCCCAGCAGGGTGTACTGTACACTGGTATCGGTGATGTGGCGCACGTGCACGCCGTACAGCTCATCAAGCAGCAGAATGTCCGACTTGCAGCTGTGAAATACCTTGTCGATGGCTGAGTCGCGCAGCAGCTCCCAAATGGGCTCCAGCTCGTGGGCCGGGTTGGTAAGAGGCAGCGGGTCGATTAGGTAGACAGTGCGACCATCAAAAAGTTGAATCAGCGCCAGATTGCGGCCGTAGCGGTGGCGCATATCGTCAAACTCCAGGTCAATGGCAATGCGAGGCTGGTTGCGTAGGTCGGCGGCGCACTGCTGCACCTCGGCAGCCGTAGTGAGGTAGTGGATGGGGGGCATTACGTAAGCTAAGCTAGCATAGAAGATACCACATGTAAAGCACAGAGGTAGTGAGTAAAGGTAGGAAGGACAGCCGGCAAAATCAGTAAATTGTGCAACACCTTCGAGACTGCTACCTTGAGAGAAAAAAATATGCGTGATGTGAGTGCTGGACGGATAGCTACTTATCCTGAATAACGTATTGATTTAAAATCTTATTGAATTATCTTTTGAATGTTTTACACTAATTGACGACAAGGAAAATAAGCAAGATACTAGAACAAATAATTTTTGGCTTATAGATTTGTATATCCTGCCTCACCACTCTGTCTTCTGTTGCTGTATGACGATGGAGGAAACTCGCTGATTGAATAACTTCATTAAGCAAAGAATACAGGAGAATAACTATTGGCCGCTGAGCAGCTGCTGTGCATAGCATGTGATGTTACACGTACTTCGCCAAAGAGTTATAGAGAGCACGCCATAACCTTTTCATAACGACAGCACAGTCAATAATGCGCTGTCATGTTGATGTACATTTTCTTTAACCAACCCTCAGACACACTACATGAGACAGAAACTTTTACTAACTCTGGTATGGGCCCTGTTGCTGACTACGGCAGCCTGGGCACAAACACGTGCCGTAAGTGGCCGTGTGATAGGACCGGATGGCGGCGGTATTCCGGGCGTGACGGTGCTGGAACAGGGCACGACCAACGGCATCAGCACAGGCGCAGAAGGTAACTACACTCTTACTGTGCAGCCTAATGCTACCCTAGTGTTCAGCGCTATCGGGTATGTAGGACAAACAGTACCCGTAGGTGCCCAGTCAGTAATCAATGTGACGCTGAGCAACAACGAAACGCTGCTGAATGAGGCAGTAGTGGTGGGCTACGGCAGCCAGACCAAGGCCGACTTAACAGGCTCCGTGACCCAACTGACAGCCAAAGACGTAGAGAATACGCCGGTTGTGAGCTTCGAGCAGGCCATCCAGGGCCGTACGCCGGGCGTTACCATCAGCCAAACGTCGGGTAAGTTGGGAGCTGGTCCTCAAATTCGCGTGCGGGGTTCTTCGTCGGTAACGGCTTCCAACCAGCCGCTGTATGTAATCGATGGTATTCCCGTAACGTCACAGGACGTAAGTTCGGATACGGAACCGCTGAACCCGCTGGCTGATCTGAACCCGAATGATATTGAATCTATCTCTATTCTGAAAGATGCGTCGGCTTCGGCTATTTATGGTTCACGTGCATCCAATGGAGTGATTCTGGTGACCACGAAGAAGGGACGGCAAGGACGCACAAAGGTGAATGTAGGTTACTATTTGGGTACTAGCTCTCCTACCCATACGCGCAAATTTTTGAATGCTGATCAATACCGCGAACTGCTTACAGAAGCGGCGGCTAATTCTCCTTTCGGTGCGCTCGATTTGCAGCAAGAGTTGGATGACAATGGCACCGGGATAGACCTGAACTCAACCGCTAATGAGAATTGGGTGAACCGTGGTCTGCGTCGTGGCAAAGTGTCGCAGTATGATTTCAATGTGAGTGGTGGTGACGCCAAGACGCGCTTCTACCTAAGTACTACCTACAACGACCAGACCGGTATTATTGTTGGCAACCGCTACCGTCGGGGAAGTGCCCGTCTAAATCTCGACCACAGCATTAGCGACAAATTGAAGGTAGGGTTGAACCTATCATTGACCCGTTCTGTGAACGACCGTACGCCCAACGACAACGCGTTTGCTAACCCCATTCAGCTGAATGCGCTACCACCATTGCAGCCAGCTTATCTAGAAGATGGTTCGCTCAATAGAAACACGCTCTACTACAATAACTTGCTGGACCTGCAAAACGGTATGAACCGCGCTGGTAATTATCGATCTTTCAGCACGGCCTACCTAACCTACCAACCTGTGCAAGGCTTGACTCTGCGGACCGAAACAGGGGCAGACTTCCTGAGCTTGAACGAAGAACTTTACCGCGCGGCTGGTACGCAGGATGGTGGGAACACTGGCTATGGATACAACAACCAAGTACAGGTAGTAAATTACACTACCAACAATACGGCTACCTACAACAAAGTCTTTAATGAAGACCATGGGGTAGAAGTACTAGCTGGTTTCTCGTTCCAACGGTCCGATACGAAAGAAACGGCTGCCGAAGGCCGCGGTTTCCCCAACGCTGAGTTTACTAAGGTGGCCAGCGCTGCTATTAAAACGGCAGGTACATCCTCGTCGCGCTCGGAGTTTACTTTCATCTCTTACTTTGGCCGTGTCAACTACGCTTTCCGCAACAAGTATCTGGTGTCAGGTAGCGTGCGCCGAGACGGTTCTTCACGATTTGGTGTTGATAATCAGTATGGTACATTCGGAGCCGGTTCGCTGGGCTGGGTGATTTCAGAAGAAAGCTTCCTGCGGGATAACTCGCTGATTAACTTTTTGAAGCTGCGTGGCAGCTACGGGGTAACGGGTAATGCTGAAATCGGAAACTATTCTTCTCGCAGTTTATACACTGCCTTGCCTTACGCTGACCAAGCTGGTTTACAGCCGAGCGCTACCATTGGTAACCCTAACCTGACGTGGGAAACCACCGCGCAAACCGACTTAGGTTTGGAATTCGCTTTGTTCAATAATCGAATTACGGGTGAGGTAGATGTTTACGAGAAGAAGACCAGCGACCTACTGCTAAATCGCCAATTGCCTTACACGAATGGTTACTCAGTAGTAACAGAAAACGTAGGCAAGCTGCGCAACCGTGGCTTGGAAATATCTCTGAATGGTTTAGTAATCGATAAAGCTGTAAAATGGAATGTGGGTGGCAACATATCGTTTAACCGCAACGAGATTACTTCGCTGACAGCTCCTATCCAAAGTGCCTACTTAGGTAGCGTGCGTGAAGGTCAACCTATTGGGGTGTTCTGGGGCCGCGAATACGCAGGTGTAGATCCGGCTAATGGCGATGCGCTCTATTATACCGAAGGGGGTACTACTACCAACGACTACACGCAGTCGCCCTTGAAGAAGGTAGGCAACCCGAATCCGAAATTTACGGGTGGTGTAACGACAACAGTTTCTTGGAACGGCTTCGACTTCAGCGCCCTGGGGCAGTTTGTGTACGGCAACGATATCTATAATGCATCGGGCATCTACCAGTCGGTAGCCGGCGATTATTTTGATAATCAGACCATCGATCAGCTGCGGCGCTGGCAGAATCCCGGCGACATTACCAACGTACCGCAGGCGCGCCTGTACGGTAGCAACGGTACAGTGGTGTCGTCGCGTTGGGTAACGGGTGGTTCTTTCTTCCGTGGCAAAACCGTTACGTTAGGCTATACTTTCCCCGACTATATGATGAATAAAGGCTTTGTGCAATCTGCCCGTATTTATCTAACGGCACAAAACTTATTCACCATCACTAACTACGACGGGTATGACCCGGAGGTAAATACGGCGGCGTTTGGCCAAGCTAACTACTTGATTGGCCACGATTTCTATACGCCGCCATTGCCAAAGACCTATATGATAGGTATCAACATCGGCTTTTAACCGAAACTAACGAGACTGTACTTGATGAAAACGATATTTTTCCGCTCAGCCACACTGTTGGCACTGGGGCTTACCCTTGGCTCGGGCCTGACCAGCTGCGAAAAGCAGCTGGATCTGGACCCCTACCAATCCGTAGATGCCGCTACGGCACTCAATACGCAAGACAAAGTAGGTAGCGCCGTCATAGGATTGTATAGTCAGCTAGACGATCCAAGCCTTTATGGTACCGACTTGATTCTGGTACCGGAGCTACTGGGAGCTGATAATTATATCACGTTCCAGGGCACTTTTACAAACTACCGACAGCTAACGGCACGCACAACAAACGCACTGAATTCCTCAGCTGAAGCAATATGGCGTGAAGCTTACCAGGAAATTAACCAAACCAACCTGGTGATTGATGCGCTTCCCGTAGTAACGGATCCTACGCTAAAAGCTACCTACGAAGGGGAAGCTCGTTTTGTCCGGGCGCTGATGTATTATAATCTAGTGAACCTGTATGCGCAACAATACGTGGCAGGGGGCACCAACACGCAGCTTGGTGTGCCTATCAGCCTAGTACCCGTTAAATCACTGCAGGAAGCTTCGGTGCTGGGTACTCGTGCTACGGTAGCCCAAGTATATAGCCAGATATTAACTGATCTTACGCAGGCTGCTCAACTTCTACCCACTGCCAACGGGGTACGCGCTACGCGCTACACTGCGCAGGCATTGCAGGCACGCGTGTATCTACAGCAAGGTAACTACACCGCCGCTGCTACTGCCGCAAATAGTGTTATTGCCAATAGCCGTAAAGCACTGTCGCCCACGCTACAGGCAGTATTCACAAACCGTAACTCTTCTGAAACTTTGCTAGAAATTCAGCAAAATGAGCAGAATAACGCGGGAACTTCCAATAGTGGATTGGCAACGCTGTTTGCTAGCATTGGCCAATTGGGACGCGGTGATGTAGCTGTACAATCTACTTTCGCTAATCAATACAGTACAGCGGATGCCCGTGGAAGGGCGCAACTGCTGTATGTAGGTACGGGAGCTAGAGCTGGTTCTTTGCGTTCCGGTAAGTGGACTACCTATGGACAGAATATTCCAGTAATTCGTCTAGCAGAAATGTATCTGATTCGCGCCGAAGCGGCTCTGCAGGCTGGGAACCGGTCAAGTGCATTAGCAGACGTAAATATTGTGCGGCAACGTTCGAGTGCTACGCCACTAACCGATGCTGAACTGACTCAGCAAGCTATTCTGCGCGAACGACAATTAGAGCTGGCTTTTGAAGGATTCCGCATCTATGATTTGAAGCGTACTAATACTGATTTAGTACGCACGGTAACAGATGAAGATGGAAACCCGAGAAACGTGGTTACACCTATCACGAATAACTTACTTACGTTGCCAATTCCCCAGCGGGAAATCAACGTAAATGCTCAGTTAGTACAGAATCCTGGCTACGGAGGCTAGTAGCATATATTTAACAATAAAAAAGAAGCCCGCATATTTCTATGCGGGCTTCTTTTTTAAGTAAGGGTAATAGGAAATCAATCCTCTTCCTCTTCATCTCGCGTAAAATCCAGCTCTCGAGCCAACTCAAGCGCTTCCGCTATTAGGTCGTCCATGCCGGCTACAGAATCGGCTTCCAGCGTTTCGCCGAAAAGGTTTAGCAACTGCTCGCCTTGCTCATTCACATAGAGGTTGGAGTAGAGACGGTCAAATAGTTTGCCTTCTTTGGTGATGACAGCGTCAATTTCCTTGGTAGAGCCGGCGCGCAGGGCGCGGTGCAGCAGGTCTAGCACGGCGCGGCTGTCGGCGTGGTCGCCCAGGTCGGCCAGCAGCTTCATGAGGGCCATGGCTACGGCCAAGCGCACCCGCTCGAAGCGAAACGGCAACTCGGAGCGGCTGGCGCGCTCCAGGTCGTGGTAGGCCGCCAAAGTAGGCTTGCTGAGGTACTGTGTAGCGTCAGCAGGGCCGGGGAAAGCCTGATGCAGGAGTTGGTCGTAGGTGGTAGCGCTCATGGAGAGGGTAGGGAGTGAAACGAGAAGCGGAGCTGAACAGGCAGGTGCTAAAATAGAGCAGCTATGTAACCCCGGTGCCCAAAGATACGATTGCTACTAGGTTGCTGGTCACAGCGGGCTGCTTGTGACGTGCGACGGCGACTGGTTTTACTACACTCACACATCCTACGCATATGACGCATAAACAGAAATGGTTGCTTTTTTCTCCGGCGGGGCTGATAGTAGTTGGCTTTGGCAGCTGCCTGATTCAATGGGCTGCCAAGATGAAAGATGATAAGGCGCCTACCGCGCAGTGGGTAGGCGCGGGTACGGTGGCACTGGGAGTATTCAACGCTGGCCTAAGCCTGCTGGGGCGCGGCATCTTGGAAAATGCGCTCTACGAAATCCGCGAGAAAGGCCCTTCGGCCGTAACGGTTGATAGTATTGCGCCGGCTATGTATGTAGAGTAGTCTATCCTAGGCATAGTTGGTCAACAGACCGCTTTCTTACTCTGTAGCAGGGTAGGAAAGCGGTCTGTTTGCGTTGGCATGGTGCTACTGCTCTGAGAAGAAGTACCGAAAACGAACGGTCAACACTATATTCGGTGCCGTGAACTGCCCGCGGGCACTTATCTATTCTTTCTACACCCCAATGACCAAACTTTTCTCCTCACTGCTTGGCTGGCTGCTGGGCTTCTGGTGTCTGACCAGCACTGCCAGTTACGCGCAGCTGCCCGCTGCCCCGGCTGATGGTCCGCTGCTTACGCCAACGCAGTTTTTGGGCTATCCGCTGGGCTCCCGTTTCACCCCTCATGCGCAACTGTTGCGCTATGTGGCGCACGTAGTAGCGCATACGCCCAACGGGATGCGTCTACAACAGTACGGTAGCACCTACGAACACCGTCCGCTGGAGGTAGTACAGGTAGCCTCCCCCGCAAATATGCAGCGCCTGGATGCCATTCGGCAGAGCAACCTGCGCCGGGCTGGCTTGGCTGAGGGTGCAACCGAGGCGGCGCAGCCGGGCATTGTATGGCTGAGCTATAATGTGCACGGCAACGAAGCGGTGTCGTCGGAGGCGGTGATGCAGGTGCTCTACGACTTAGCCAACCCCCAGGACCAGCAGATGCAGCAGTGGCTGCAAAACACGGTGGTACTCGTGGACCCCTGCGTGAACCCCGACGGCCACGACCGGTACGTGGAATGGTACAACCGTGTGGCCGGGCAGCCAGTCAATGCCTCGCCCTACGCCTGGGAGCACCGCGAGCCGTGGCCCGGCGGCCGCCCCAATCACTACTACTTCGATCTGAACCGCGACTGGGCCTGGCAAACGCAGCAGGAAAGCCGCCAACGCATTGCGCTCTACACGCAGTGGCTACCCCAGGTACACGCCGATTTTCACGAGATGGGCGTTGATAATCCGTATTATTTCTCCCCGGCGGCCAAGCCGTTTCATGAGGACATTACCAAGTGGCAGCGCCAGATGCAGGATGCCATTGGCGACTACAACCGCCAAGTGTTCGACAAAAACAACTGGCTCTACTTCACCCGCGAGGTATACGACTTGTTTGCGCCTACTTACGGCGACACGTGGCCGAGCTTCAACGGCGCCATAGGCATGACCTACGAGCAAGGCGGCTCGGGTAGGGCGGGTGTGCGCATTGCTCGCACCGAGGGCGACACGCTCACGCTCACGCAGCGCATCAGCCACCACCACGCGGCCAGCCGGGCTACCATTCAGGCGGCGGCCGAGCGCCACGACAAGCTGCTGAGCGAGTTTCAGCAGTATTTCACCGATGGCCGCACCAAGCCCCGTGGCGTGTATAAAACCTATGTGCTTTCTGGTTCCTCCGACCCCGCCCAGTTGCGTGCCCTCACGGAGTACTTGGAGCGCCAGCAGATACATTATGGCTACGCCAACCGCAGGGCGCGCGTGCGAGGTTACAGCTACGACTCGGGCAAAGACGAGGTAGTGGAAGTGCAGCCGCAGGATGTAGTAGTGAGCATGTATCAGCCCAAATCGACGCTGGTGAAGGTGCTGTTTGAACCCCAGCCAGCCCTGGAAGACTCGCTCACCTACGATATTACGGCCTGGGCATTGCCTTATTCGTTTGGCCTGAAAGGCTATGCGCTGAAAGAGCGTTTGCAAGGCGTGCGTTCTGAGGCGTCAGCAACTAAGTCCCCCTCACCCGCAACGCGCAACGCACAGTTCGCAACGGATAAGCCCTACGCCTACCTAAGCCGTTGGACCAATCAGCACGATGTGCAGTTTCTGAGTCAGCTACTGCAAGCCAAGGTGAAGGTGCGCGTGGCCGAAAAGGCGTTTGAGGCAGGCGGGCAGCAATACGCGCCTGGCACACTGGTAATTACCCGCGCTGGCAACGAGGCTATGGGGAGCAGGCTCGATCAAGTGGTGCGTGCCCAGGCCGACTCGGCCGGCGTGGCGGTGCAGGACGTGCAAACCGGTTTTTCTACCACCGGCAGCGACCTGGGCTCTAGTTCGGTGCGCTTTGTGGGGCAGCCTACCGTAGGGGTGCTGGCGGGCGAGGGCGTAAGCCCCGGCGCGTTTGGCGAGGTATGGCATTTCTTTGAGCAGCAGATTCACTACCCCCTCACAGTACTGGGCACCAACTACATCAACAGCGTACCCCTACAGAAATTCGACGTGCTGATTCTGCCCGATGGCAATTACTCCGATGTGTATTCTGACCGTGGACTGGAGGCGCTAAAAGCTTGGGTGCGGGCAGGTGGCAAGCTGATTGCCCTAGAAGGCGCCGCCCGCTTCCTGGCGGATAAAAAGGATTTTCTGCTGAAAACCAAGTCAACGGACAGCGCTACCAGCAAGAAAAGCAACCCCTACCAGCAACTTCGTCGCTATGCCGACGCCGAACGGGCGCAGCTTCAGGAACAAGTGCAAGGTAGCGTCTACCGCGTGCAGCTCGACAACACGCATCCGCTGGCCTTTGGCTACGGGCCTTCCTACTTCGCCTTGGTCCGCGACCCACTCAACTATCAGTTTCTGGGCGATGGGGGTTGGAACGTGGGCGTGCTCAAGAAGAACAGCTATGCGGCGGGCTTCACGGGGGTGCAGGCACGCCGCCAGTTGGTCGATACGTTTGTATTAGGTGCCCAGGAACTGGGTAGGGGGCAGGTGGTATATATGGCCGATAATCCTCTGTTTCGGGCGTTTTGGCAGGGCGGTAAGCTGCTGTTCAGTAATGCGGTGTTTCTGGTAGGGCAATAGGGTCTTTACTTTAATACAAACAAAAAGCCCCACCAAACTTGGTGGGGCTTTTTGTTTGTATTGAAAGACGGGACAAACTAGAACGTCTTATCGGCTTGCTCCTCAACAGCGTTGGCGCCTTTTTTCACACCACGCTTGGTTTTGCGAGCGGCTTTCTTTGCAAAGTCGCCAGTAGCTTCAGCACCTTGCTTCACGCCGTGCTTGGTTTTACGGCCGGCCTTCTTAGCAAAGTCGCCGGTAGCCTCAGCACCGGTTTCTACAGCATTGCCGGTTTTTTTGGCGCCCTTCTTCACAGCGCGGCCGGTGGCTTTAGCTCCGGTTTCTACACCTTCTTTGGCGTCGTGAACAACCTCACCAGCTCTGGAGCGCTCTTCGGTGGTTGTAGTGGTGGTTTGCGTGGTAGTCTGGGCAAAAGCGGCCGAAGAAAGGGCCACGGTAGCTATAAGCAAAAGAAACTTTTTCATGATGTCAGGGGGAAAAATATGTCTCTCTCCTATACGATTCGTGCGAAAATGGTTGCCTTTTGCGCGTAATCTTCCTGCCAGCTCCTGGCCATTTTAGCCATTCGGAAGCAGCAATGAACTGTCGCCGTAGCTCAGAAAACGGTAGTCGTGAGCCAGGGCATGGTCGTAAACGCGCCGCCAGTCGGGGCCTAGCAGAGCAGCTACCAAAAGTAGCAAGGTGCTTTCGGGCTGATGGAAATTAGTGATGAGGCCCCGCACCACCCGAAACGTGTAGCCGGGCGCGATGAGAAGCTGCGTAGTGGCGTGCAGCGTATCGGTCTGGTGCTGGTCGAGGTAAGCCAGCAGTGCTTGCAGGGCCGCTTCCAGGGTAGGAGCAGGGGAGGGATGGTAGGGCTCCCATTGCGTGAGATGCAAGGCTGCTACGGCTGCTTGGGGCTCACGCAACAATTGAGCCCCCAGCCAATACAAGCTCTCCAGGGTGCGCAGGCTGGTGGTACCCACGGCAATAACCGGCCGGGGCGCGTGTGTCAGCAGTCGTTGCAGTAAGTCACGCTCCACGCTGATCGGCTCGGCGTGCATGGGGTGGTCGGCCATGTGGTCGGCCTTCACGGGCTGGAAAGTACCGGCCCCCACGTGCAGCGTTACGGTAGCCCGCCCAACGCCCCGCGCATCCAGCTCGGCCAGCACCGCGTCGGAAAAGTGCAGGCCGGCGGTAGGCGCTGCCACTGCCCCTTCGTGGGCGGCATACACCGTTTGATAGCGCACGGCATCCAGGTCGGTATCGGCGCGGTTGAGGTAGGGAGGAAGGGGCAAGTGACCAGCTGCACGCAGTACCTCGGCAAAGGGTAGGGTAGGGGGCGTCCAGCGGAAGGCAATCAGCGAATACCCCTCCGCTACTTCTTGCCGCTCAGCCGTGAGCACTGCCGTTTCGCCGTTCACCTCAAACTCCACCTGTACTGGCCCGGCTTTCCAGCGTTTACCATTGCCTACTAGGCATTTCCAAACGCAGCTGCCGGTTTGCTGCATGGCGAGCTCAATGGCGCGGTGCGGGGCCACTGGTTCCAGGCAAAACAGCTCTACTATGCCACCGGTAGGTTTGTGCGCAAACAGGCGCGCCCGTACTACCTTGGTGTCGTTGAAAACTAATAGCGAGTCGGTGGGCAACTCGGCGGGTAGGGTATGAAAGCGCTGATCGGTGATGTGCCCTTGGCGGTAGACCAACAGGCGCGACTGGTCGCGGTGCGCGAGGGGCTCCGGCGCAATGCGCTCTGGGGGTAGCTGATAGGTGAAGTCCTGGATGGAAAGCTGGCGCGGGTCGGGGGTAGGGGCAACAGACATACGGCAAAGGTCTGCAATCAGGCAGCAGTGAACAACGCCGGGTGAGGAATTGGCTTCCGCCCAACGTTAGTCTGATACTACTTAATTCGTTATCAACTACTTTGCTCTCTGGAAAAACATCAGGTGCTGTTGGGGTAGTGTTTCCACGCTCTCTATAAATTCCAGCCCTACCGCCGCCATTTCCTTGCGGGCCTGGTCTATGCTGAGCTTGTGTAGGCGCTTGATGGGCACGCTAGGGTCCTCGGCGCGGTACTCCACCAACGCTACGCGGCCAGTGGGAGTCAGCGAAGCACGCACAGCGCGCATCATCTCGCGGGGGTAGTCAAACTCGTGGTAGGCGTCTACAATCAGCACTAGGTCAACCTGGTTGGCCGGCAGATTGGGGTTCTGCGTGGTGCCCTTCACAGCCTCTACATTCGTAATATGTTGCTTGGCCTTGTTCTGCTGAATGGCCGTTAGCATTTCAGACTGAATATCCACAGCCAGTACCTTGCCCTGCGGCACCAGTGGCGCCATCCGAAACGTGAAATAGCCTGTGCCCGCCCCTAGGTCGGCTACTACATCGGTAGGTTTCAGTTGCAGTTCCCGCAACAGAATATCCGTGCCCTCTTCCCGGTTACGATTGGGGCGCTCCAGCCAGTCGGCTCCTTCGTGGCCCATCACGTGGGCAATCTGCCTACCCTTGTAGTACTTGCTGATACCGTTGGGGTCAGCGGCTGGCCGAAACTCGTAGCCTGTGGTGTCGGGTGCCATCAGGGTATGGCGCTCCGCGGTGAGGCTCGTGGTATTGACGCTTTCGGTGGGCAACTGCGTGCAGGCAACGGAAAATGCAACACTACCGCACATAGGTAGCAACCACCGCGTAGGAAGAGCAGATAAAGACATGAAGTCAGAAATATTGGTGGGAGTAGCCTCTGAAACGACTGGCAGTGAAGAAGCGTTCTGCCGAGGCACCGGATTACATGGATTACGCCGAAAGTACCAGTTTACTTACCATAGCTGATAGACTGATAGGCACGTGTACTACCTGGTTCGGACGGTGCATAAGACAAGTAGCAGTACAGTTACCTAACGATGATATAAAGAAAAAAATATGGGAACCGCTGAAAAAAGGAGTACCCTGAATCAGCGGAATGCTAGCTGCTGCCGGCGGTCAGATGGGGTATTATCATCTAATTTACCATATATAATATGCTTACTATGTGTTGTTTAGTTATAGTGGGTGCAGCGAAATGCACTACCATTTCAGCCGCGCTACTGCTTTATTCGTATAGGGCGATATTCATTCTACCTTTGCCTGTATGAAAAAACACCTTCTCTCTCTGCAACGTGGTGTTGTTGCCTTGCTGGTAACTGCCACTGCTCTCACAAGCTGCAACCGCGCTGAGTACGCCATGTTGCCCAAAACGCAGGCCTACCATGGCATGCAGTACACCGCTACGGCGCCTAAGCCTACTCCAGCTCCTGAAGTAGCCGCTCCACAAACGCCAGCTGCTGCTCCTATCGAAGCTCCGGTAGTAGCTACAGCGCCTGCAGTTGCAACTGCACCAGTAGAGGCTGCTGCACCAGTAACTACACCGGCACCCGCTACCAAGCCAGCCAAAGCGCAGAAGCTGAACCTGATGCAAAAAGCTCTGGTGAACAAAGTAACCAAGCAGGCGAATAAGGTAGCCAGCAAAATGCAGATAAAGCAGAAAAACGAAACGGCCGAAACCAACCGTCTCGATGGCAATATCCGCACGGGTATCATTCTGGTGCTGGTTGGTTTGCTGGTGAGCCTGCTCTCCTTCATTAGCGGTATCTTCGGTGTGCTAGGTGGTATTATCGCCATCGTAGGTATCGTATTCATTGTATTGGGCTTGCTCGACATGGCTTAATGGTTTAGAACCACATTACCAAAGAAGCGCCCGGCTATCTGATAGATAGTCGGGCGCTTTTTTATGCACTTTTAGTTGTTAGAAGCAAGTACAGTGCTCGAATACTCTTTTTGAAACCGCAGCGTGCCGCGCGTTAGGCCTAAGATTACATCGGGTCCACGTCGGCCGCAATACGCGCCTGCTTGAATTCCTTTTGGTCCTTCACGATGTTAATCGAATCGCGAATATCATTCTTCGCCGATTTCAGAACGGTATGCTCGCGGCTGAGCTTGATCGTGATTTCCTGCAAATAGAAATTGCGGATTCGGAAAATATACGGTGCTTCCGGCCCTAGCACGGCCTCACGGCCCAGGCGGTCCACCAATTCCTGTGTGAGTAGGATTGCCGCTTGCTCGGCTAGAAGCTGGTCTACGTGTTTCACAGTGAGGCGAATCACGCGCATAAACGGCGGGTAGCCGTGCTCGCGCCGCTGCGTGATTTCGTACTCGTAAAACTCCAGGTAGTCGTTGCGAATCACCTTGTCAAAAATCACCTGCAACGGGTCGCCGGTCTGGATAATCACCTTACCCTTCTTCCCCTTGCGGCCGGCGCGGCCACTCACCTGCACAAACATCTGGTAGGCCCGCTCGTGCGCCCGGAAATCGGGGTAGTGAATGATGCTATCGGCATTGATGATGCCCACTAGGCTTACGTTGGCAAAGTCCAGCCCCTTGGTCACCATTTGGGTACCTACCAGGATATTCGTCTTTTGCTGCTCAAAGTCGCTGATAATCTGCTGGTACGCATTTTTGGCGCGCGTAGTGTCCAGATCCATGCGCTGCACCTGTGCTTCAGGCAGCATGATCTTTAGGTCGTCTTCCAGCTTTTCTGTGCCGAAACCTACCGTTTTGAGGTTGCGCGAACCGCAGGCGGGGCACTCCACTGGCATCCGCTCGTGGTATCCGCAGTAGTGGCAGCGCAGCTCGTGCACGTGCTTGTGGTAGCTCAGGCTCACGGCGCAGCTCTTACACTTCGGTATCCAACCACAGTCGAGGCAGTTGATGAAGGGCGAGTAGCCGCGCCGGTTCTGAAACAGAATCACCTGTTCCTGTGCGCCCAGCTTGCGCTCCATCTCCTGCATCAGCTCAGGCGTGAAGTGGTTGAGCATGGTTTTCTGCTCTCGGCTCTTGCGAGTATCTACCAACTCAATTTCGGGTAGGCCAGCCTCGCCGTAGCGCTTGGTCAGCTCTACTAGGCCGTAGCGGCCCGCGCGCGTCTGGTAATAGGTTTCTACAGCAGGCGTAGCCGAGCCCAGCAGGGTTTTGGCCCCCTGAAAGTTGGCCATCATCAGGGCTACCTCACGGGCATTATAGCGCGGCGCCGGGTCATACTGCTTGTAACTTGACTCGTGCTCCTCATCCACAATCACCAAGGCCAAGTTATCAAAGGGTAGGAACACGGCGGAGCGCACGCCCACCACCACCTGAAACCGACCCGACAGCACCCCGTTCCATACCTCTACCCGCTCATTGTCGGAGAATTTGGAGTGGTATACGCCCAGCCGGCTGCCAAACACCCGCATCAGGCGCGTCACGATCTGGGCCGTGAGGGCAATTTCGGGTAATAAGTATAGCACCTGCCCACCGCCTTGCATGGCCTGCTGGATGAGGTCGATGTAGATTTCGGTCTTGCCCGCGCCCGTCACGCCGTGTAGCAGCACAATATCTTTTTCAGCAAACTGCCGCAAAATATCCGCGTGGGCTGTGCTCTGCGCCTCACTCAGCGTGAAATTCAGTCGCGTTTCGGCCGTGTGGTCCAGCGGGAAGCGCGACACAATCACGTCGAACTGTTCCAGAATACCGTTTTTAATCAGCGTATTGACGGCCGAGGCCGAGAGGTGTGGAGCACTGGAAAGGTAGGCCTTCTCGATACCCTGGTGGTTGGCATGCTCGTTTTGGTAGATGGGTACCTTTTGCAGAAAGCGCATCAGCACGTCCAGCTGCTTGGGCTTGGTAGCCAACCGTTGAAACAGCTCTTCCAGCGCCGCTTCGGCCACAAACGTGTGAGCCAAGCGTACTTTCTTCACCACCTTAGGAGAGTACTTGTCGCTCAGATGCTCGAACAGAAAGATAACCTCCTTCTGCATCAGCGACTTGATCACGCGGTGAAAAGAGCTAATGCCGAGTAGGTCGCCTACCTCCGTAAACGTCAGCGACTTGCCTTCCTCGCCCCCCCGCAGGGTTTCCACAATGCGTTCTTCCTGCTCGCTGAGGGGGTAGGGATTTTCCTCTACCCCAAAAGCTGGATGCAACTGAATGCGGCTCTCGGAACTAAGCTTAAGCGCAGCGGGTAGGGCAGCATTAATCACCTCGCCCAACGTGCACATATAATAGTCAGCTATCCAGCGAAACAGCTTCAGTTGTGGCTGCGTCACTACCGGCGCGTCGTCGATGAACTCCAGGATGTACTTCGCTTGATACTCCTTGGGTGGCGTTTCGTGCACGGCGGCTACAATACAGCTCAGTGTTTTTTTGGCGCCAAACTGCACAATCACACGTCCGCCAATCACCACATGATCATTCAGCTCATAGGGTACACGATAGGTATATAGTTTGGGCAGAGGTAGGGGCAAAATCACGTCCGCGAATAACGTAACGCGGTCAGTGGCCACCGGTTCCGGCTGCACAAAGTCAAACGAAAGGCTCAAAAGAAGAAAGCTATCAGGCGAAAGTCAAAAGCGGACTGCAAAGATAACCGTTTCGGGGGCGCATAGTTGCCCCTATTCTGACTTTAACCCGGCGTTCAGAAGCGGGAGTGCCTAGTACAGTAATTGTCTTAGCAAGCTCTACTATGAGCAGATGCATTCAATTGAATGAAAAGCATTTCGTTCATCAAGCCGATGATGTTACATAGGCTCTCGCTCTTGTAAAAAGCATATCAACTTGCTAAAGTACTGCGGGTTGCGTGCATAATTTGGGTATTATAGGCAAACAAGAAAAAGGGGTAAATCCAGGTCCGCAATGGTTTGCGTAGGCTTTGTATTCTCACCTTTTAACTCAAAAAAATATGTCTAAAGTGATGCACGATGCCACTAAAGCCCAAGGCCTTAGTGAGGAGCTACAGACGCCACTGGAGCGGCGCACTTTCTTGCGCTACACCGGGCTGGGGTTAGCCATGGGCGGCTTAGCTCTGGCCGGTTGCAACGATGTGATGGAGGATGTAGTGAAGACCCAAGATGCCAGTGCCAATGCCACTGACATGGCGAACATGGTGGATGTAGGTAGTGGCGATGTAGGCGTGTTGAACTATGCGTATGCACTGGAGCAATTGGAGGCTGCTTTCTATGCGCAGGTATTACAAACGCAGTACTACAACAGCACTTCGGCTCCGCAACGGGTGGCTCTGCGCGATATTGAGGCACACGAGCGAATCCACCGCGAATTTTTCAAGCAGGCTATTACTGCTGCCGGTGCTACCCCTATTAAAGACCTGGAGGTAGATTTTTCGAGCATTGACTTTCGCACCAAGCAGGGTGTGCTCAGCGTAGCCAAGGCATTTGAGGACCTAGGAGTAGCAGCCTATAACGGTGCTGGTAAGCTCATCAAGACGGCCGCTTACTTGGCTATTGCCGGTAAGATTGTATCGGTAGAAGCCCGTCACGCCGCTATTATCCGCGACTTCTTGGAGTACAACACGTTTGTGGGCGCCGATGTGGTAGACCAGAATGGCCTGGAAAAATCGATGACACCCGCCCAGGTAGTGGCTATTGCCAACAATTTCCTAAAAGAAGGCTCGAAGCTGAACGTGAGCAACCTGCCCACCGAGTAATCGCGCTTTATACTCTCACATCCTTCTGTTCTGTAAACCACTACTCCATGAATATTCTCAACATACTCGCCGAAATCGAGAAGGTAGATCCGGAAGTCTACGAGCGGCTCGACCAGCGTCGTCAGGTGTTCAAGCACTTTGCCGGCTTCGGCAAAAAGCTCGCTACGGCAGCCGTACCCCTGGCTATGGGGGCAATGTTTCAGAAAGCCTACGGGCAATCGTCAGGCTTAGGCAAGCAGGTAACGGACGTGCTGAACTTTGCCCTGACACTGGAATACCTGGAATACTACTTCTACGATATGGGCGTGAAAACGCGGAACCTGTTTGTGCAGGCTGATCTGGCCGCCATCACTATCATCCGCGACGATGAATTGAAGCACGTCAACTTCCTGAAAACTGTACTGGGTAGCAGCGCTATTGCGCCGCTCACTGCCAACGATTTCGACTTCACTGGCTCAAAGGGTGGCAAACGTGCCCCGCTGATTCCGGAAGTATTTCGCGACCGGTTTAATTTCCTGGCGCTAGCACAGGCTTTTGAGGACACCGGTGTGCGCGCCTATAAAGGCGGCGCTCCGCTGCTGATCGACAACAATACCGTGCTTGAAGCTGCTCTGAACATTCACTCAGTTGAAGCCCGCCACGCGTCCCACATTCGCACCATGCGCCGTGGGGGCACGCAGGCCAATGGCCTTCCCAAGAGTTGGATTACCGGTAACGATGGCGGCGGCCCGCGACCTGGCATAACGGCTCCAGTCTACGGCCCCGGCATGCCGGCTGATATGTACCCCTCCGAAGCAAACGTAACGCAGGCCGGTATCAACCTCACGTCTATTCCCAACGTGACGGCCGATCAGGCATCTGAGGCGTTCGACGAGCCGCTGGATGTGACGACCGTCTTAGCTATTGCCAGCAACTTTTTGAAATAGCCTGGCAATACCAAGTGCACAAAAGGGCAGCCCTACGGCTGCCCTTTTGTTTTCTACTCTATGTCGCGGGGGTATCGTCGGGTGTTGCTGGTTTCTTGCGGGCTGGTCGAGTGCGTCGCTTGGGTGGGGTAGGCAGTGTTTCCGACGCTGGTGCAGTATCGGCCACAGGCAATTCTATTGAGGGCTGTGGTGTAGGATATGCCGCCGGGGAAGGGGATTTAGCAGCCTTCTTGCGGGGCTGTTTGGGCTTAGGTACGGCTGGATCTGGGGTAGCAACTGGTTCTGGAGCCGTGGCATCAGTTGGAACGGGTGCAGCGGGGGCCTTCTTGCTGCGCGAAGCTCGGGGCTTTGCTGGAGCCTTGGACTTGGTTGTTTTGCGAGTAGGTATTGCTTCTGTCTCGGGCTGAGAAACAGGTGGTACTCCGTCACCGACCACCTCCATGCTTTCCGGCGCTTTTGTAGGTAGTTCAGGCGCTACAGGCGAGGACGCTACCGGTTCTGGTACCGTAGTGGGGGAAGTGGTTGCAGCAGGAACGCTAGCTGTATGCTCTTCGGTGTTGGGTGGGGTAGGGGATGGCGCAGGTGTAGGTGCTGTTTCCGAAAGCAGGACCGGCACTATAGCTTCTTCTGAAAGCTGTTCGCTACCCTCTTCGGGCATGTTATCCGCAGAAACCATGTCAGGCGTAGCATAGAGAGGGGCTAGCTGACGGCCACGATTCTTGCCCGAACGTCTGGCCTTTTTCTTATCGGCCAGTATCTGGCCGGCTGTACGACCTTTTCGGGGCTTTTGCGCTGTATCGGTCTCCTCTGCTTCCGCGTGGGTGGAAATGGTAGCCTCAACAGCTTCTGCCTCAACCGGCTCTGCTACGACAACTGATTCGTATACTGCTTCAGGGGTCGGCAGCAGGGTAGTTTCAGTTACCGAAGGATCAGTATCCGATTGAGTTGCTAAGTCCGCTTCCTGCGCGGCCAGGGCTTCGAGCGCAGCACGTTTGCGGGCCGTACGCTTGGCCCCACCTCGGCTTCGCCGCTTTTTCTTGGGAAGAGGAGTCGCTATTTCATCCACTACCAGTTCGGGTTCTGACGCAACGGGTGTTGAGGGTAGAGACTCCGGCATTTCTTCTTGCATAGCTTCCTCTCCCACCACTGCTACAGACTCTGCTGGTGCTATAGTTGTAGCATACTCGCCGATATCAATACGCTCTTCATCGTCCTCTGGCTCTGGTGCCGGTGTAGGGGCAGGGGGCAGGGGTAGGGCTAAAAGCTGCTGTTCTACCGCATCCATTTCGGCTGCTACATCCACTTGCTCGCTTAGGCGCCGCAAGCGCTCCAGTGTCGCCTCCAAAAACTGACGGTGCTCGGGAGCAGCTGCATACAATGGCCGATGATTGAGTGCCTGCCGTAGCGAATGCCACTCCTTCTTGAAGCGACCGAAAGCAGCGTCGAAATATGTGCGCGTAAATCGTTCCCAGATGTACTCCTGCGCCACCGTAGAAGGATGCAGCATATCATCGGCATAGAAGCGATAATCGCGTAAATCATCGAGTAGCAGTTCGTAGGCTGGAAAATACGATACGTCGGGTAGCAGCTCACTCAAGTAATGGCAGGCCAGCCGAAGCGCCGATTTGCTCACAGCGTTCAACGGAAGCGTATCCTTCAGATGACGCACAGGGCTCACCGTCAGAATAAACCGTAGCTGCGGATTGTGCCGTCGCAGGTAAGCGTGCGTCTCCGCCACAGCATTAATAATTTCATCCGGAGTCAGCAATTCTTTCTCAAACTGATCAGCCGAAATTTTGTGGCAGTTGCTTACCAGCTCACCCGTAGCACGCAGCCGGTATACGAAAGCAGTTCCCAGCGTCAGCACCACCACGTTGGCAGTGCGCAAAAACTCCCCGGTTTGCTGTACTAGCTCCTGAATTTGCTGCAATAGCGTTACTGGCGAATCGGCGCCAATAGTAGCATGCAAGTCGTAGCTCTGCCAACGGCCACGGGCTTCTACCAAGTGCTGCTGCCAATCCATATCCTCACCAGCCGCTGCGCGTAGCAACTGGCAAGCTGTGAGTGGGTTGAAAACAATGCCAAACGGATTCACAACGGCTGCGACCTTATGCTCGACTAGGCGCGCGCCAATGGTCTCCGCGAAACAGGAGCCCACCGTCAACACCCGTGCGGCATGCGGCAACTGGTGAGGGTAGGAAACAAGAGGAAGTTCAGTACGAAACATGCAAGGAAGCTAGGGCCGATAATCAGCCAACAAATACGCTATACCACTCATAAATCGCGCGCCACCGAAGCGCGGCAACTGCATGAGTAAGGCTCTTACGGACAAAGATGGGAGTAAATTGCGTATATAAACCAGTTCACTAATACGGAGGTCAGCGCCAGCCGGCTACAGCACTGCTCCTTCGGCAATGAAAAAGCCCGACTACGAAAGCAGTCGGGCTTTTCACTAAAAAGAGAAGAGCTTATTCAGCTACTACATTGAAGCGAACCTGGTGCTTCACTTCTTTGTGCAGGTTTAGGGTAGCCGTATACTCACCAGCTGTTGAAGGCTCTTGATCAAACGAAATACGCTTGCGTTCTACCTCAATACCTTTGCTTGCCAGCGCATCAGCCAGCTGAAGCGTAGTTACGCGGCCGAAGATCTTGCCAGTTTCGCCCACTTTAGCAGGAATTTCCAGAACCATATCCCCGATTTTATCGGCAATGGCTTGTGCGTCGCCCTGGATTTTATCCGCCTTGTGCGCAGCTTGACGTACGTTCTCAGCTACGATTTTCTTATTTGATTTGTCGGCCAGAATAGCCAGACCCTGGGGCAGCAGGTAGTTACGACCGTAGCCGGGCTTTACCGTTACGATGTCGTTCTTCTCGCCCAGACCCTTCACGTGGTCTTTCAGAATTACTTCCATGACTTTGTTGGTTTCTGGTTGTTGGTTTTTGGTTTCTTGGCAGTATGCCTACCTATGGGCGGCAAACCAGCCAATAACCAAAAACGAAAAACCAATAACTAGAAACTATTTTAACGAATCGGTTACGTAGGGCATCAGTGCCAGATGACGCGCTTTAGCTACTGCCTGCGCTACTTTACGCTGAAACTTCAGGCTGGTGCCCGTGATGCGGCGGGGTAACACACGACCCTGCTCATTCACAAACTTCAGCAGGAAGTTCGGGTCTTTATAATCGACATACTTGATGCCGTTTTTCTTGAAGCGGCAGTATTTCTTACGCTGCTCCTGCTTGTGGATTCTTTCGTTGGCTAGGCTCATGGTATTAGGCGGCGGCTTCCGATTGTTGTTTGGCTTTCTGCTGATTCATCTCGCCATTGCGGCGGCGCTGGTTATAAGACACCGCATGCTTATCCAGCACGGTAGTCAAAAACCGGATAACGCGCTCATCGCGGCGGAACGCCAGCTCCAGCGTATCCACGATGTTGCCCTCGCCAGTGAACTCAACCAGGAAATAATAACCAGTTGATTTCTTCTGAATAGGATAGGCCAGCTTGCGCAGGCCCCAGCTCTCTTGGTTGACAATGTCGGCGCTATTTTCCTTAAGCACCTGGGTGAACTTCTCGACCGTCTCTTGCACTTGGCTCTCGTTCAGCACGGGAGTCAGAATGAAGACCGTCTCGTAATTTCTTACTTCCATTACGACGGGGTGAAAATTAATGAGTGAAAATTATAATGAGGCGGCAAAGATACGCTTTTCTTACCCTATTATCTATAAGTAGCTTATTATTTATTACATGAAGGCAAACCTTAACTAATTGGAAGTCAGAATTTGCTCTGTTCCTCACTACATATTTTTACTATATTATAGAGATAGATATAACTCCTCTAAGTAACAGCTACTTAGTAGTGGTGCATCGTTGTTATAAGTATAACTCCTAGAATGTGAGGTATTTTAGAATGCTTCTAAGCAAGCTCGTAAAGGCTAATTTTCGGCTTTTGTGGTTTGTTGTCTGCGATTCCCAACCTACATTTGTGGCCTTGATGCACGCCTGCGTTTCTTTCTTCCCAGTCAATTTGTGCTATGGATAGCATCCGATTTCGTACTCTTCCCAAACTGCTTCTTGCTCTTTTCCTGACGGTTACTACCGTAGGCCAGTCATTGGCACAGGAGGTTGGTTCAGCGCCAGCCGTTAGCAAAGAAGGTGTAACGCCCGGCGCTACAGCCGGTGCCGATGGTGCCCCCGCAGCTGCGGAAGGTGCTGCTCCTGCTGCTGGCGGCGGCGATGCTGCTGCTATTGCCGCCGGTGATGCGTTGTTCAAAGGAAACTGCGCTCAGTGCCATGCCGTCAACGATGTAGTGGTAGGACCCGCATTGGCCGGTATCACGAAGCGTCGCCCGATGCCTTGGATTATATCATGGATTAAAAACTCCAGTAAGATGGTTGCCAGTGGCGATCCATATGCTGTGAAGTTATTTGAGCAATACGGCAAGCAACAGATGCCTAGCTTCGCTCTGTCGGATGATGAGATTAAGTCGATTATCGCTTACACTGTTTCGCAAGAAGGTGGTGCTGCCCCTGCCCCAGGAGGTGCACCAGTTGCTGGAGCGGAGGGTGCTGGTGAGAGTGCCAATGCCCAAGGTAGCACGGAAGCTGGTCAGTACATCGACATGCTGCTGATTGTACTGGTAGTAGTGCTGATTGTGCTAGTGGTAACGCTGGTTATCATAGCCAACCTAATGAAAGACGTGCTGCGCGGTCGTAAAGACCTGAGTGGCCGCGACGTTGAACAACTGAATCAGCGTTTTGACTTCGCGAAGATTTACAAGTCAGGTGCCGTACGTGGTATAGCCGTTACAGTATTCATCTTGGTAGTGCTATATGAATCAGTACAAGCCGCCATGGGTATTGGCCTGACGCAGGGATATCAGCCTACCCAACCTATTGCTTTCTCGCACAAGCTACACGCTGGTGAAAACCAGATTAACTGCGCCTACTGTCACACCTCGGTATATAAGAGCAAGTCAGCTAATATTCCGTCGGCTAACATCTGTATGAACTGCCACTCGCAGGTTAAGACAGAGTCGCCGGAAATCAAAAAGATCTACCGAGCCATTGAGCGCAAGCAGCCTATTCAATGGGTACGCATTCACAACTTACCTGACTTAGCGTACTTCAACCACTCACAGCACACCCAAGTGGGTGGCCTAGAGTGCCAGACTTGCCACGGCCCAATCCAAAACATGGATGTGGTGTATCAATACTCTGCTTTGACGATGGGTTGGTGCATCAACTGCCACCGCGAAACGCCCCTCAACACAAAGGGCAATGCCTATTACGATAACCTCGTGAAGTTGCATGACAACAGCAATGGAGCTGTACCTTTCACGGTGTCGTCGAACGGTGGTACCGAGTGTTCGAAGTGCCACTACTAAATTGTATGTCTCAGCAGGCTCTTTGCACACAATAGAGCCTTGCTGAGACAACCAATAAAAGATATTAAACAAGCCTTACTTGGAGATTATGAGAAGTCAGTATTATGACCTCAATCTCTAAGACCCTAAGTCCCCATACACAAATGCAAGAGTCGCCTAAGTACTGGAAGGGAATTGAGGAACTGGAGAACTCGCCGGAGTTTGTGAAGAACGCGTTGACGGAATTCGCGGACTTCTTGCCGGTGAAAGAAACCTATGGCTCTTCCGACGCCGTGGTAGCCCCACGCCGCGACTTCCTCAAACTGATGGGTTTCGGTATTGCTGCCGCTACCCTTGCCAGCTGCGAAACGCCGGTTCGCAAGGCTATTCCGTATCTGAATAAACCTCAGGAGGTAGATCCAGGTATTGCTAACTTCTACGCCTCCACTTACTTCACGGGCCAGGATTACAACAGTGTATTGGTAAAGACCCGCGATGGTCGACCAATTAAGTTGGAAGGAAACCCTGAGTCGCCACTTACGCGTGGCGGTCTATCGGCACGTGCACAAGCCTCAGTGCTGAGCTTATACGATGGTGCACGTCTGCAACACTTCGCTATTGATCGTAAGAAGGCAGACAAAGCGAAAGTAGACAACGAAATCCGTGCGAAGCTAGCGCAGGCTGGCCGCATTGCCATCGTATCACCTACCATCATTAGCCCTTCTACCAAGAAGGTTATTGCTGAATTTGCAGCACGTTACCCTAACACGGAGCACGTGCAGTATGACGTTGTTTCGGCAAGTGGCTTGCTGCAAGCTAACGGCGGAATACTGCCAAGCTACAACTTCGGTCAAGCTAATGTCATTGTAAGCCTTGGTGCTGATTTCCTTGGCACGTGGCTGTCGCCGGTAGAGTTTGCTAAGCAATATGCTGCTACACGCAAAGTGTCGAGCGACAAGAAGACGATGTCGCGGCATTACCAGTTTGAGACGGCAATGTCGCTGACAGGTGCTAACGCTGACATGCGTGTTCCTGTGAAGCCATCCGAAATGGGTGCTGTAGCACTAGCTCTATACAATGCGGTAGTAGGTGGCGGTGGTGGTTCGTATAAAAACGCTACCCTTGCCAAAGCTGCTAATGAGCTGAAGGCAAATCGTGGCCGTAGCGTTGTGGTGTCAGGCTCTAACGATCCGAACATACAAGCGTTGGTGGCAGCCATCAACCAATCGTTGGGTAATGTAGGCACAACGGTTGATTTGGCTAATCCTTCATTGGTTCGTCAGGGTAGTGATGCCCGTATGACGCAATTGGTGAATGATATCAAAAACAAGAGCGTTGGGGCTGTTATTTTCTATAACGCTAACCCGGTATATGATCACCCGATGGGAGCTGACATTGCAGCAGCACTGCCGGGCCTACCCCTTACCATTTCGCTCAACGACCGCCTCGACGAGACAGGGTTTCTATGCAAATACGCTGTTCCCGATCATCACTACCTAGAGTCGTGGAATGACTACGAGCCGAAGCGTGGCTATCTGAGCTTAGCTCAGCCAGCTATTTCACCGCTGTTTGCTACCCGTCAAGCGCAAGAGAGCCTATTGGTTTGGGCTGGTAACAATACAAGCTATTACGATTTCCTACGTGCACAATGGCGTGGTGTACTTGGCACCAGTGGTTTCCAGGCTGCTTGGGATAAAGCTGTACACGATGGCGTAGTGATGGGTTCAGCCTCGCCTGCAGTTACTCCTGTTACGGCAATAGATGCCGCTGCTGCCGCTGCTGCATTGAGCGCACCAGCCAAATCAGGCGAAGTCGAACTTGTTCTATATGAGAAGGTAGGTGTTGGCAACGGTTCGGAAGCGAATAACCCATGGCTGCAAGAGTTACCCGATCCGGTTTCTAAAGCCACATGGGGCAACTATGTATGCGTGCCTTACGATATGGCAAAGGCCAATGGATGGGAGCAAAACGAAGTTCTAAAAGTAACGGCTGCTAATGGCAAGTCAGTAGAGCTTCCCTTGCTTATACAGCCTGGTCAAGCGAAGGGTACGGTTGCCATTGCTATCGGATACGGTCGTCAGCGGACGGGTAAAGTAGGTGACAAGGTAGGAGCCAACGCTCTGCCATTAGCTACAATGGCTGGCAATAGCATCGTATATACGACCACTGCCAAGCTGGAAAAAACCGGTGCTATAGAGACGATTGCTCAGACCCAAACGCACCATACCATTATGGACCGCAAGGCCGTGGTGCAAGAAGCAACGTTGGCAAAGTATATCGAAAATCCAAAAGAGGTAACCGAATACGAAAAAGTTGCTACCCCAGATGGTTTAGAAGCTCCAGCTCGCGTATCGTTGTGGCAGGACTACGAGTACAAAAACCACCATTGGGGAATGGCTATTGACCTCAACTCATGCATCGGCTGCGGCTCGTGCGTGATTGGATGCCAGGCCGAAAATAACGTAGCTGTAGTAGGTAAACAGGAAGTAATCAACCGTCGCGAGATGCACTGGATGCGTATCGACCGGTACTATAGCTCCGACCACCACCGAGACGAGTTTGAGACGGAAGGTAAGTTGGCTACGTACGCTGCGATGGAAAATCCGGCTGAGAATCCAAAAGTGATTTTCCAGCCAATGCTTTGCCAACACTGCAATCACGCTCCTTGCGAAACGGTATGCCCGGTGCTTGCTACTACCCACAGCTCCGAAGGTCTCAACCAGATGACCTATAACCGTTGCGTAGGTACACGCTATTGTGCTAACAACTGCCCCTACAAGGTGCGTCGTTTCAACTGGTTCTCGTACTACACCAATGAGAAGTTCGAAGACGTAAACGGCCACATGTTCACTGACCTTGGCCGCATGGTACTCAACCCCGATGTAACAGTTCGAGCCCGTGGCGTAATGGAAAAATGCTCGTTTTGCGTACAGCGTATCCAGTTGGGTAAGCTGGAAGCCAAAAAGCAGAAACGTCGTCCAAAGGATGGAGAAATTGTTTCGGCTTGCGCACAGTCTTGCCCAACAGAAGCCATCGTATTTGGCGATATGCGTGACCCTGAGTCGCGGATTTCAAAGCTACTGCGTCGCGAAGATGGCGAACGAGCTTTCCACGTCCTCGATCAAATCAACGTGCAGCCGAATATCACGTACCTGACCAAGATCCGGAACGTGGAGAACGGAAATGAATTTGTGATCTAGCCATTGAGAATAGGAGTAGACTCATTGTAACTACGAGTTATTATAATGAGTCTACTTCCTGCCACTTCCTTAAATAAACCACTATGCAGCACGTATCGCCTGTACGGGAGCCGCTCGTAACCGGGGGGAAAACGTACCACGACATCACGCAGGACGTGTGCCGGCAGGTAGAAGCCAAGCCGAATATTCGGTGGATGGCGGCCCTGGCCGTTGCTCTATTCTTCCTTGGCGTATTCATCTATTCCGTTTACCGTACCTTGTGGTATGGCATTGGGGAGTGGGGACTCAATAAAACTGTTGGCTGGGCCTGGGACATCACCAACTTCGTGTGGTGGGTAGGTATTGGTCACGCCGGCACCCTTATCTCAGCCGTACTGCTGTTGTTCCGCCAGAAATGGCGTTCGTCTATTAACCGCGCCGCCGAGGCTATGACCATCTTCGCGGTAATTTGCGCGGCCATGTTCCCAGTGTTGCACATGGGACGTCCATGGCAAGCTTATTGGGTGTTTCCTTTGCAAAATACTTTCGGTTCGTTGTGGGCAAACTTCAATTCGCCGCTGCTGTGGGACGTATTCGCCATCTCGACCTACTTCTCCGTTTCGCTCGTGTTCTGGTACATCGGTCTGATTCCCGACTTCGCTACCATTCGTGACCGGGCAAAAGGACCGATTGCTAAAGTTGCCTACTCCATGCTGAGCATGAACTGGAAAGGCTCAGCCAAGGCTTGGTCTCGCTATGAGACGGTGTCGCTGATTCTCGCCGGTGTATCTACTCCGCTGGTACTGTCGGTGCACACCATTGTATCGATGGACTTTGCGACCTCCGTGGTACCGGGCTGGCATACCACCATCTTCCCGCCCTACTTCGTGGCGGGGGCTATCTTCTCGGGCTTCGCCATGGTGCTCACCCTAATGCTCATCACCCGGGTGGTGTTCAAGCTGGAGGACTACATCACGCTTGAGCACATTGCTCTGATGAACAAGATCATGATGATTACGGGCTCGATTGTGGGCGTAGCGTACATCACCGAGTTCTTCATTGCTTGGTACTCGCAAGTTGAATTCGAGCAGTACGCTTTCATCAACCGGGCGACGGGCCCGTACTGGTGGGCCTACTGGTCGATGATGACCTGCAACGTGATTACGCCCCAGTTGGTGTGGATCCGCAAAGTGCGCTACAGCATTCCGATGACGTTCGTGCTCTCCATCATTGTGAACATCGGTATGTGGTTCGAGCGCTTCGTGATTATCGTGACCTCGCTGCACCGCGACTACCTGCCGTCGAGCTGGGCTATGTTCTCGCCCTCAATTATTGACATCGGCGTCTACGTGGGCACCATAGGTCTGTTCTTCACGCTGTTCCTGTTGTTTGCCAAGTTCTTCCCCGTCATCAACATGGCTGAGGTAAAGACTATCTTGAAATACACCGTGGATAATGGTCCTACATATACTGGTCACGACCCTCACCACACTCCAACGCCTCACCACGCTACTCCTGGCGTACCAGCTTCTGCTCCCGTAACTTACACTAAACATGACTAAGCGTTTCGCCCTCGGCGTTTTCGATGACGAAGACGTACTCCTGCATGCAATCGAGAACGTGCGCGCAGCGGGAGTGAAGATTTATGACGTGTTCACGCCTTTTCCTATTCACGGTATCGATGATGCACTGGGAATTGAGCGGAGCCGACTACCCATTGCAGCCTTCTTTTATGGCTTATGCGGCTTGTCTTTCGCTCTGTGGATGCAGATCTATATGCTAGGATTTGACTGGCCTATGATCATTGGTGGTAAACCTCACATTTCGCTACCAGCGTTCATTCCGGTTGCATTCGAGTTGACAGTACTATTTACTTGTCATGGTATGGCCATCACCTTCTTTATCATTACAAGTATGTATCCCAAACCGAAAGTACAAGTAATGGATGTGCGTTCTACAGATGATAAATTTGTAATGGCTATCGAGCTAAAGGACGGCACAAGTAATTTAGGCCAGTTGACACAGTTGTTGCGCGATAATGGTGCTTCAGAAGTCAATGAAAAAGAAATGACTAAGAACTAATGGCGCAGTCGCTGAAAACAAATCTGCAAGCGTCGCTGATGGTAGTTGGAGCTATTTGCACAACTGCTTGCCATGACGCCAATGACACCGGTATTGAATATGCACCGGAGATGTACGAATCTATTCCGTACGAACCTCTGCGGCAAATCACGGCTAATACCATCAACCCAATGGGTATCAACCAGCGCACCCCGCCGGTAGGTACTGTACCGTTGGGTAAGCTGGATTATTACGATCATATTCCGAAAGATAGCGTGGAGCAAGCTTCGCGTCGTATGAAGAATCCTCTGCCCTACACACAGGAAAATCTTTTGGAAGGCCAGACACTCTATGCCCGTAACTGCCAACATTGCCATGGCGAACAAGGCGATGGACAAGGGCCTGTAGGGCAAAAGTTCAAGGGTGTACCTAATTATTCTGCTGGAGCCTACAAGACAATGAACGATGGTCATATCTACCATGTCATTGAATGGGGTAAGGGCCGTATGATGCCACACGGTTCACAGGTTAATCCTGAGGAACGTTGGAAGATTTCTATGTATGTGCGCGCCTTGCAACTTGGCGAGGGCTCAGAAGGCTTAGCTAAAATGGTAAAGGTAGGTCCAACGAGTACTACCGCTGACTCAACAGAAACTTCTGATTCGTCTACTCAGGCTCCTGTAGGAGAAGCTCAGGCTGGTACTGGTTCAGCTACTCCCGGACAGGGAAATACAAAGGCAACTAACGGAACGGCGAACTAAGGCACTATGGCAACACTGACGCACCATGAAAGCGCCACGGCTGAACACCTGGAACTTTCGTCTAATACCCGTAAAAAGTTTATTTGGCTAATTTTAGCTGGCATTGTTCTATTTATTGTCGGGGTGGCTTTAGCTTTCTTCGGCGGATCTGAACATGCAGCTGGACATGAGGCGGCTAGTCATGCTAGCGCGCATCATGGTAGCCCGATATGGATCAAACGCATTCTCATAAGCGTGTGGCACAGCAATATTTTCTTCCTTGGCTTATCTGTTGTAGGTACTGTCTGGGTAGCAATTAATACTGTCGCTTATGCTGGTTGGTCAATTGCTATCCGACGCGTACCAGAAGCAACTAGCGCTTGGATTTTGCCTGGTGGCGTTATTTTGATTGTTGTTTTTCTGCTGAACCTATGGCATAGCGATATCTTCCACTGGACAACCCCAGGTATTATGACTCCTGGAAGCGAGAGCTATGATAAGATCATTGCTGGGAAAAGCGGCTTTCTAAGTGTACCCTTCTACTTGATTCGTACGGTATCATACCTTGTAATCTGGTGGGTTTTCACTGAGCGCTTACGCAAGTTGTCACTAGAAGAAGATCTAAACGGTGGAACTTACTACTTCCACCAAAGCATCAAAACAGCCGCTCTGTTTCTTGTGCTGTTTGCTGTAACAGAATCAATGTCGGCATGGGACTGGGTTATGTCAATTGACACACACTGGTATAGCACTATGTTTGGCTGGTATGTTTTTGCTAGCTGGTGGGTATCAGGTATTGCTGCTATTACGCTTTGCACCATTTTTCTGAAGCAAGCTGGGTACCTGCGTTTTGTAAATTCCAGTCACTTACACGATTTGGGGAAATTTATGTTCGGTTTCAGCATCTTCTGGACATACGTATGGTTCTCTCAATTCATGCTGATTTGGTACGCTAATATTCCAGAAGAATCAGTGTATTTCAACCAGCGTCTCGGCGGTTTCGATAACGCTTATACTGGCCTGTTCTTCTTTAATCTAATCATCAACTTCGCTTTCCCTTTCTTAGTGTTGATGACTCGCGATGCAAAACGGCAAATGATTATGCTGAAGATTGTGAGTATAGCTATTCTCATAGGTCACTGGTTTGATTTCTACTTAATGATTATGCCTGCAACTATGCGGGGCAATAATGGGTTTATCATTGAAATAGGTACAGCGTTAGTGTTCTTAGGTAGCTTCTTGCTATTACTTACTAAGCGGCTGTCACAGGCTTCACTGGTTCCCGTCAATCATCCCTTCCTCGACGAGAGCATCCATCACACGACTTAAATTTTAGAAGCTGGAAATTATAGGCAGAAAGAGTTAGTTCTTATGATGCCTATAATTTTCAGCTGCTAGCTTCTAACTTCTTCACAAATGATTGCTCTTGGTATTCTACTGGTTTTGGTGTTGCTACTGGTCGTGTTTGGCCTGTTGTTCCGCCTCCAGATTCTGACATCCATTTTTTCGGGTAGCTCCAATCGTGAAATTGGCGCTAGTAACCGTGTCAATGCGATTCTGTTCTTAGTATTTCTAGTTGTTGGCGGTGCCGCCTTTGCGTGGTCTTTTGCAGACAGCTTCGATGATATGAATCCGCCTATTGCCTCTGTGCACGGGCACGCTTTAGAGCGGATGTTCTGGACGACAATGGTTATTTTGGGAATTGCCTTCGTGCTAACTCAAGTGTTGTTGTTTGTATACTCGTACAAGTATCAGTATCGTGAAGGTCGTCGGGCTTTCTTTTTTGCGCACAACAACAAGATTGAGATCATCTGGACGCTGATTCCTGCCGTTGTAATGGCTGCTTTGGTATTCGCTGGTTGGAAAGAATGGACACGTATTACGGGCCCTGCACCTAAAGATGCAGTAGTTATCGAAGTAATGGGCAAGCAGTTTGGCTGGCTAGCTCGCTATCCTGGTCGTGACCAAAAACTCGGGGTAGTAAATTATCGGCTGATTGACGCTTCTAACGATTTCGGCCTTGATCTGAATGACGAAAGCTCACTGGACGATATTACATTCTCATCGGGTGCTCTTCATATCCCTAAGGGCCATCCCATTATGTTCAAGATTCGTTCGCGCGACGTTTTACATGCAGTATATATGCCTCATTTCCGAGTGCAGATGTATGCTGTGCCGGGTATGCCTACCAAGTTTTGGTTTACACCTACTCTAACAACTGAGGAAATGCGAGCTAAGACAGGTAATCCTAAGTTTACCTATGAAATTGCTTGCAACCAGATATGCGGTCGGGGGCATTTTGCCATGCGAATGGAGGTAATTGTAGAGGAACCAGAAGACTACATTGCTTGGTTGTCACAGCAGAAGTCTTTCTCATCGCAAAATCCTGAGCTTATGGCTAACTTGAAAAAGAAAGCACAAAGTCAGAAAACGGTTGGAGCAACTGCTCCGGTAGGCCCCGCAGCTACAGCTGCGGTACAGTCGGCTACTCCAGCTTCGTTGTAACTAATTTTTAACGCACGCTTCTTTATGGCTGCTAATATTCCTACAAACGCACAGGCGCAAGGCGGCATCGGCGTTTCGGTCCCCCATACCGAACACGATGAGCATCTGCACCATGATGAGCACCACGAGCAAAGCTTTGTTTCGAAGTACATTTTTAGTACGGACCATAAAGTAATTGCAAAGCAGTTTCTCATTACAGGTATTTTCTGGGCTATCTTAGGCGGTACGCTGTCTAGTTTGTTCCGTCTGCAACTTGGTTGGCCAGAGGCTACTCTAGAGTGGCTAACTCCTGTATTAGGCAAGTGGATAGAAGCTGGTAAGCTGAATCCAGAGTTTTACTTGGCTCTGGTGACAATGCACGGCACTATTATGGTGTTTTTTGTGCTAACAGCAGGCTTGAGCGGTACATTCTCAAACTTCTTGATACCGCTACAGATAGGTGCCCGTGACATGGCTTCGGGCTTTATGAACATGCTCTCATACTGGTTCTTCTTTATTTCCAGTGTGGTTATGTTCTCATCATTGTTCATCGAAACGGGACCGGCTGCAGCGGGTTGGACAATTTATCCTCCCCTAAGTGCGCTACCGCAAGCTATTCCAGGCTCTGGTGCTGGTATGACATTGTGGCTGGTATCGATGGCATTATTCATTGTATCGCAGTTATTGGGTGGTGTTAACTATATCACTACTATCATTAACCTGCGTACCCGTGGTATGTCAATGTCAAAGCTGCCGTTGACTATCTGGTCGTTCTTCCTGACGGCTGTGCTAGGTTTGCTAGCTTTCCCTGTACTTTTCTCGGCTGCACTACTACTAATATTTGACCGTTCGTTCGGTACTAGCTTCTTCCTGTCGGATATTTACATTGCTGGTCAAGCATTGCCTAATACCGGTGGTAGCCCAATTCTGTTCCAGCATTTATTCTGGTTCTTAGGTCACCCAGAGGTATATATTGTAATTATGCCGGCTATGGGTATGGTATCAGAGATTATGGCTACCAATGCCCGTAAACCCATTTTTGGCTATCGTGCCATGATTGGTTCGCTACTTGGTATTTCATTGCTATCATTTGTCGTGTGGGCTCACCATATGTTCGTGACAGGAATGAACCCATTTCTGGGCTCAGTATTCATGTTCTTGACCCTGATTATTGCAGTGCCTTCTGCAGTAAAGACATTTAACTGGCTCGCTACCTTATGGCGGGGTAACATTCGCTTCACTACAGCGATGTTGTTCTCTATTGGCTTTGTGTCGCTTTTCGTATCAGGTGGTCTGACAGGTATTATTCTAGGTAATGCTGCTTTGGATATACAAATGCACAATACCTACTTCGTGGTAGCTCACTTCCACTTAGTAATGGGTAGCTCGGCATTCTTTGGACTGTTTGCTGGTGTATACCACTGGTTTCCCAAGATGTTTGGTCGTATGATGGATGAGAAGTTGGGATACATTCACTTCTGGTTGACTTTCTTGGGGGTTTACTTAGTATTCCTACCCATGCACTATGTAGGCATTGCCGGTTTCCCTCGTCGATATTATTCTTGGACTGGTTTCGATGCATTCAGCCAGTTTGCTGATTTGAACAAGTTCATTTCAGTAGCAGCTATCCTCGCCTTCTTCGCGCAGTTCGTATTCATCTTCAACTTCTTCTACAGTATATTCCGTGGTCGTCGGGCTACGGAGAATCCTTGGCAGTCGAATACATTGGAATGGACTACGCCGGTTCTTCCGGGCCACGGCAACTGGCCAGGGGCTATTCCAGCAGTGTATCGTTGGCCTTACGACTACAGCAAGCCAGGTGCAGAGACGGACTTCATTCCGCAAAACGTACCGTTCTCGCAAACACAGTCGTCTAATATGCCTTACGAGCGAGAAATGGCCGATTAGTTTTTGCCTAAATACACGAAAAAGGGCCTCTGTATCCACGGTGGCCCTTTTTCGTGTATTTAAGCGATATTAAAACTAAGTTTTTGCTTAATTTTTTGAAGCCATACACTCGTGTAATGGGTTACACGAGTAAGAATATATTTCACCTATGTACGCACCTGCTTTTGTTCGCCGGTTTCGTTTTTTTGGTGTGCTCACGGTTGTATCGGTTTACTTGTTAATACTGGTAGGAGGTATCGTACGTAGCACAGGATCCGGAATGGGTTGCCCTGATTGGCCGAAATGCTTTGGTACTTGGATACCACCCACTGATAGCAGCCAACTTCCGGCTGATTATAAAGAAGTGTATACAGCACAGCGGGTAGCTAAAAATAAACGGCTAGCACTTACTTTAGAGAGGTTTGGCTTTCGACAAGTAGCCAGCAATATTTTTGCGCATCCGACACAATACATAGAAACAGACTTCAATCCGGTGAAAACCTGGATTGAGTATGTGAACCGTTTAGTAGGTGCTCTGATTGGGGTATTTGTGTTCGTAACGGTTGTACTAGCTTTTCCCTACTGGCGTCGCGACCGAGTGGTGTTTTGGCTGGCATTCTTAGCATTCGTTCTTACTGGCGTGCAAGGTTGGTTAGGTTCTTTGGTGGTTTCCACCAATCTATTACCTATCATGATAACTGTACATATGGGGCTTGCACTGATTATAGTTGCCATATTGATTTATGCAGTCGAACGTTCGCAGCGGGATGTAGTAAAAGCTGAGAATACCGCAGCAACTGTGTCAGGAGGAATGTCTGTCTGGCTTTGGTTAATGGTGTTACTTACATTCGGCCAAATAGTGTTGGGCACGCAAGTGAGAGAGCAAGTGGATTTAGTAGCTACGGCTAATAGCTACATGCAACGTCACACTTGGATTGAGCAGTTAGGGGACGTTTTCGCAGTGCACCGTACATTTTCAGCAGTGCTACTGCTGCTGAACGCTTACGTAGTATACAAGCTGTACCGGCAGCCTAATCAGCGTTTACATCGTTTAGCTACGATAGTCATTGGTGTAATTATCGTAGAAATTCTGGCTGGTGTTACATTGTCTTATTTTAGTATACCAGCTGCAGTGCAGCCTGTACATCTTTTATTAGGCACGTTGCTGTTCGGTTCGCAGTTTATCCTACTGCTGGCTTACCGGCATGTGCGTAAAGCAATGAAGGAAGCCACGTTTCCGCGGGTTGTTGCGTAACTTTGGGTTCGCGTTTGGTCGGATTCAAAGGCCAATCATTAGTTCAACCTCTCGGATGTATAAAGCCAGAGCTTTTTTTCAGCTACTCAAGTTTCGTTTGGCCCTGACAGTGGCCTTCTCTAGTGCCATTGGATACTTGTTGGGCGCTCGTGAGCTTGACTTAGGTAGGGCACTTTTAGTGTTAGTGGGTGGCCTATTAGTGACGGGCTCAGCCAATACCATCAACCAGATTTTCGAGAAGGACCTCGATAAGTTGATGAAACGTACTGCTAAGCGGCCAATCCCTACTGGAGTGATAAGCGTTAAGGAGGGTTGGGTGTTTGTTTTTGTAACGGGCTTTTTGGGGTTAGGAATCTTAGCATACCTCTTCAACCCCCTGACGGCAGCACTTTCGTTACTGTCGCTAATTTTATACGGGTTTATCTATACGCCTCTTAAAACGATTTCGCCAGTGTGTGTAGCTGTTGGGGCTATACCAGGTGGAATGCCCCCCATGATTGGGTGGGTGGCGGCTACTGGCGTATTAGGGGTAGAAGCCTGGATTCTATTTGGTATTCAGTTTATGTGGCAGTTCCCACACTTTTGGGCTATTGCTTGGGTATTAGATGACGATTATAAAAAAGCTGGTTTCAAAATGCTGCCTACCCCTGGTGGAAAAGATTTGCGCACAGCTATTCAGATTATGACCTATACGATGGTGCTGATTCCCTTAAGTTTGCTGCCCACCGTTTTCCATATGACGGGTACTACTTACGGAATAATTGCGGTAGTATGCGGAGTTTTATTCCTAGGACAAACGTTCTATCTCATGCGCACCTGCTCCAAAAAAGCAGCTATGAGCATCATGTTTGGTTCTTTTCTCTATCTACCCATTGTGCAGATCGCGCTGGTCTTCGACAAACTGTAACTTACTCCTCATATGCATACTTCCGAAGTTTTAACCGCTAAAGAACCTGGTACTGGTCAACACCCGTACCGTTTGCAACTGATTTTGTTGATGATCAGTAGCTCTATGATTTTTGCAGCCTATACCAGCGCATACATTGTGCGGCGCGACGAAGGCAACTGGCTGGAGTTTGCTTTACCTATGGCGTTGGCTATCAATAGCGCTATTATTTTAGTAAGCTCCGGTACCATGCAGTGGGCCTATATGGCTGCTCGGCGCAACAGCATCAAACAAGTACGTATTGCTCTGATACTAACCTTTGTACTAGGATTGGCTTTCTTGGTAGGGCAGTGGAACGTGTGGGGAGATTTAGTTGCTAGCCGAATTTTCTTTGGTGGCACCGACGCCAATCCTTCTGGTTCGTTCGTATACGTGCTCATGGGCGTACACGCCTTCCACCTTGTTACTGGCCTAATTTTCTTATGGATTGTGCTCCGCAAAAGTTTGCGCTATGAAGTGCATTCCAAACAAATGCTTTCGATAGGTAATGCGACTATCTACTGGCACTTCCTCGGTGGGCTTTGGTTGTACCTGTATTTGTTCCTACTTTTGAACCACTAGTATTGTCTTACCCCGCATAGTATGTCCACTTCTTCCTCAACGCTGGCCCCCACGACGAATTCGGTCGAACTCGAACAGCCACGTTCCGGCACCTGGGACGGCGGTAACGAACCCTTTAAAGCGAGCTACGGCAAGCTGATGATGTGGTTCTTCCTGCTGTCGGATGCTTTCACGTTCGCGGCCTTTTTGACCACTTATGGCATGATTCGCCACCGCAACCCGGTGTACGTAGGTGATGTCAAGGATTTTGAATTCTCAACGGCTTACTGGCCTATTCCCGAGAAGGTATTCAATGCCTTTCCTGGTTTCCACGGGCAGGATCTGCCTTTGGCCTTCGTGGCGTTGATGACCATGATTCTCATCTTTAGCTCCGTTACGATGGTATTGGCTGTAGAAGCGGGCCACCGTATGGATAAGAATGACGTGCAGAAGTGGTTGCTGTGGACCATTTTGTTCGGAGCTACTTTCTTGGGCTCTCAAGCATGGGAGTGGAGCCACTTTATTAGCGGCCACGAAGAAGGTACTTTGATGAGTGATGGAACCATCTTCCATGGTGCAAACCTGACGATGAATCAATATGGTCCTGTATTGTTTGGCGACTTGTTCTTCTTTATAACTGGTTTCCACGGCACACACGTATTTTCAGGTGTCTGCTTACTGGTATGGGCCTTTATTGCTACTACCAATGGCACTTTTGAGAAGCGTGGCCACTATGAGATGGTAGAGAAAATAGGCCTTTACTGGCACTTTGTGGACTTGGTATGGGTGTTTGTTTTCACCTTCTTCTACCTCGTTTAACCATAGAAGCAGATGGCTGGTCACTCATTGTTAGATTGAGGTGATCAGCCATCCACTTGTTTAATCATTCAATCATTCAGTTATAATGGCACATCACGTCGAAGTTCAGCATAACGAGCTGCGGGAAATTCCGAAGCCCAATACCGGCTGGATCTGGAAAACCTTCTGGGTATTGGTAGGCATCACAGCCGTGGAATTTGTTATTGCTTTCACCATGGAGGCAAGCACCCTGCGCAATAGCATTTACATTGTGCTGACCATTTTCAAAGCTTTCTTTATTGTAGCTGAATTCATGCACTTAAAGCATGAAACCAAAGGGCTTATCTGGAGCATCCTGATTCCAACTGCTTTGCTCATCTGGCTACTGGTAGCTTTAGTGACGGAGGGTTCTTACGCTGGCGAACTGCTTCAGCATACTTTCGGAAACTAATTTATGCGGCCCCGGCAAACCCTGTTGTTGGGCCTCATGCTGCTTGTGCCCGTTTTAGCTTTTTTATTTTTAAAAAGCTTCGGCACTAATCATTACGCGCTGCCAATTTTCTTTCCCGAACGTGTTGACTCAACACAAGTAGGTGGAAAGTGGCAGCGCGATACTGTTTATCACCATCTCAGTAGCTTTGGACTAACAGGGCAAACCGGACATGCCATAGATCTAGCAGGAATAACAGATCGTGGTTTATATGTGGCCAGTTTTTTATGTGCCAATTGCCCTGGGGCTTCGCCAGAGCCCATTGCGCAGCTAGCTCGTGTGCAGGAACTGTACCGTCAAGACCCTCAGGTGAAACTAGTGACGTACATAACAGCTGGCCTCACACCAGAGAAAGCAGCCGAGCAGTATGGTGCTATTGCGGGCAAGTGGTGGTTTCTGGCCGGTGATACTACAGCTGTGCAGCGTGTAGCCGAAGATTATCATCTGTCGCTTGTTGATAACAGCACTATTCAAACGTCGAACTTGTTTCTAATAGACCGCGACCAGCACGTGCGCGGCATTTACGACGGTACCAAGCACAAAGAGATTGATCGGCTATTGACCGAAATAGGCGTTCTATTGTACATCTATGAGCACGACGACGCAGGCCGCTAACCCTGGCGGTAACACAAAATACAAGATATTGGCGGGTGTACTGGGCGCAGTAATACCGCTAGCAGTAGCCGTTCTGTATTTCTTTCCGGGAATTCTGAAGGTAGAAGGTGTCAACGTGAAGATGCTGCCAGCTGTAAATGCCGGGTTGAACTCCTTGACGGCTGTTTTTCTGGTGCTCGGATATTATTTCATTCGTCGCAAGGACGTAGTGCGCCACCGTGCCATGATGGGCGCGGCTTTTCTGCTAGGTGCGTTGTTTTTGGTATCTTACGTAGCCTATCACTCACAGGGCATTGTCACAAAGTTCGGTGGGGTAGGCGCTATCCGGGGCGTGTATTACTTTCTGCTGCTGACGCATATTGTGCTGGCCGCTGTAACGGTTGCTTTGGTGTTGTTTACACTGTATTATGCCTTGACTGAACAGTTCGCCAAGCATCGGCGTATCGCCCGTTGGACCTTCCCCATCTGGCTGTATGTATCTGTCACGGGGGTGATTGTGTATTTCATGATTGCACCGTACTACGTTTAGCGTTTTGATAGTGTAAAACAAGTAGTCAAGTTGAAACTTAACACCAGTCTAGGTGTTCAAACTGTATGAAAAAGGCTTTCACTTCCAGTGTATTTCTACTACTGCTGAGCACACTACTAAGCGTGCTTCCATTGGCTACGCAAGCGCAATGCGTATTATGTAAATCACAGGTAGAGGCGTCGCGTACAGAAAAGGATGGTTACGACGTGACAGGTTTGAACAAAGGCATTGTGTACCTGATGACAGTTCCCTACCTCCTGATGGGTACGGTAGGCTACTTCTGGTATCGCAACGTACAGAAGAAAAAAGTTGCGCAACAGTAAGGCAGTTGTATTCTTCATACAGCAATTGCATTAAGTCGTGAATGCCGCCAAATGGCGGCATTTTTGTTAGTTTCCGGGTAGGTTTGCGCTGTGGTGCCTAGTGTCTGTTAGCCTTCTGCCTTGTTGAAATCGAATCGTTTCTTTCCGTTGTTTTTGCTGCTGGCAGCCGTTTTGTGCTTCGCCGGGGCCTACGTCAGCAATCAGTACGCGCAACGTTCGGGCTCTTTGTTCCGAGCTGATGCCTTGCGTTTGCAAAACCTGCTGACGGAAGCTGAGCTTACGGCCCGCTACGAAGCCGAAACAGTGGTAAGCAGTCTGCGGCAGTATAAGCCAACGTTTGGGGAGCTGGTAAGCAGTACTACCTACCCTTGTTTTGTATACGAGGGCGAGGAATTGGTAAGCTGGTCAGATCATACACTGGAACCCGATCAGGCGCTGGTAGACGAGCAGTTTCGGGAGAAGATGGTAGAAATGCGTTTTGGGCATTATCTGGTGCTTCGCCAAGTGCTCGGACCGTATACAGTCATCACCTATGTGCCCCTGGAGCAGCACTACGGTATCAGCAACCGCTACTTACGCAATGGGGCCGGGCAGGCATTGTTCCGGGGGATGAATATCCGACTGGTTCCTACCAGTGCCAGCCCGCGCCTACCCCGTTTGTATACCGATGCGGGAGATTACTTGTTTTCGGTTGAGAGTCTGCAACCCAACCCTATCACAGGTAAGTACCTACCCTGTTTCCTCCTCTTGTTAGGCCTAGGGTGCTATTTGCTATGTTGGTGGCAAATGGCGCGGCGGCGCTTTCAAGCGGGCAAGGCGCTGAGTGGCGCCATCGTTGTAATCCTGGCGCTGGTGGTATTGCGGGCGGCACTGCTCTTTGCGGGCCTACCTTTCTCTTTAATTGAGCTACCGCTCTTTGACCCGCGCGTGTACGCAGCCTCTTGGCTGTCGCCTTCATTGGGTGATTTGCTGATTAATGCGTTGCTATTGCTGGTAGGAGCCTACTATGCGTTGTTGCTGTTTCGGCGCTACCGGATTGTGCGGCGGGTGCGGCAGGTGCGTAGCCAACTCATGCGGCTGCTGCTGGGCGTGGTGGCAGTGCTGGGCTATTTTGGGCTGATGGTGCTGCTGTACCAGTTCTTCTCCAATAGCTTCAACAACTCGCAACTGGTGCTCGACATCACGCAGAGCATTCAGGTAAGCGGCTTCAAGGTATTGCTGTGCCTAGCGCTGGTGCTACACGGTGGGGCATATATGGTCGGCTTCTTTTTGCTGTCGCAATTGTTTACGGCGTCGGTACGGCCTACATCCAAGCTATCGGATGTGGTGCTGCTGAGCTTTTTCATGCTGCTGTTTCTGCCAACTGGCCTCATCCTCAACCAGCCCTACCTCACGTTGCTGGGGCTGGCGCTGCTTTTCTTTGCTGTGCTGCGCCTTACAGGGTTGAAGCAATTGGTGAACGTAGTGCCGTATCAGATCTACCTGTTTATCTTCCTGATGTTGGCCGTCATATCGGCCGTAGGGGCGCTGGCTTTATATGAGTTTGCTGATCAGCAGCTTATCTTATCCAAACAAAAGGTAGCGGGCAATCTATTGATCGATAACGATCTACAAGGTGAATACCTGTTGGCGGAACGCACGCGTCATATGGCTGCCGATCCACGCATTCAGAAGGTCTTAGCCAATCCGTTTGCCAACCAGGAAGTGGTGCGGCAGAAAATCGATAAGTACTACCTGCGCGATTACTTTGATAAATATGAGGTAGCCGTTACGCTGTTTGGCCCCTCGGGCACCACGGCCGATAGCAGCATATTTCTACCAGCTCTGCGCCGCCGGTTGCTCGCAAACGCTACCCTCACCGATCAGAAAGGCATCTACCTGATTCGCGGTAGCAACTCCTTCAGTACGCGGCGCTACGTGGCGCTGGTGCCCGTGCCGGCTGACAGCAGTCGGGAAAGCACTATTGTGCTGGAATTGTCGCTTAAGAAGCTAACTGCCTATAGCGTAGTGCCCGAGCTATTGATAGACCAAAAATTCTTTCAGCCGGGACTGGGGCCGGAGTTAAGCTATGCTGGCTACGAAAACAACCAGTTGGTGTACAGCGAGGGAGACTTTGACTACGTGAACCAGCTGACCAACAGTGTATTGAATGATAGCAGGTTGTATAGTTCGGGCCTGGCTATCAATGGCTTTCACCATCTGGGCGTGAAAGGGCCGCAGCAACGGCTAGTTATCGTAACCACACCCACCTACTCATTTGGTAACTGGCTGGCTAATTTCTCCTTCCTGTTTCTGCTACATACGTTTTTCTGGCTGGTGTGTATCGGCATCTACACGCTGGCGCAGGGCCATTCGTTGGAGGTGTTCCGAACCAACTTCAGCACCAAGATTCAGCTGTTTCTGAACTTCGGAATTTTGGTGCCACTATTGATTGTGAGCGTAGCAACGGCCAGCCAGGTAACGAGCTCCTACAAACGCGACCTGTTGCGGGCCTATGAGCGCCGCGGCAAGGCCGTGCAGGAAAGCCTGCTTCGCAACCGGGCTATTCTTACCGACTCTGCCAACCACAGCGCTATTATCGACCTAGCTGAAAACGTAGCCAGCATCACCGATACGGACCTGAACCTGTATGACGCCCACGGCATGTTGCAGGTGAGCAGTCAGCCGCTCATTTTTGAGGCGGGGTTGCTGAGCCCGTTGATGAATCCGCAAGCCATGGCTTCGCTGGCCGAGCACGGGCAGCCGCGCAAGCTACTAACTGAGCACGCCGGCACGCTATCGTTCAACGCACTCTACCTACCCTTACGCGCTGGGACGGTGCGCGCCGGCAAACCAGCGCCGGTTATCGGCTACGTGGGCATTCCATTCTTCGACTCTGAGAAAGACCTGGACGGGAAGCTGATTGAACTGATATCAACCAGTCTGAACATCTTCACGGTGATGTTTATTCTGTTTTTGATTCTGACGTTCGTGGCCTCGCGCATTCTGACGGCCCCGCTCAAGCTCATCACGGCCAAGCTGAAGCAAACGACCCTCACGGACCGCAACGAGCTGCTAGAATACAACTCGGCTGATGAGATTGGGCTGCTGGTGCGTGAGTACAATGGCATGCTGATGAAGCTGGAAGCCAGTAAGTTGGAGCTTGCGGCGCAGGAAAAAGAAGCCGCCTGGCGCGAAATGGCCCGACAAGTGGCCCACGAAATCAAGAATCCGCTCACGCCGATGAAGCTTTCGTTGCAATACTTGCAGAAAGCCATTGCGGAGCACCGGCCCAACGTGCAGGAGCTGATCGGGAAGATTTCGCAAACGCTCATCACCCAGATTGATGTGCTCTCGGATATTGCCACGTCGTTCAGCACCTTCACCAACCTACCCGCCATGCGTCCCGAGCGCCTGGATATTATTCCGATTCTGCGGCGGTGCGTGAGCCTGCACCAAAGCAATGCCATTGGCGGGCATCTCTACCTGCTACTGCCGGATGATGCTGATAGTGGGAACTATGAGGTGTTTGCCGATGAAAACCTGCTGGTACGTACTTTTAATAATTTGCTGATCAACGCGTTGCAGGCAGTGCCGCCGGGTCAGCACCCCGATGTAGGCCTGTGGTTGGAATATCAGCCGGACGGTCAGCACTTGCTGATTTGTGTGCAGGACAACGGTGCCGGTATCCCGCTGGAAGTGCAGGACAAGATTTTCAAACCAAATTTCACTACCAAAGAACAGGGTTCGGGTATTGGCCTGGCTGTAGCCCGACGCGGTATTGAAAGCGCAGGCGGGCGTATCTGGTTTGAGACGGAAGAGGAGGTAGGCACCACATTCTTCGTAGAACTGCCCTTGGCGCCGGAGAAGAAGTAAGATGGTGAGTGGTGAACTTGTGAAAGGGTAGGGCTTATTAAGGGTGTAGTTTGCGCAAACGGCTCAATTAGAGCATCATATTCATTCTTTTACAAGTTCACAGCCTGCCCATTTCCGTTCGGCACGAATCGTGGGTAGGTGTGCGTTAGGTAGCAAACAGATACGGGCGAAACTGAATAGCATGAGGAACAGCTTTACGCGTCAATTTTTGCGCTGGGGCTGCCTGTTGTTGCTATTCGTGGCGGCGCGGGGGCCACTGCTGGCTCAGGAGGCCGGTCCGCCCAGCACCCGCCGCTGCCGCTGGGTACAGCTGGCGCCTGCCCGCGACACGGCCACGTTTCGCCTACCCGACTCGCTAACGGTAGTCCCTACCTCCGTGACAGTACCGGGCCACACAGTAGCCTATGATGCGCGCACCGATACCTACCAGTTTCTGCGTCAGCGCACGCGCTACCCCTCGCCTGAGCCGGGGCAGCCCGACCTTATTCTACCCCGGCAAGAGGCCGATTCGGTACTGGTGTGTTACCGGGTGCTACCGTTGGCGCTGGCCGCGCCGCGCTACCGGCGTCCACGCAGCTTGTTGGATAGCGTGGCCTTTCGGGAAAAGCCTGTGGGGTACGAAGATTTTGCAGTGAAGGAGCAGATTCTGAATACGCCGGGCATCAACAAAACCGGCAATCTGTCGCGGGGGGTGTCGTTTGGCAACACGCAGAACGTGTTTGTCAACTCTGCCCTGAACCTGCAACTGGAGGGCAAGCTCACGGACAAAATCAACCTGACGGCGGCCATTTCCGACCAAAACGTGCCGTTTCAGCCAGAAGGAAATACGCAGCAGTTGCAGGAATTTGACCGGATTTATGTGACGCTCACGCACCCTAACTGGAGCCTGACGGCTGGTGACGTGGTGTTGCGCAACAAGCCCGACTATTTCCTGCGCTACTACAAGAACATTCAGGGGGCAGCTATTGAAGCCAACTTCAAGCAGGGCCCGCGGGCGCGCAGCAGCACCGTGGTAGCAGCTGGTATGGCAAAGGGTAAGTTTGCGTCTATCGACGTGTTGCCCATCGACAACGTGCAGGGACCTTACCGGATGCGCGGCCCGAATGGGGAGCAGTTCATCATCCTGCTGGCCAATTCCGAGCGCGTGTACCTAGACGGCCGCCTGCTGACGAGGGGATTCGACTTCGACTACATCGTAGACTATAACCAAGCGGAAATTACTTTCACTCCCAACCATCTCATTACCAGTAATTCGCGCATCAAGGTAGAGTTTGAGTATTCTGACTTCAACTACTCTCGTTCGCTCACTACCCTTAGTCATTACCAGCAACTAGGCAAATTGCAAGTGCGGGCCAACTACTACCGCGAGGCCGATAACCCCGATAACTCGCCCAACCTGACGCTGAGCGAGGCTGACCGCGCCCGTCTGCGCAGCATCGGCGACAACGTGAACTTGGCGACTACCTCCGGCGTCGATTCGGTGACCTACAACCGTAACCAGGTGCAGTACAACCGCAACGTCATCACGGATGCCAATGGCGACCGGCGCGTGGTATACCAGTTTGCTACCGGTGCCGACACGCTGCGGGGCGTCTACAATGTGCGCTTTACCAACCTAGGGCCTAACCGGGGCGATTATGTGCTGAGTACAGTCAATAACGATGTGACTGCCAACGGGCAGGTGTACCGTTATGTGGCGCCCGTGGGCGGCGTGTCGCAGGGGAGCTACGCGCCGGTGCGCCTGCTGCCTACCCCGCTGCTCAAGCAAATGGCTACGGCCGGGGCTACCTATCAGGTTGACTCAACGGCCAGTGTATTTGTAGATGTGGCGTCGTCGCAGTTGGATGTGAACCGGTTTTCGCCGGAAGCGGCGCAGGGACAGGCCATGCGGGTGGGTTACGCTGTGCAGAACCGCCGCATCAACCTGCCGGGCCTGCGCGACTACCGCTTGCAGAGCGACCTGACGTTTGAATATACTAGCCATCGATTTTCGCCGATTGACCGGTACCGCGACATTGAGTTTGACCGTAACTGGAGCAACAACATCAATGGCTCAGTAGCCGCTCAGACCAACACCACCAGCCTGACGCCGCGCGAGGATAATATTCTGAATTTTTCGGTGGGTGCGGTGAAGGATATCAATAACAGCATCAGCTACCACTTGAGTCGGCGCTACCGCGCTAAGGAGGTAGACGGTACCCAGCACTGGCTTGAGGCGGCGCACCAGTTGGGCAACGTTCAGCTGCGCGGCAACCTGTTTCTGTTGAACGCGCAGGTAGGGCGGCGGGAGTCGAAGTGGGCGCGGGGCGAGGCCACGGCGCGCTACGTGGCCGGCCCTGTGGTGCCCGGTTACGCCTACCGCTTCGATAAAAACCGCGTGGCCCTACCCAACGGCGACTCGCTGTTTACGGCTAACTACTACGACGAGCACCAAGTGTTTGTGCAGAGCCGCGATTCGGCCCGCACCCGCTTCCGCCTCGACTACACTTATCGCCGCGACCAGACGCCTCTGAACAATGAGCTGCAAACCCGCGGCCGTGCTCAAACCTGGCAGGGCTCGTTGGCCAGCCGCATTGGCCGCAACCAGGATATTGCGCTGGTAGCCACCTACCGCGACCTGGTAGCCCGCGACAGCGCCCGCCAGCGCACGGTGCTAGGTAAGATAGACTGGAACGCAACCTTCCTCGACAACGTGTTTCGCTCGGAGTTGAATTACAGCGTGGCTACTGGCCGCGAGCTGCGGCGGGACTATTCCTTCCTGCCCGTCACCAACGGCCAAGGCACGCACTACTACGGCGGCGACGCCGACGGAAACGGCCGCCAAGACAAGGACGAGTTCTTTGAGGCGCCTACCTCAGATGCGCAGTATCGCACATACATCAAGGTGTATTTGCCCACTGATCAGTACATTACGGCCTATACCAACCGCCTGAGCTACCGCTTGAGCACCACCGCACCCCGGGGTTGGCGCGAAGCAGGCAAGCTGCTGAGCTTTGTGGCGCGGTTCTCGGCCATTACCACTATCACGCTCGACAGTCGCACTACCGACAACAGCCTGCGGGCGCGCCTGAATCCGTTTTCCTATCAAGTAGAGGATAACCAGCTACTAGGAATGAACAAGTTACTGCGCAATACGCTGTACTTCAACCGCTCCAACCCAATTTTTGGGGCGGAGCTGACGGCCCAGCAAACCCAGCAGAAGGTACTGCTCACGCAGGGTTTCGATATCCGCAATCTGGCTTCGCAGAGCTTGTTGCTGCGCCGCACGCTGGCTCAGCAATTTACGGGGCGTTTCACAGTATCGCGGAGCGTGCGCGGCAACGAGTCGAGCTACCTGGACACGCGCAACTACCGGCTGCGGCTCTACGAGGTTGCCCCCGAAATCAGCTACCAGCCCAGCAGCACCTTGCGCTTCACAGGTACGTATCTGCGCACCGTAAAGCAGAACACTTTTAAAGACGGTACCGACGCCGACGCTCGCGGTGCCTTCGATCAGCTAGGCCTCGAAACGCGCGTGAGCCAGGTGAGCAAGCGTACCATCACGGCCGCTACACGCTACGTGCGGGTAGGGTTCGACGGCGACGTAGCCTCGGTGGTGGGCCTGGAAATCCTGCAAGCCCTGCGCCCTGGTAATAACATCACCTGGAATCTGAATCTGGAACAGCGCCTCAGCAATGGCCTCAACATCACAGTAGCCTACGACGGCCGCAAGCCCAACGGCCTACAAGCTGTGCACACAGGTAGGATGCAGGTATCGGTGTTGTTTTGATTATTATTCTTTGTCATCCTGAGCTTGCGAAGGACCTTCTCACGCTAGAACAAGTCGTTGTTACGAGCATCGTGCTGACGTGAGAAGGTCCTTCGCAAGCTCAGGATGACAAAAAGTAAGTTTACGGTAAACCGTTTAACAACCGTTGCAAAGCTGGCAGCATGGCCAGCTCCGCTTGCCCGGCCGGTGCTTTAGCGGCTTCCAGCTGCTGTTGTGCGGCCTTTTTCCAGGCGGCGGTAGGCGTCTGGCCTTGCTCTAGCAGTTGCAGCCGCTCCAAGGCCAGCGCCGAAAGGGCGCTCAGACGGGCCGAAAGCGGCCCATACTCACGCAGGCTGGCTGAGGTGTTGAAGAGCAGTTGGAGTTTCACATCGTTGGCCTGCCACTGCGTGAGGGGCGCCCGCACTGCCGCCAAGGCCGGTAGGGCGGCGGGTAGGGGGGAAGCGGGGGTAGTACCTACCTGCGCCAACAGGGCATCTACCGCTGCGCTAAATTCCCGCGCCGCGTCCGATTCGGCGGGGGCCGCATCTACTAGGCGGTTGAGTGGGGTTTGGGTTGTGTATTTCATACCCTGAAAGTGGCGCTTGTACTCCTTTACGGGTTCTAGCACGCTGGCAAACGTGCGGAGCGGTGCCACGGGCTGCCCGGCGGCTAGCTGGCGCAGCAACTGCTCCGGCACGCGCCGGTGCCGAATGCCCAGCCGTTCCAGCTGCGCCGATACCAGCGCAAGACGACGGTACATATCTGGCACATCCGTGACGGTAGCCGGCGACCAAAACCGCTCCGCTATGGCCGCGGTGCGAGGCCAAATGCGGCTATCCACGATGACGCTATCCGCAAACTCAGCCCACATGGTGGCCTCGCCACCCAGCACCAGTTTCTTCTGGGCCTCGGTGAGCGGGGCGTCGGCGGGCAGCGGGTCGACGGCATAGTGGCTGGCGGCCGAGTAGTTCAAGTCGATGTAGTAGCCGTTGGAGAGGATGGCTGTGTGGTTGGTCTTCACGGCATCATACAGGCCTTTTTTGCCTCGCCAGCTCTGAATCACGGCCGATTCGGGTAGGCCTGGTCCCAGGATTTCATCCCAGCCCACCATCTTCTTGTTGTACTTGGTGAGCATAGCGAGAATGCGACGGTTGAAGTAGGTTTGCAGGGCGTGCTTATCGGGCTGTCCATTGCTTTTCACCAGCTTCTGTTCCTTCATGAACTGCACAATGCGCGGATTGCGCAACCATTGGCGTCCGTCATTCTCGTCACCGCCAATGTGGAAATACGGGTCAGAAAATAACTGCGTCATCTCGCCTAAGAGCGTGTCTATCAGCGTGTAGGTGGTTTCGCGGGTAGGGTCCATGGCAATGTTGAGCACGCCCCAGCGCGTGGCCACGCCGTAGGTAGAGTCGTTGGAGGCCAGCTCGGGGTAGGCGGCCAACCAGGCCGTAGCGTGGCCCGGCATGTCGAACTCTGGCACCACCCGAATGCCCCGCGCCGCTGCATAACGCTGCACCTCCCGCACCTGGGCCTGTGTGTAAAACTGTCCTTCGCCGCCTACCTGCGCCAAGCGCGGCAACCGCTGGCTTTCCACCCGAAAGCCCTGATCATCCGACAAATGCCAGTGCAGCACGTTCAGCTTCACGGCCGCCATAGCATCCAGATTGCGCTTGATAAGGGGCACGGGCATGAAGTGCCGGGCTGCATCAATCAGCAGCCCCCGCCACCCAAACCGGGGCTGGTCCTGAATATCAACTTCCGAGAAGTACAGCGCATTTTTATCTTTGGTCACGAGCTGTTCCAGCGTGGCCAGCCCGCGCAAGGCACCCAGGCTAGTAGGGGCGGTGAGAGAAATGCCCATAGGCGTCACGCGCAGGGCGTAGCGCTCCTCATCGCCATTGGCCATGCGGCCCGGCTTGCCGTACCGGATGCTGAGGGTAGGGGGCGTTTGGTTGGCCGCTGGTTTGGCTTTGGCGGGTGGCCGAGTAACACCAAGCTGCCGTAGCAGACGAGTTTGTACGCGCCGTGCCGCTGCCGCCACCGCGGTATCCGGCTGCGTATCGGCAGTGATGTGGTAAGAAAAGGTGTTGCGCAGGGGTATCCGCGCCGCGCCCCAGGTGGCCGTGGCGGGCACCGGCATTAGTTGATGCGTAGGAGGGGTAGGAGCTAACTGGGCCTGACTAGCTACTGCAGAAAGCAGTAACGATAAGAAAATCAGTCCGCAACGAGAAAAGGAAAGCATACGCAAGTGGGATGGGAGAACCGCAAGGTACTCCTACCAACGCAAACAGCCTGCCGGAGCCCTTGCCGGAATTTCTCGTAGAGGTTCGCACTCGCTCGGCTGTGCCGAGTGAGGACTACGCTTGAGGGGCTCTGCCCCGAATCCGGATGCGCCGTTTGGGCAGAGCCACGCTACCGCCAAGCAAACGCGCGCAGCAAAGCTGCTAGGGCGTAGTCCTCACTCGGCACAGCCGAGCGAGTGCGGAGGATTTGGTTAATCGTTGAACTCCGGGAACCTCTGCGCTTCCCTCCACGAGCCACTGCGGGAAATCCTCAAATCAGCCCTCGCGCCTTAAATTCCAGATAGCGGTTGAGCGTGTTGATGGTAAGTTGCTCGGGCGCCGTGAGTAGCGCATGGATACCGTAGCGCTGCAACTCCAGCACAATCTGCCGTTTCTCCTGGGCAAATTTCTCAGCAATGGTTTGATTATATACGTCCTCGGTGGTTTGGGCCGGCGCGTCCAAGAATTGGTGCAACTCCGTATTCTCGAAGAACACTACTAGCAGCAAATGGTCCTTGGCTAAGCGGCGCAGGTAGGGTAGCTGGCGCTGCATCCCGCTCAGCGTCTCGAAGTTGGTAAATAGAATTAGCAGGCTACGCTGGCGGATATTGGTCTTGATGGCCGTATAGAGTGTTTCGAAGCTGGTTTCGAGGTACTTGGTGCGCTGACGATACAGTACTTCCAGCAGCTTGCGCAGGTGGCCGCTGCGGCGCTCAGCCGGTACCAGGGCGCTCAGCTTGTTGGCAAACGTCACCAGCCCGGCTTTGTCGTGCTTGAGCAGGGCAATATTACTGACCACCAAGGTAGCGTTGATGGCATAGTCGAGCAGGCTGAGGCCGTGGAAGGGCATGCGCATCACCCTACCCTTGTCGATGAGGCAGTATACTTGTTGAGCGCGCTCGTCCTGAAAGTGGTTAACTACCAGCGCGTCGGTGCTGGCGCCAGCGCGACGGGCGGTGGCTTTCCAGTTGATGTTGCGCGGGTCGTCGCCGGGCACGTAGGGCCGGATTTGCTCAAACTCCATGCTGTGCCCTACCCGCCGAATACGCTTCACGCCCACCTCCGTGAGGCGGTTGCTGATGGCCAGTAGCTCGTACTGCCGCATTTGCAAAAACGATGGGTAGACCGGTACCAGTTGGTCTTGTCCATAGCGGAAGCGCCGGCGCACTAGCCCTAGCGGCGAGGCCACAAACACATTTACGGCCCCAAACGAGTACTCGCCGCGCTTAGTAGGCCGCAGCTGATAGCGAATCACCTGCGTTTCGCCTGCCTTCAACGCCGCTCGAAACAGCACATCGCGCCGCTGAAATTGATGCGGAATTTCATCAATGGTTTTGGTGTAAACGGCGAAGCGGTAACGATTTTCGAGGTAGATGGCAATGTCGTTGTCGGAGCCGTTGGCGAGCTTTTCGCCCATGACCCGCCGCCCAAATACCTGCCCACCAGGAGCGTACAGCAACAGCGCATCCAGTGCCACTAGCACCACCAGCAGCCCTAGCACCACCTGCATCGGCCCCAGCAACGAGGGTAGGAAAAACGCCACTACAAAGCCGGTCGTCAGTGCTGCGAGCAGGATGAAAAAGCGGGTGGTGAGGAAGAGGGATTTCATCTGGTTTCAGAGGCGAGTAAGAAAACGTCTGTCATCCTGAGCTTGCGAAGTACCTTCTCACGCAAAAACGACAAGCGTATCAACGACTCGTTCAACGGGCATAAGGTCCTTCGCAAGCTCAGGATGACAGATAACTTTTGGGATTACTCATACTCTACCGCGGTACCTCAATCTGCTGCACAATCTGTTTGATAATCTCGTCTGCCGTGAGGCCTTCCATCTCGCGCTCGGGGGTGAGCAAGATGCGGTGACGCAGGACAGCGGGCGCCAGAAACTGCACGTCGTCGGGCGTCACGAAGTCGCGGCCGCGGAGAGCGGCCAGGGCTTTAGCGCCGTTGAGCAGGGCCAGCGACGCCCGCGGCGATGCGCCCAGATACAGGCCTTTGTGCGCACGCGTCTGGCCTACGAGGCGGGCAATATATTCCAGCAACTTGGGCTCTACCCGCTGCTGGCGCACTTGCTGGCGCAAGGCCGCAATATCCTCCGCCGACAGCACTTGCTGCACTACCTCCAGCGGCGTGCCCCCAAAACCCGCGTGGTGACCCTGCAAAATGGCTACCTCATCCTCCAGGGTAGGGTAGCCCACGTTCAGCTTGAATAGGAAACGGTCGAGCTGGGCCTCGGGTAGGCGGTAGGTGCCTTCTTGCTCCACCGGGTTTTGGGTGGCTAGCACCACGAAGGGCTCCTGCATGGGGTAGGTTGTGCCGTCCTGCGTGATGTGGCGCTCCTCCATCACCTCGAATAGCGCCGACTGCGTTTTGGCCGGCGCCCGATTGATTTCGTCAATCAACACCACGCTGGCGAAGATGGGGCCGGGCCGAAACTCAAAATCAGCCGTATTGGGACGGAAAACCGAGGTGCCCAGCACGTCGGAAGGCATAAGGTCGGGCGTGAACTGGAGGCGACTGAAAGGCACCGCCAGCGTGCGGGCAAGCAGCTTTGCGGTGAGGGTTTTGGCCACCCCCGGCACCCCTTCTAGCAGCACATGCCCATCGGCCAGAATGGCGGTGAGCAGCATTTCCAGCAACTCGTGTTGTCCCACAATCACCTTGCCCATCTCCTGACGGATAGCCGTTACTGCCGAAGTAAGGCGGCCGAAATCGGTGCGCGGTGCAGCGAAGCTGTCAGCAGGCGGCGGGGTAGGAGAAGTGGGGGTAGATGGAAAATTAGAAATAGGATTGGATTCCATGCAGAGTAATCAGAAGTGAAAGGTGGAGCGGAATATTTTAATTAGGCATTCTATATGTTAATCGATTAACGTATTCTATTATGTAAAAGGTAATTTATTTGAATAGTGCAAAATAAATAAAGTTATATTTTGCTGCTTAATACAATTTTATCGAGCGAGCTTTTTGAACTGCTGCAATTCCTTGCTCAGGCGTAGCAACTCCTGATCTGACACCGCCGGAGCCGTGCGAATAAAGTTAATTCGCCGCAACAATGCATCTACCTGCGGGCGAGGCACGCCGGCTTTCTGCGCCACTCGTTCCCGAAAGGCTTCGTCGTTCAAATCGGAAGTAGACTCCTGAAAGCGCGTGCGCACGTAGTCCAGAAACAGGTCGATTTTCTTTTCGGCGATGAGGGCGTGGTTGCTGCTCTGGCGGTAGAGCGAGGCCACCGTGCGTGTAAAGAGCAGCGTGGTATTGGGCAATGGCCGCAGCACCGGAATGATGCGCTGGCGACGACGTGCTTCAAACACCATAAAGAGTAGTACGCCCACGCAAAATAGGTAGTAGGCTACTCGCAGGGCATCGTGGTTCAGGAGCACACGCAACAAGCTCTGCTCGCCCTCGCGGCCCTGCTTCTGGTATTCGTCCCAGAGGGTAGGGCGGCCCGCGGGTAAGTAAGAAAAGGCAGCGTAAGCGAAGTTACTGGTTTGCGGGCGCAGCACGAAGTAGTTGGTAAATGCCATTGGCACGGAGCTGAGGTAGAAATAGCCGTGACCATAAGCACAGCGCGCCAACACGGTGCGGTCGCGGGCATCTACAGCCAAAGGCTGCAACTGCCCGAGGCTGTCGTTGAGTAGGCGCGTGGATGCATTTAGAAGTGGGTAGCGGAACTGCGTGCCTGCAGCGCGTCGTAGGGTAGGGGCCAGCAGGCGCAGCGTGGTAGAGTCCGAAGGGAGGGCGTTGCCGAGCGTATCCTGGGCCAAGAAATCGCGGGTGCTGAAGTGCAGCGTGTCGCGCAGACCCCGCGAAAAGTCGCTGGCCGCAATAAAGACGGTGTTGCCGCGGGCCACGTAGCGCAGCAGCGTGTGCAGATCGGGACGGCTGACGTTGAATTCGGAGTTGATAAATACGTACTGGCCGCGCTCGGCCATCGGCAGCGCCGCCGTATCTACTTTCAGCTCTTCTTCCAGCTCGGCGGCTTCTTGCTCGTCGGGGTCTGCCTCGCTGGCCTCAGCGGGGTCGGCATAGCCGTCAGCTAGCTCGTTGTAGATGGGCAGGCGCACGGGCTGCACACGCGCGTCAAGCACCTCGGGTAGGGTTTGGAAGAGCACATAGGTGCCGTACGGGATTTTATCCTGGTTGCGAAAGGTAGGCGTCCAGTTGATGGGCTTGGGTCGATAATACTCCAGCGCCACGTAGCCCACGAAGAGCGCCACAAGTCCCAGCAGATACCAGCGAAAGGTTGTCATGAGCGGTTGTAGCGTTAGGCGGCGCGTCGGTTAGTGAGCTGGGCCAGTAGGGCCTGCCGACTGGCGTGGGTATGGGCGTAGTGCTCGGGCGTGAGTGTCAGCTCGCCGTACCACACGTACTCAAACTGCCTGGATACCTCCGAGAAGGCCGTGCGTAAAGGACCAGCCGGCAACTCGCGCTCGTAGGCGAGGTTGGTTTTATCGGGTTGCCATTCCAGATGGCCAGCGTCGGTGAGTTGCTTGAGGGCTTGCAGGTAGCCCAGGCGTACGGCCAAGCGGTAGTTGCCGGCGGCCTCGGCCTCGGCCAGCAGGGTAGGGAAGTCTAGGGCGTGAATGTCTTCGGCCTCGGTATCGTAGGCTAGGGCGGCGCGGCGCGGGTTGCGGCCGAAGGCACCGGTAATGTCTACCTGCAAGAGTTTCAGAATCACAAAGACCAAAGCGCCCAGAAACAGGGCATAAAACACGTAGCGCCAGAACCCGTGGTAGCTGCGACTGCTCAGCCACTCGCCCACGCGCTGCCACACCCGCGCCCAAAACAGGTCCCACGGACTCATTTCGCTGCGTACCTCCACATACTGAAAATCCCGCTGCCCACGGAAGTCCCGTAGCTGCTCGGGGTCGGGTCGGCGCAGGCGCACGGGGGGTAGGGAAGTCGTAGTGAGGGTAGGGGGCGGGGTAGGAGCCGCACTGGCCGGCAGGCCACTCAGAAGCAAGAGCATCAGCAGCATCCTACCCCATCGAATCCAGAAAGAAGCCAAAGCAGATGCTGGTTTATTTGAAAAGTATTTGAGTTGCAAGTCGTGAGTTGTGTGCGGAGCCGCGTAAGGGCACCCTGAGTTATTCCTGCACCGCTAACTAACAACTCAATACTCGCCTTCCTCATCAGGCCGGTAGGCGGCAGATGAAACTGTGGTAGCAGGCTGCTGCCCAATGCTGTCGACTAGGTGGCGCATGCCTACTCCATCTTTGCGTTCTACTAGGTTGAAGTATTGAAACAAGATGGCCAGCATGGTAGGGGTGTAGAGCAGCACCTGTCCTATCGTAGCGAATACCTGCGTGGCGATGGCCAGCATTTCTTCGCCGGGAATGGGAATGTGCGCCATCTTCAGTCCCATCAGCAAGTAGGTAGGAATTTGAAAGATAAATCCCGCGAAGCTCTGAATTATCCACATAATGAACAGAAGGCCGAAGGTAGACCACCAATGCCCGCTCACCAGCTCGAAGCAACGGCTGAAGTTCTTGCTAAACCCATTGCGCTCCATAATCATCACGGCGAAGAACAAAGACAGCGCCACCGCTAAATACACGCCCGGAAAGAATAAAAAGACAAAGCCGAGACCCGTCAGGACGGTCAAGATAATGCCCGACAGTAGGATCCACCACACCGAGGAGCGCACCTGAGACCACACGAGAGCCGGCGTTACTTCCTCATCGGCGGGTAGGGTCATGCGCAGGCGCACGTACTCGTAGAGGGTAGCTGTGAGCAGCAAGTAGGTGAGGAGCGCCCCGCCTACCCCGGTCATGAAAGCCAGGCCACTGCTCACGGAACCAAACGCACCGGAAGCCAAACCACGGCGGCCTTGCCCAAGCAAGCTGAAAACGCCAGCCTGCCCGATACCCATGCCAATACCGCTAAGCAGGGCCACAGGCAGCACTAGATAGAGTAGCACCCGGGTCAACGGCCTACCCTGGGCTTGAATAAAGGCAAACGTGGCGTTGATTTTCTGCCCGAAATCTCGCTCCTGACGGTAGTCTAATTCGTGCGTAAACGTATGGCGCATAGAATAAAAAATGAGTGTCTTACAGATGGTTGGCGCGACGCAGCACCAGCCGCGGGTACACCACAAAGTACCAGAGAATAAAGGCTGCCGACGTGCCTATAATCAGCAGACTAAGCGCCAGGGGCATTTCGGTATGGCGCGTCACGAAGCCTTCTAAGAAGCCGGCTACCACAAAAATGGGCACCAGACCTATGGCAATCTTCACCCCGTCGCGGGCCGACTGTCGAAAGGCGACGGCGCGGGAGTAGGTGCCCGGAAACAGAAAGCCCCGCGCCATCACCAGCCCTGCGCCGCCGGCCAGCACAATGGCCGATATTTCCAGCGTGCCATGTATCCAGATGGTGAGCACCGAGGGTAGGAGCACACCTTTTTGGTAGAAGAAATACTGGAAAGACCCCAGCATCACGCCGTTGTGGAATAGCAGATACACAGTGCCCAGCCCTGCCGTAATGCCGGCGGCAAACGTCATGAGCGCCACCCGAATGTTGTTGACGGTGATAAACAGAAACATCGGGGTTTCGTCTTCGCCTTTATACACGGCCATGGGGTCGCCTTTGGCAATGTTGGCCAGGGTCTGGTTCACGTAGCCGTCGCCGAGCACCACGCGCACAAACGTGTCGTCGTAGGCAGCAGACAGAGCACCCAGCGACGTGAACAGCAGAAACAGCAGCAACGCCGTGAGCAAGGTGCCGTGGTGGCGGGCTACTACTAGGGGCAACTCCTCGGCCCAAAACTGCCGAAACCGCCCTGTACGCTCGGTTTTGTTTTTGTACAGCGCCTGGTGCAGCTTGCTGGTGAGGGCGTTCAGGTACTGCGTGGTAGGGGAGTCGGGGTAGAAGGTTTGGGCAAAAGCCAAGTCGTCGGTGAGGGCCACGAAGCGCGCCGCCAGCTCATCGGGACCGGCGGGAGGCTGTAGTTCGTACTGCCGCCAACGCTCCTCATTTTGCCGCAAAAAAATAGCTTCCCGCATTATATTTCGACTAGTTATACCAGAGAAAGAACCTTTTTCGGGCCGAAACGTGGCAGCAGTCAATTACATCTGCGTTTCGGCCTATTCCAGAGGTATTTCCCGTTCTAATGTCCAACCAAAATCTGCGGTACGCAACCCGGGTTCTATAAAAATTTGCCGTACTAATAGCCGGCGGTATTCTTCTTCTACTTGTATATGAGTACGATTCGCATCCATACCACCCAAAACGTAACGCTGGAGTACGAAATAGCCAGTGTGGGCGACCGGATAGTGGCAGCCCTGCTGGATTATCTGCTGTATGGCGTGTGGGTGCTGCTGTGGGTAGTGCTGGCCGCGCAGCTAAACCTCAACCCTGGACCCATTGGCATTTTTCTGCTGATACTCCCCACACTGCTCTATTTCCCGGCTTGCGAGCTATTCTTCAATGGCCAGAGCCTGGGCAAAAAAGCCCGCCACATTCGGGTGGTGCGGCTGGATGGCACGCCCGCTGGCCTCGGCGACTACCTACTGCGGTGGCTGCTGCGTCCCATCGAGATTGTGGCGTTTTCAGGAGCCATAGCGTTGCTTACTATTATTATCAACGGCCGTGGCCAGCGCCTCGGCGACCTAGCAGCCGGCACTACTGTGGTTAGCCTACGCCCCCGGGCCCAGCACGCCACCCCAGCCGCCTACCTCCCCGATACCAACTACCAAGTGGTATTCCCGCAAGCCGCTCAACTCTCCGACCACGACATAGCCCTGATTCGGCGGTTGCTGCAACAGGGTTTGCAGCGCAACAACTACTTGCTGCTGCACGAAGTGGCCAACAAAGTGAAAACCCTCACCACGATCCGCACCGACCTCCCCGACGAAACGTTCCTGCAAACCGTCCTCCGCGACCACACGCATTTGGTGAGTGCGGGAGGGTAAGCTGTAGGGTAGGAGGGTGTGGGGATGTGAGGGTAGGAAGTGAAACGATCTGTCATCCTGAGCGCAGCGAAGGACCTTCTCACGATAGAACGACAAGCGCAACAACGACTCGTTCTGCGGGCATAAGGTCCTTCGCGCTGCTCAGGATGACAGATCGTTTCACTTCCTACCCTCCTACCCTAAAAAAACAGCCGCCCGGAAAGTCCGAGCGGCTGTTTGGTATAGTGCACACGCTAAAAGATACGAAAGAACTTGCTAAAACGGTTTTGCTGAGAGGAATCTACTCCGCCGAAGCCTTGCGACGGCTTGTTTTCGGGGCACGTTCGGCGCCCATTTCCAGTAGCTCGTCGGCGCGCTCGTTCTTACCTACCCAGCTCACCGAGTAGAGGTCCTTGCGCCGGTCGCGCAGGTTGCGCACGGCCCCGCTGGTATTCAGGTCTTTCAGCAAGTCCAGGTCGAGGTCGGCAATCAGAGTCATCTCCGTATTGGGCGTGGCCTCGGCTACAATGGCATCGTGGGGGAAGGCAAAGTCCGAGGGGCTAAACACAGCGCTTTGCGAGTACTGAATGTCCATGTTCTCGACGCGGGGCAGATTGCCCACCGAGCCGGTAATGGCTACGTAGCATTCGTTTTCGATGGCGCGGGCCTGGGCGCAAAGCCGCACGCGCTGGTAAGCGTTCTTGGTATCGGTCCAGAAAGGCACGAACAGAATTTTCATGCCTTCGTCGCTCAGCATGCGGGCTAGCTCCGGAAACTCCGCGTCGTAGCAAATCAGGATGCCGATTTTACCAAAGTCCGTATCAAAGCATTTCAGCTTGTCGCCACCGCGCATGCCCCAATAGCTGGCTTCGTCGGGCGTTACGTGCAGCTTGTACTGCTCGTCCACGGTACCATCGCGGCGGCACAAGTAGCTAACGTTGTAAAGTTTGCCGTCTTCGTAGAGCGGCATGGAGCCGGCAATCACATTGATGTTATAGCTCACAGCCAACTCCATCATCTTGGTTTTGATGGGCTCCGTGTAGGCCGCCATCGAGCGAATGGCCACCGATGGCGACTCCTCGTTGGTGAGGGCCATCATGGGCGCGTTGAAGAACTCCGGGAATAGCACACAGTCGGCCTTGTAGCCCGATACGGTATCCACGAAAAACTCCATTTGCTGGAAGAAATCCTCCAGGTTTTGCGTGGCGCGCATCTGCCACTGCACAATGCCAATGCGCACGTTCGACTTCTGGTTACCAATCAGCTTATCGGTTTCCTCATCGTAGTACACGTTAATCCACTCCAGCAGCGTGGCGTAAGCTTTGCTCTCGGAGTCGTAGGGTAGATAGCCCCGGATGAGCTTGCGTACGTAAAAATCGTTGGCGAGCTGGAAGGTGAGAATGGGGTCGGTCAGCTCCTTGTTACGCACCATTTCCACGTACTTAGCCGGGGTCATTTCGTTGGCGTAGGTAGCGTAGCCGGGAATTCGGCCGCCGGCCACCATGGCGCGCAGGTTCAGGTTTTCGCAGAGCTCTTTGCGGGCATCGTAGAGACGGCGCCCCAGGCGGAGCGAGCGGTACTCGGGGTCCACAAACACGTCCACGCCGTAGAGGGTGTCGCCGTTGGCGTCGTGGGTGTCAAACTTGCCATTGCCCGTAATTTTGGCGTAGGTGTGCTTGTCGCCGAACTTGCTGTATTCCACGATGATAGCCAGCGCGGCGGCCACTACCTGGCCGTTGTCTTCAATACAGATCTGCCCTTCCGGAAATTTCTTCAGCAGGTTGTTGTACTCGTCCTGGGCCCAGGCACCTTCCATATTGGAATACACCTTGTCCATGATTTCTTTCACGGCTTTGAAGTCGCCGCGCTTCAGGGTGCGCAATACCAGCTTGTGGGCCGGCGTGGCGTCGTGGTTTAGTAGCTCGGGAGCGGCGGGCATGCCGGGTAGGGTTTGCTTTTTAGCGTGGCCGCCGCTGGTTTTCGTGTTAGGACTTGTTGCGGGCATATACAAAAGAAGGTTGAATTGCAGGAATATAGCGCAGTATGAATACTGCTTGCTTGGGTACGCCTACGTAGAAACCGGCGTAGTTGATGTTAAAACTACGGATACAGTCAGACAGGAAGCAACCAGTAGGCGCACAGTATTCTACAACCTCCTACCCCGCGGATTCGTTTCGACAACCATACTCCTTATCCTAATCCCCGATGCCAATGTCTACTCCTCGCCTTGCTTTGCTGGGGCTACTGGCCGCCGCTGCTAGCCTCAGCGCCTGCAACTCCACCCCCGCCGACTCTACCACGGCCGCCAATGCCGATGTGGTAGTGCATCAGGATACCACCCAGCGCGACACCGTGCCCACCATGCCCGCCGCGGTGCCCTCCACCGAATACACGGCCCCCAACACCGTCGTGACCGAATCGGCCGACAGCTTGCATAAGAAGTAACGTAGGGGCGGTCAAATAGAACGTCATTCTGAGCTTGTCGAGGAATCTCGCGTGCTGACGGTGGATACTATCTTTCATCAGCACGCGAGATTCCTCAACAAGCTCAGAATGACGTTTTGGTATCATCCCAATAACTCCTACCTCACAGCTGCATCTCTGGCACATCACCCTTGGGTATCACCAGGCGGCCGGCTGTAGCAGCCTGTATTTGTTCTACGGATACGCCCGGTGCCCGCTCGCGCAGCACAAAACCGTCAGGCGTCACGTCGAGCACAGCTAGCTCCGTTACGATTTTCCTGACGCAGCGCACGCCCGTGAGGGGTAGGGTGCAGGCAGGGAGGAGCTTGCTGCTGCCGTCGCGAGCGGTGTGCTGCATGGCCACGATGATGTTGCGGGCCGAAGCTACCAGGTCCATGGCGCCGCCCATGCCTTTCACCATCTTGCCGGGTATCTTCCAGTTGGAAATGTCGCCGGTTTCGGATACCTCCATGGCACCCAAAATCGTCAGGTCCACGTGCTCGCCCCGGATCATCGCAAACGAATCGGCCGAGCTGAAAATGCTGGAGCCGGGTAGCGTGGTCACGGTTTGCTTGCCGGCGTTGATAAGATCGGGGTCTACTTCGGCCTCCGTCGGAAACGGCCCCATGCCCAGCAGCCCGTTTTCGGATTGCAGCTCCACATTGATACCTTCAGGAATATAGTTGGCCACCAGGGTAGGGATGCCAATACCGAGGTTGACATAGTAGCCATCGCGCAGCTCCTGAGCAATGCGTTGGGCGATTTGGGTTTTTTCTAACATGGTTTTTTTCGCGCGGAGCGCGCAGAGTTTTAGGGCGTCTGTCTTTATAGGCCGTTTACCAGGCGGGAGAGCTGGGAGCGGAGCAGCGCCGTGTTGAAATTCATGAGTAGACCGAGCTTGTAATAGGCGAGTTTCAGGTAGGTTAATAGCTGCTTGTGATGCACGGGCAGCAGCGTTTCAATGGATTTTAACTCGACTACTACTTTGTTTTCCACCAATAAGTCAAGTCGAAAGCCCAAATCCAGCTTTACCTCATCATAGATGACGGGAATGGGTTTCTGAGTTTCTACATGCAGTCCGTACTTACGCAGCTCATACGCCAAAACGGCTTCATACACCGATTCCAACAACCCCGGCCCTAAAGCAGTGTGCACCTTGAAAGCCGCACCAATCACGCGGTCAGAAATTTGATTCTCGTGCATATGTTTTCCAGACAGACGCCCCAAAACTCTGCGTACTCCGCGCGAAAAATTAACGCCGCACCGTACGCTGCTCAATTCGCTTCTCGTACTCCCTACCCTCAAAAATGCGCTGCACAAAAATGCCGGGGGTGTGGATGTGGTTAGGGTCTAGTTCGCCGGCTGGTACCAGCTCCTCCACCTCGGCCACCGTTATTTTGCCAGCGGTAGCCATCATGGGGTTGAAGTTGCGGGCCGTGCCTTTGTAGATGAGGTTGCCAGCCGTGTCGCCGCGCCAGGCTTTCACGAGGGCAAAATCGGCGTGCAGGGCGGTTTCCAGCAGATACATCTTGCCATTGAACTCGCGGCTCTCTTTGCCTTCGCCTACCTCCGTACCGTAGCCAGCAGGCGTATAAAAGGCCGGAATACCCGCGCCGCCCGCCCGCACGCGTTCGGCCAGCGTGCCCTGCGGAATCAGCTCCACTTCCAGCTCTCCACTCAGCAACTGTCGCTCAAATTCAGCGTTTTCGCCCACATAGCTGGAAATCATCTTGCGCACTTGCCGGGTTTGCAGCAGTAGCCCAATGCCAAAATCATCGACGCCCGCGTTGTTGCTGATGCACGTCAGCTCCCGCACGCCCCGGCGCAGAATTTCCTGAATGGCATTTTCGGGGATGCCGCACAGGCCGAAGCCGCCCAGCATCAGGGTCATGCCATCAGTGAGGCCCGCCAGCGCCGCCTGGGCATCGGGTACTACTTTGTTGATCATGGGTGGGGGTAGAGTGGGTGGACGGGTAAGTTAGCGTTTCATACGCAACTCCGGCACCGGGGGCTGGTAATCCTGCGGCAGCAGCTCGCCTACCCGCTCGAAGCCCCAATAGCCCTCCGTGACCACCGCGCCCAGGGTGCGTATCACGCCGGCGGCCGTTACCTCCGCTTCTGGCATGCGCAGCTGCACCACCGAGCGTTGCGCACGAATATCGGCCCTTGGCCCTGGAAACAGCCGTTGATACGCCGGGTCTTTCTCTTCGCCCTCGTACGTCACGGCCAACAGTCCCCGGAACCGCAGCCACGTTTGGGGCGGCGCATACCGTCGCATGCTGTCACTGGGTAGCGCATCGGGGCTGAGGGCCGACGTGATAGGCGGCTCGCGCAGGGCATGCACCACGGCCATGGGTAGGCCGCGGCTTTGTACGCCCAGCGTGCTGCGCGTCAGCATGTAGTTGACGGCCCAGGCGCGGTGCTGGTTTTCCTCGCGCTGCAAGCGCTGCACCCGAAAGCCCGCCTCTGCTACCTCATTGCGGTACACACTGCGCAGAAAATGCATGAACGAGCCCTGATACGCACGCTGTCGATTTTCGGCCCAGCGCCGGCGCTGCCGCTCGTTGCGCGGTGTCAGGTCCTGAAAGCTGACCTGACTATCGGTATAAGTGGTTTGCTGCCCGTAGTTCACTTGAAAATCCAGGTCATAAAACGTGACGCGGTAGCCCAGGGCCTCGTTGTCTACCTGTAGCTGGTAGGGCGTGTAGGCCATAAGCACGTCTTTCTGGTCGTCGTACTCCACCACTACTCCATCTGGATTACGGATTTTACACTGCTTCGAAAAAGAAGAACTACCCAGAAAGCGTTGGGTGAACCGGGCGTAGTCGGCGGGGCGGTTGCGGTGGGGGCGCACCACCACTTCGCTAAGTTGGTTGGTGGTAGGCGCCAGCTGAATGATGAAGGTCTGCGGGGCGTCGGCTACCGTGATGGTCTGTTTGTAGAGCTGGTAGCCCAGGTGGGAAACCACTAATGTGTAAGAGCCCGCCTTCAGGGTAGGAAACGCAAATTTCCCCTGCGCATCTGTAGGGGTACCCACGGTGGTGTTGGCAAAAAAAACGTTGGCCATTTCCAGGGGCTTACTGCTCTGCGCGTCAAGTACTTGGCCGCTTAGTGTGCTTTGCCCCAGCGCATATTCATTAATCAGTGCAAATAACAGCAACAACCCAATGCGATAGATAGAAGGCATAATAAGAAGATATAGCGTACTACTAAAAGCTGTCTGTAAGGACATAGCGCGTTTCGGGAGCAGGCCGCTGCTAAAACGCTATTGCTTCGGCGGAATATAGTCATAGGGTAGCATTTCACCCATTTTCTCGAAGCCCCAGTACCCATCGTTGTAAATAGCCAGCGGGTGCGCCAGGCGGCCGTTCGGGAAAATCTGCACGCTGGGCACTTGTAAGTAGAGAGTCGATACCTCCTCGGTAGGGGCGGGGCCGGGTTGCAGCTGGCCAGGTACTTCCGGCCGGTAGCGCGGGTCGGGCTTTTCGGGGAGGTAGGTGATTTGCAGCAGGTCGTGGAAGCGCAGCTGGCAGGTATCAGCCACCAACTGGCGCAGGCTGTCAATGGGTAGAGGGCGGGTGTAGAGGTAGCCGTAGCTGCGCGGCTCCTGCCGCTGGCGCTGTAACGAGTCAGGCAGTACCAACGATTGACCGGGTGGTAAGGTAGCCAGCAGATGCTGCATAATACTATCGGCGCGGGCCCGGCGTGGGTTGTCTACAATACGCAGCTTCTGCACTCGAAAGCCCTGGTCCTCCACCCGGTTTTCGTACACGCTGCGCAAAAAATGAATCTGCGAGCCATGGTAGGCCTGCCGGCGGTTGTCGGCCCAGCGCCGCTGCTGCCGGGCGTTGCGGGCACGCATTTCCTCAAATACCGGCGAACCGTAGAACTGTACAAACTGCCGCTTGAAATCGACCGAGAAGTGCAGGCCGTAGTACTTCACACGGTAGCCCAACGCTCGATTTTCCACCAGCACAAAGTCGCGGCTGGTGGCGGTCAGCTCCTTGGCCTGCGGGTCGTAGTCTACCAGCACGTCGTCGGGGTTGCGGATGCGACACTGCTGCGAGAAAGTAGTGGAACCTAGAAAATACTCCTCAAACGTGCGGTAGTCGTCGGGGTTATTTTTGTGGGGGCGCACTACCACTTCGGCTAGTTGCTGGGCAGTGGGCAGCAGCTGAGGATTGACGGTCAAGCTCTTATCCTGCACCAAAATAGCCTTGCGGTAGAGCTGGTAGCCGAGGTAAGAAACCAGCAGCTCGTATGGCCCCGCTGCCACACCGCGCAACTCAAACCTACCCTGCGCATCGGTGGTAGCACCGTAGGTGGTGTTGGCCAAAAACACACTGGCAAACCCCAACGGCTCGTGCGTTAGCGAGTCGCGCGCCACACCGCGCACGGTGATTTGGGCGCTAGCTGCTTTGGCCAGGCAAAAAAAGAGTAGGAGTAGAAAGCCAACGCGCCGCATAACCGAGAGGTATGGATGGCTATACTACGAAAGTTTCGTAGAAGTTTCGATAAAGATAGTTAGGCGTACATGGCGCGGGGCTGTGCCCCGTGCCAATTATTGGTAGGCCTCTGGCCTGCATTCATCTGAATGGTAGCAGCGTAATCGTGCTAGCGGGTGGGCCAGAGGCCCACGAATAGTCGGCACGGGGCACAGCCCCGCGCCATGCGCTTAAGATTACCCTTGCTGCTGCCGGGCAGCCTAACTATCCTAGTTGCTGCCGCGCAGCCTCAGCATCTAGTGCTAGCTGCGCTTTCAGAGCATCCAGGCCGTTGAATTTCTGTTCGTCGCGCAGGCGAGCTACAAACTCCACGGTAAGTAGTTGGTCGTACAGGTCACCGTCGAAGTCGAGCAGGTGGGCTTCTACAGTTTCAGCTAGATTACCGCCCACGGTGGGGCGTATGCCGATATTGAGCATGGCCGGGTGGGTGGTGCCGGCGGCCGTGGTGGCACGTACAGCGTACACGCCGCGGGCCGGAATCAGCTTCAGCGGCTCTGAGCACTGGATGTTAGCGGTAGGATAGCCAATGGTGCGGCCTAGTTGCTGGCCCTTCACTACAATGCCGGTGAAGGGGTAAGCGTAGCCGAGGTAGCGGTTGGCGGTGGCCACGTCGCCGCTTTCCAGGGCGCGGCGGATGCGGGTGCTGCTCACGCCCACGGCGTCTACATCCTCGCGCGGAATTTCTTCTACGCGCATCCCGTAGCGGTCGGCGTGCTGGTGCAGGTAGTCGAAGCCGCCCTCACGGTTCTTGCCGAAGCGGTGGTCGTAGCCAATTACTAGCCGCTGCGTGCCCACCGTATCAAGCAGGATTTTCTGGATAAATTCTTCCGACGTCCAGCTCGCGAATTCCTTGGTGAAAGGAATAATCAGCAGGTAGTCAATGCCGAAGTCGCGCAGCTTGGTTTCGCGCTCGGCTAGCGTATTCAGCAAGCGTAGCTCCAGCAGTTCGGGGTGGGAGGGAGGCGGCCCCAACACCAGACGCGGGTGCGGCCAGAAGGTAATGACCACCGTGGGGCCGCCGTGCTGCTGACCCACCTTCAGCAGGCGGTGCAGAATTTTCTGATGGCCCAGGTGCACTCCATCGAACGTACCGCTGGTGACCACGGCATTGCCGAGGTAGGGAAACTGCGCCGGGTCCCGAACGACGTGCATTTGTTAAGTAGAAATTAAGAGCTGTGAATTATGAATGGGCGGTGGGAGAGCGAACAAATATCGAGAGGGTTGTGCGAATTCGGAAAGTCTTTTATCCTTCATCTGCCATCCTGAGCATTCCGCGCATCAAGCGGCGACGAAGGTGCTTATGCCCGCAGAACGGCTGACGTACGAACGATTCGTTCTACTGTGAGAAGGCCCTTCGCAGGCTCAGGAGGATAGATTATTTTCTTTCTGCTGCTCTGAGTTACTCCCAGAATTATTTTCGTAAAACTCGATGCCAGTGCGGGCTGGGCGCGGTTTACGCGGGCGCTCTGGGCGCGGGGCGCTACCCTCGGGCCGGGGCGGGCGCAGCGCCTGAATAGCTTCCATCGTAAAGGCGTCTTCTAGCCGGTACTCGCCAATGCGCGTGCGCACCAACTTGGTGAGGTGGGCGCCACAGCCCAGCGCCACGCCAAAATCGCGGGCGAGGCTGCGGATGTAGGTACCCTTGCTGCACACCACCCGGAAATCCACTTCTGGCAGCTCTATGCGCGTTAGCTCGAAGGCTTTGATGGTGATTTCCTTGCTCTTGATTTCGGCCTCGCCACCTCGGCGGGCTACCTCATAGGCCCGCTCGCCGTTCACCTTCACCGCCGAAAACAGCGGCGGCGTTTGCTGAATGGCGCCCACAAACTGCTGGGCAGCAGCCAGCAGGTCGGCTTCGGTGAGGTGCTGGTAGGGCGCCTCGTGGTCCACGGGCGTTTCCAGGTCAAAGCTGGGCGTGGTCTGGCCCAGGCGGAACGTGCCGGTGTACTCCTTTTCCTGCGCCTGAATCTGGTCGATTTGCTTGGTGAGCTTGCCCGTGCACAAGATCAGCAAGCCGGTAGCCAGTGGGTCTAGCGTGCCGGCGTGCCCAATTTTACGGGGCCGCAAGGTGTTTTTCACCTTGCGCACCACATCAAACGAACTCCAGGTGAGCGGCTTGTCTACCAACAGGACTTCGCCCGCTTCAAAGTCGAAATCAGCCAAGGTTCTCGTGCTCATACCTATACCAGTTGCAGGTTGATTTTCAGACCAATCAGCAGCAACAGAATACCGCCCACAATAATCCGGTAGACACCGAAGGCGCGGAAACCATACTTGGCCACAAAATTCACGAACAGCCGGATAGCCAGCAGCGCCACTACAAAGGCCACCACGTTGCCTACTAGGAGCTGCATTATTTCGTCGCGTGAAAACAAATCTCCCAGCTGAATGCCTTGCTCGGAGGCCTCCTGGTAGTAATCGAGGAGGTCTTTGGCGGCAGCGGCAGTCATGGTAGGCATAGCCAGAAAGAAGGCAAACTCGGCAGCAGCGCGGCGGGTCAGCTTCTGCGTAAGGCCCCCAATAATGGTAGCGGCCGACCGGCTTACGCCCGGCACTACGGCAATACACTGAAACAAGCCAATTATAAAGGCCTCGCGGTAGCTAGGCGTCGTTACGGGGTGGCCGCCGCGTTCCTGCTGCTGTTGCGGAAACCACTTATCTACAAACAGCAGCACTACGCCGCCTACCACCAGCATCAGCGCCACCACCGTCACCGATTCCAGCAACGCATCGATGTGCTTTTTTAGCAGCAGCCCTACCACCACAATGGGCAGAAAAGCCACCAGCAGCTTCAGGTAGAAATCGAAGCTCTGGAAAAACCGGCGCCAGTACACCACCAGCACCGACAGAATGGCCCCCAGCTGAATAACCACCAGGTAGAGTTTGGTGAACGACGTCGCCGTGATGCCCAGCAGGGCCGACGTGATAATCATGTGCCCGGTGCTCGACACGGGCAAAAACTCGGTGAGTCCCTCCACAATGGCCAGGAGGATGGCTTGCCAATACGTCATTGTGCGTAAGCTGATAGCCGATAGCGGTTAGCTACTAGCTTTGGTTCTGACTAGCAGAAATGTAAAAGATGCGTGCGCCCTCTAGGAGCGCGGCTTGTTGTAGGTAGGGCGCGGCGCCGGCGTGGGTGGCGCAACGGGCGTAGTGGGTGGGGTAGCCAGGGGGGTAGGCATGGTATCCTGGGTAGGCTTGGGCGTTTCGACAGGGCCGCCGGGCTTGGCCATAATGGCCCAGAACTCAATCAGAAATCCGATAACCAGCAGAATCGGCCCGAGCGTGATACCCAGGAATCCTTCGCCGTAATCGGTCGAGTCGAGGGTCATGGTAATGAAACCGGCCGCTAGCACTGCCAGTCCAATAAACATCAGGCGGTAGTTGCGGGGACCAAAAGCAAAGCGTTGATTCATGAGAGTAGAGGTCTTGGAGGCGGAGGGGCTTGGTTGGATGTTCTATAGATAACCAAAAGCCTAAGAATCTATTTAATACAAATCGTCCAGCGACAAGCGCAGATATTTCTTCACGGCGCGATAGGAGCTGAAAAAGCCGATACTGGCTCCTAACGCTACCATCACCACAAACAGGACCAAAAGGAGGCGCTGATCTAGAAATAGTTGAATTTCGGGTACGTTGAGAGCCGCGTATTGCAGCAAGCCCCACAGCAGCAACCCGCTCAGCACGCCGCTAGCCACGCCCTGCCAGGTAGCACGCCTGAGAAACGGCCACTGAATAAAAGCCGAGGTAGCGCCCACCAACTGCATACTCCGAATCAGGAAACGTTGGGAGAACAGGGCTAGCTTGATGGTATTGTTGATGAGAATGACCACAACCACCGTGAGCACCACTGCAAAGCCCAACAGCACCAGACTGAAGCGGCGCAGGTTCTGGTTGATGGAATCGATGAGGCTCTGCACGTACTGCACCTCAAACACGCCGTCTTGCTTTTTCAACTCCTGCACAATGCGGCCTAGCTGCACCGAGTCGGCATAGTCAGCATTGATGCGGAGGATATAGGCATCGCGCAAGGGGTTGTCGCCCAGAAATTGTTGAAAATCCTCGCCGGTCTGGTCAATCAATTCCTTGGCGCCTTCTTCTTTGGAGAGAAACCGCACCTGCGGCTGGTTGCCTTTGTAGGCGATGTACGGTTTGCTGGCAAAGTCCTGCTGCAAGCGCAGAAGCTGGGTTTCGGGTAGGCCGCGCTCTAGATACACCTGCATTTCGATGCTCTCCTTCACGAGGTTAGAGATTTTGTAGCCCGAAATCAGTAAAGTGCCAAACAACCCCACCACCAGCAGCGCCAGCGTAATGCTGAACACCACCATCGTATGCGGATAGCTACCGAGAGTCTTTTTGCGAATGGAGCGCGCCTGGGCCATACCGGCAAAAGTAACGTGAAGTTTTTGAAGTGTTGCTTTTTGAGGCCTTGGGGTTTTGGGGTCTGGGGGTAGGGTAGAGCTGTCATGTTGAGCGGAGCCGAAACATGATAGCCGTATCATCTGCTATTCATCATTTTACCGCAGGTAGGGCGCCAGCAACTGATAAGCACGTTCGGCTCGGTGGGTGTCGCCTATTCGTTGGGCGGCTAGGTAGAGCTGTTGCGCCGTGCCCATGTGTTGACCTACCTCCCGTTCCATCAGGGGGTTGGGGTGACTGGTGTAGTAGGTTAGCGCCCGTTGAGTACGGTCCAGGAGCACATCCATTAACTGCTGAGCGCGCTTGACCTCGCCGCCGGCTACCAATGCGGGTACCAGCGCCGGCGAGTAATAATCGTATGGAATGGCTGCATCGGGTAGCACCGCTAGGCACTTATCAGCAACCTGCCGGGCGGTGGCAGTGTCGCCGGCGGCAAGGTAGGCGTTGGCCAGGCGTACGAATTTATCGCGGTAGCTGGCTGGAAACATCAGGTTGGTTTCGTCGTGGTAGACGTTGGGGTTGTTGAGGCCGCGGTAGGCGAAGCGCTGCATCAGATTTTGGTATAGTAGTTCTTTCGCCACATAGCCATCGTCGTTGCCACGCGGGTCGTAATCGGGGTTGCGCAACGGGAGCACGCGCCAGGCCAGCCCTTCTAACTGGAAATACGGCTCCAGCCCCAAGTGGTCCTGCGACAGCGCCACGCTGGTAGCGAAGTAGACGGGCCGCTTCCAGTTATTGGTGGCGAGTATATCCAGAATAGCCAAGCTCTTTTTCTCCAATGCCCGTTTGCTTACGTTGAACTCCATTTTGCTGACCAACTGGCTGCGTCGCTCTTTCGGGATGCTACCGCTTTGCAGTACGGCCGCGGTATCGACGGGCAGGTAGAAATTGGGCGATGGGAAAGAAAGTAGGGTAGGGCCACCTTCGCCGTAACTGACTTTGAGCAAGTCGCTATCTTCCTGCACCAAGCGCAGAAAGTCTTTTAGGTTTACTTCTGATACGCTCGGGTTTTCGACGTACGGCAGGTAGTCGTTGGTGCCCTGCGTGTAGCGCGAGCTGCTCAGAGAAAGTGCTACCGGCGCCGATTGATAACTACGCTGCCTCATCTGATCGATGTGCCAATCGGTATTCATATAGGGTAGCACCGCTATGCGCACGTCGGTGCGAAAACCCTCGACCTCCTGGGCATACCACAGCGGGAAGGTGTCGTTGTCGCCGTTGGTGAACAAGATGGCGTTCGGGGCGCAGGAATTGAGTAGATTCTTGGCCGAATCCACGGAGTTGTAGCGGTCCGAGCGGTCGTGGTCGTCCCAGCCCTGGGCCAGCAAGATGCCCGGTGCCAGCAGCCCGAGCAGCGTCACGGCGCCAGCGCGGGCTGCGTCGGCTTTGACGAGCTTGCCCAGCAAGTCAGCCAGCGCGAGCACGCCCAGCCCGATCCAGATAGCAAAGGCATAGGTAGCGCCCGTGAAAGTGTAGTCGCGCTCCCGGGGCTCGATGGGGGGCTGGTTCAGGTACACGACGATGGCTAGGCCCGTGAAGACGAACAGCAGGCCCACGATCAAGGCGTTCTTGCCGTCGCTGCGGGCCTGGTAGAACAAGCCCAGCAAGCCCAGCAGCAGCGGGATGGCGAAGAACTGGTTGCGGGCCTTGCTCTCGGCCACGCGCTCGGGCAGGCCCTGGCTGGTCTCGGTGGGCCACACAGTGCCGGCCTGCTGCACGTCTGATTCGCGGCCAGCATAGTTCCACAGGAAGTAGCGCCAGAACATGTGCCCCATCTGGTAGCGGAACAGAAACGACAGGTTCTGCCCCATGGTCGGCTTTACCTCCTCCCGAATGTCTACCCATTTCTGATAGTACGATACCCGCTGAGCAGCACCAGCATCCGTATATATGCGGGGTAGGATCATTTTATCCTGATCCTGGTACACGAGTTCCTGCTTCTGCTCGGCCACCACATACTTATCGCCCTGGCGCACGTAGCGCGGGCCGGCATCTACCTGATCAATTGGCTGCGCAAACACGTGGGGTCCATACAGCAACGGCCGCGACCCGTACTGCTCGCGCTTGAGGTAGCTCACGAAGGAGAGTACATCCTCGGGATTGTTCTCGTTGATGGTAGGATGGTAGGAACTGCGAATTGGCACGATCAGGTAGGACGAGTAGCCGATCAAAATGAACACGAAGCACAGCATGAACGTGTTCAGCAGCTGACTGCGCCGCTGAAAGCTCTGCCGAAAGCCCACCCAAATCAGTCCTATCAACAACGCCATAAACAAGACCAATCCGGCATTAAACGGCAACCCAACCGAGTTGACAAAGAACACCTCAAAGCTGCCGGCCAGCGTAGGCAAACCAGGGATAATGCCGACTAGAATAGCGCCTACGATACCTAACCCTACCCCTAGTGTAAGCACACCGCCCCACAGGGTAGGCCGCGGCTGGCGACGGAAGTAGTAGAGAAAGCCCAGGGCCGGGATGGCCAGCAGGTTCAACAGGTGCACGCCGATGCTCAGGCCGATGACATACGCCAGCAGCACCAGCCACTTGTCACTGTCGGCCTCATCGGCGCGGTTTTCCCACTTCAGCATCAGCCATACCACCGCCGCCGTGCCCAAGGCCGACATGGCATACACCTCAGCCTCCTCGGCGTTGAACCAGAACGAGTCGGAGAAGGCAAACGAGAGCGCGCCCACTGCGCCCGCGCCCACAATCAGCAGGCTCTGCCCGAAGGTCGGCGTCAGGCCCCGGTCGTCATGCAGGCCGGGGCGGCGCAGCACCAGCTTTTTGGCGAGCAGCGTGATGGACCAAAACAGAAACAAGACGGTGAAGGCGCTGCTCACGGCCGACAGGCCGTTGACGAGCACGGCCACTTTCGTTACGTCGCCGAAGCTGAGCAGCGACACGAGGCGCCCCAGCAGCAGGAAGGTGGGGGCGCCGGGCGGGTGGGGCACGAGCAGCTTGTAGGAGCAGGCGATGAACTCGCCGCAGTCCCAGAACGAGGCCGTGGGCTCCAACGTGAGCAGGTACACCAGCAGGCTCAGGGCAAACACGCCCCAGCCCACACCATTATTCAATCGAGAATACGAACGCATATAGACAGTGGTCGGATGGATATTTCAGTGAAAAGCCACTTGTCATCCTGAGCTTGCGAAGGACCTTCTCACGCTAGAACAAGTCGTTGTTACGAGCATCGTGCTGACGTGAGAAGGTCCTTCGCAAGCTCAGGATGACAGATGATTTTATCGGTAATTGCACTGGTGCAAAGGACCCTCAAGCGCACGTAAACGACTGTTATTTTGTGTTAAAGAATGTTAACGGCTTGATTCCCTACCCCCACCGGCCGTACTTGCAGGTACTCGCCCTTCAGCCGTGCCGCCCATGAAAAGTCGCCTGCGTGTTATCTTCTGGCTGATTAGCCTGTGTATGCTGGGTATCAATGGGTTTCAAGCCTATTGGCTCTACACTACGTACCAACTAAACACAGCGCAATTTGCCCGCACGGCCCACGAAGCGCTGCTGGCGGTGGTGCAGCGCCAACAGCTGGCAGCCGCGCAAATACTGCTGCAACCGGCCGCTACGGGCAGCCGCTACGGCCACGTAGCCCTACCCATCCGGCAACTGGATGCAGCCGACCGAAGCCAGCTGCAACAGCTCTGGCAAGCGGGCAGCCAACGGCCAGTTGGTGCCTTGGCAGCCCGCCGGCACGACGATAGCGTGGCCCAGGCGTTTCTGCAACTGCTCCTGCGCCACGCCGGCACGCCTACACTCAACCTCAGCCAGCTAGCCGAGGCCTATCAAACCGAGCTGCGCCAGCGCCAGGCCGAAACCGCGTTTCTGTTTGATACCCTAGCTACGGCCACCAACCAGCGCGCCCAACAGGTGGCCGCGCCGATGGGCTACCCCGTGCAGACGCCCGCCGTGGCCTTACCCCACCTGCCGGGCGTGGCCGTGCGGGCTTCCTTCCAGCCGCCGGTGCCCTACCTGCTGCGGCAGATGGGGGGCTTGCTGGCGGGTTCGGTTGGCTTGTTGGTGTTGACAACAGCGTGTTTCGGGTTGATGCTGAGCACGATTCTGCGCCAGAAGAAGCTGTCGGAGATTCGGGAAGATTTCATCAACAACATGACCCACGAGCTGAAAACGCCCATTGCCACCGTATCGGCGGCGGTGGAGGCTTTGCAGCACTTTGGGGCGTTGCAAAACCCGCAGCGGGCCAAAGCCTACCTCGCCATTTCGCAGCAGGAGCTGACACGGCTGTCGGGGCTGGTGGAGCACGTGCTGCACATGGCCGTGGCCGAGCGCGAGCCACTCCGACTGACGCCCGAAACCGTGCAACCTGCTGAGTTGGTAGCTGAGCTGGTGCAGCAGCACCAACTCACCAGCGCCAAGCCT